>JAHFQA010000075.1 GCA_023266475.1 Candidatus Woesearchaeota archaeon | reverse complement strand
AATGCCATTGGCGCATTATTAGATGTTGTATGGTCTTCAGCTAGAGCAAATTTCTTAGAACCACCAATTTTGTAAGTATCTCCAGTTGTTGCAACATTGCTTGTTGAGCCGCTGCTTGATACAGCCGTTGTTGCTGAATACTGCAAACTTGCAATTATATCAGAAATTCCGATAACATCTTCTGCTGCTGCTTTGTCGCCTACAATTAGAACTCCGTTAAATTTTCCTCCTTGCACGAATGGTGCAGGGTAATTAGCCAAATCTGCTGCTGCCATTACAGTTGAGCCCAACATTAGTGCTCCTGTTCCTAGCGCAATCATCCTCTTTATAGCTTTTTGAAATCTCATTTTATAAACACCTCCAAGTGTTTTTTATTTTTATTATTATGTAGAACAACCTCTTACGAATCGTTCTTGTGAACTTATATTAACATATTCATATTTAAAGCTTTTGGTATTATTACATACTAAATAATATATATTTTAGTATATATGTCTTTTGTTAAAAACATATATATAATACCATGCAAATACCAGAAACAATGCCGAATACAATCTCATTATGCATGATAACCAAGAATGAGGAGAAATATTTAGGACAATGCCTTGAATCTGTTAAAGACATTGTAGATGAGATTATTATAGTTGATACAGGAAGCACTGATAAGACATCAGAAGTGATACAATCTTTTGCTGAAAAATTTCACATCGATGTGAAATTTTTCAGTTTCAAATGGGTTGACGACTTCAGCGCCGCAAGAAATGAATGCATAAAGCACGCAACTAAAGATTGGATACTAATGATAGATGCTGACGAGCTTTTAGACGAGGATGGAATCAAAACAATCAAGGAGCTTGTGAAAGACAAAGAAAATGATGCATTTCTATTTCTGCAGAAGAATTACACTAATGACAGCACAATTGCCGGATTTGTAAATGAAGAGAACAAACATAATGGCAGAATCTATCAAGGCTGGTACGGCTCTCTTATCATCAAGCTTTTCAGAAACAACAAAGGGTATAGATTTGACGGGACAGTTCATGAACTGGTGGAGCCTTCAATAAAAAGCAAGAAAGGAAAAATTGCAGCAGCTAATGTCGTATTGCATCATTACGGGAATGCTGATCCTGATGTTGTGAAGAAAAAAAGGCAATATTATCTAGAACTGTGCAAGAAAAAAGTAAGTCAGAAAAAAGATGCGGCTTCTTATTATGAATTGGGAATTTTGTACAAGGAAAACAGCGACTTTGACAATGCTCTGAAATCATTCCAGAAAGCAATTGAGATTGTTCCAAATCACCATTTGTCATTATTTGAGATGGGTGTTGTTAAAGAGCAGCAGAAAAATTATGACGCAGCTATGAAATATTATAAAGAATCATTGAAAATAATAGAGAACAGCGACGCATTCCAGAATCTTGGTGTGTGCTATTTCAGGAAGGGAATGATGAAAGAGGCTTATGACAATCTAAAAAAAGCTTTGCTTCTTGATGCAAACAAATTTACTATATATAATAGCCTCGGCGCAGTGCTTGAAAGGTTAGGTGATCTTAAATCAGCAAAAGATATGCTTGAAATTGCAACCAAATTAAACAGAAACAACATAACTGGGTTTTACAATCTTGGCATTGTGCTTGACAAACTAGGAGATTTTAATGGCGCGGTTGAAAATTATGAGAAAGCTGTTGCGCTCGGACACAAAAACAAGGAAGAGATTAAGAAGAGAATTGAGCAATTGAAAGACTTTACTGCTAACGACCCTAAATATAAGTATTCTTTTAATGTTGGCGGATGAATTTGTTACTACTTACAAATAAGTAAAATAGAAAGGTTTAAATAGTGACGCTGTTGCAAAATTCTAAATAAGCCTCATTTTCCTTTCAATTCTTTAAAAATAGCTCAGAAAATTTTAATGTATTACTTTATGAGTTACACATTTGTCATTTTCTCGTCTATTTTAAGCCCTTTTTCCATCAGGAAAAAAAGAGCTTACGCTAAGTTAAGATGCTACAACCAATCTTTTACAATTTGTTACAAAAGCCGACATGTAATTTTGTACTCTTACTCTTTCCAGTCCTCTGTATTTTGCTCTTCTCATACCGTGTAAGTTTTTCATTTCACCTTGTTTAGGTTCAACATACGCTCTTATTTTTCTGTGCATTTTATAATCATCTGTATGATTATAAATCCATGCTTCAATCATAATGTCATTAGTTAAACAAGAATTCATGGCTTGATTTTTTCGATAAGGTGCTACAATTTGAGTGCCCTCTATTTGCATATCTTCTCTCAAGGAAATATCTCCATAATGAGTATCTCCAACACCAACAGGCACTTTAAATCCTCTGGTTTTCATATCTCCTATACTTGTGTATGCGTGATGTCCATCATAAAATGTAGCTAATGTTACATCGGTATAAGTTATAAATCTATTTTTTGTCATTGCCAAATGTGATTTATAACTTGGTGCAACATTATTTTCTTTCTTACCCATCATTCTTGCATCAGCATCGCTGACGCTTATAATTTTTTCTTTCTCTTCACTATTCTCTTTTTTGCGTACATCTTCATTATTTATTATATCTGCACGCTCTTTGACTATGCGTTTCAGCAAAGAAATAGATTTCTTTGCTTCTTTTGAGATTCCATCTTTAGTTTTAGCAAATGCAAGAATTTCTTGCGCCTTTTTAATAAGAAACACAAATCTTTTCTTTTGCTCTTCTTCGCTGAGTTCAAAATCTCTTTTTTTTAAATCTTCTTCAATATCCTTATCACTCTTTTGCATGTCAATTAATGCTTGATTAATTGCTTTTGACAACAAAGCATTGATAGAAACAATTTTTACATCTGCAAGGAAGAGAAATGAGTCCATATACTGTGTATCGTCTTCGCTGATAAATCCCGCCTCCTTTATTTTATCAACGAGCAAATCAAAGATTTGCTTGAACCTATCTGCTCCTAATTCTTTTCTGAATCTGCTTAATTTGCAGTCGTCAAACAAATTATCATCGATTGCAAGATTGCAGAAATATCTGTACTCTAAATTGGTTTTACATTGTTTAACAACTTCGTTATCGCTTAACCCATTCTTAAAATATTGAATGAAGCTTACTCTAAAAACCAGTTCTGGAAGATAGGCATTCTGCCCATCTGAACAATAAACATCATCGCATAGTTCATTCACGAATGAGAAGTCTATTGTGTCGTGAATTTTTATGAGTACACTATTTTTATCAACGAATTTATTGTATAGTGTTTCTGAATCAATAAATTTTGTATTTTTTATTGTTGTTTGTTTATATTTTCTTTTTTGTTTCATATTTTCACCTCTTAATTTTTTATATTTTTTAGGATGAGCTTATATTTATACTTATGCTTTTTGTCGTCGGATTAACGACGGAGAAATTAAAGCTAGTTCTGCAACGGCGTCATATTCCATAAAATATGGAATTTTATGCAAAAAATAGCAAAATTTATATACATAAATGGAAAATTATTCCATTATGGATAAGAAAGATGAAAAAATTTTGGAATTACTGAGGGAAAACAG
>JAHFQA010000014.1 GCA_023266475.1 Candidatus Woesearchaeota archaeon | reverse complement strand
TTATTCTTTTTTTCTAACTTGTCTCCTTTTTTTTCGTAAAGATTCCATCTGCCTTTCTTTGGACCTTTTGCTGCTTTTCCTTTTTCTGCCATTTTAAATTATTACTTTGATTATTTATGTTAATAATTTTATTGAGTTTTATTTAATGTTATTCGTTAATGGATTTTATTTTTAATTATAGGAAATAACTTTAATTTTCGGATACATTTGTTATTTCCTAATAAGCAAATCACAATAAAAAGTTACGGATATTAGTGTGATTTGCTATAATTAATTTTTTATTACGAATTGAATTTTTTGCTGAATTTAATATTGTTTTTGTTAAAGCTATCATTTAGTTTTTTTGTTTCTCACTCTTTGCCTTTGACAATAAGGCACTTCAATAAACTTTTTAACAACTATAATCTTAAAATATATAATCAAATCATGCTTTCTTAGCTGTTTTTGCCTTTTTTTCCTTCTTTTCCTTTAATTTAGGCTCTATGAACTGCTTTTTTGCCTCATCATTGTATACATATGCTATAACATCAGCCTTTTTATCTCCAAATAAATTATAAATATGCTTTATCGCAACCAGCTTCTCATCTGCCTTCAGCTGTGTTGCTATCAAAGAAGTTACCTCCTGATAAGATGGGGTTGCCTTATCAAAGCCCAAGGTTGCAAGAATTTTTGTTCTTGATAGCAAGGGCTCATCCTTTTTATTCGTAATATTGATTTGCATAGAGTTTACCTAACTTTAATTGCATACTCGCCTTTTGATTTAAGCCCTATTTTTTCAGCAACAAGTGACTTGCTTGCATCAACAATATAAAGCCTGCCCTGCCAGTTAGTTGAAAACTGATTGGTCTTGCAGACAGGGCATTCATTGCCTTCGACAAACATCTTGCACCTTTTACATACTTTCTTTTTCATTTTTGTTATAATTTATTGTAATTTAATTGTTAATTCCTTTGAAATATGCTGCTCAATTTTCTTTCAATAAACGATAAAAACAAAATCTATAGGAAATAACTTTAATTTTCGGATACATTTGTTATTTCCTAATAAGCAAATCACAATAAAAAGTTACGGATATTAGTGTGATTTGCTATAAATCATATTATTTGAAATGAAAAATGTTTATTTTTTACCTTCTTTCTTTTCCTTGTGCTCTTTCTCCTTGCCTTCTTTTTCCTCTTTCTTAGGCACTTTTTCTTCTGCGTCTTCCTTGATCCAGTCAAGCCTACCTAAGCCAGGTTGCCTCATTGTAAGCCCAAGCTTTGGGTTTAAAACATCTTTAAACGAAACAGCGATTATTCTTGACCTGCATATGTCATTAACTTTCAAAGACCTTTTTGTCTCTTTGCCGCTTAAAGTCTTATCCTTGCTAAAGCTCACAAAATCGTCCATAGTCTGGCTTATGTGTATCATACCATCTATGGGCCCTATGTTGATAAAAGCTCCGAATTCGGCAATGTCTTTTATTTTTCCAACAACTATCTCTTGCATTTCAGGCTTATAAGTCAATAGTTCAAACAAAATATCGTAATAAGCTGCACCATCACCAGGTATTATAATACCTTCTCCAATTTCCTTCACTCTAGATACGTCTACGACTATACCCAAGTCTTTTGAAATAAAGCCGCTATACTTTGTCTTTATCCTCTTTACTACAGCCTCTTCCAACGGAAGATTAAATAGGTTAGGAGGCACTCTGATATGATCTTTTAACTCTACTTTATAGAACATTTTGAACCTTTTATAGTAAACGACTTCAACTAGTCAATTTATCATTGGAGGCTTGTTTTATTTATAAAGCTTTCTTTCAAGCAATTTAAGATATTTTTTCTGCCTTAAAATGATAACAGAAACGCCTTTTTCAAGCAGTCTTTTCTTTAGATTAATATCCTGGGTTGCCACTATCATATCTTTATCTGCGTGCTCCAGAATCAAGGAGTCTGTGTCATTTCTGTCAGCCTTGATTATTTCAATATTTTTTAATGAAATAAGTTTTAATGCAAGCTGTGCTGCTTTTCTGTGTTTTTGGCCCTGCTTTTTAATAATGTCCCTCAATTCATGGATAGACTGCTCAAAAACAAGCAGATTATAATTGAAGCTGCAAATCCTGTCAATCTCTGAAAATATGTCTACTCTAAACTGGGAGGGTATCATCAAAAAGTTTGTATCAATAATTATTTTTCTCATTGAACAAATGATAAATGCAATCGATATAAATATTTCTATTATGTAATTTAATTCAAAATGTTTTTAAACGAAGCACTGTAATTTTATTCCATGAAAGGATTGGCTATAACATCAAAAGGAATTGAAGATACTGCGGCATTGGAGATAAAGGAATTGATTGGGGCAATTTGCGAAACTCAAGAAAGCTGTGTTTCGTTCGACTTCAAAAAATTCGAAGATTTGTGCTTATTATGCTACAAGTGCCAGTCTGTGGACCGAATCCTGTATTTGATTGATTGTTTTGAATTTAAAGGCTTCTTTGAGGAATTCGAAAAATTCTTTGATGATTTAAAATTTGATGATTGGATCAAAAATAATAAGAAAATCAAAATAGAATGCACCAGAATAGGAATGCACGATTTCAAGAGTGTTGATGTTGAAGCAAAAGCCGCTGAATTTATTATCAAAAAAGTCAAAAGCAAAAATACCAAGATCGAGATGCGCGAGTTTGACATTATTTTTTTAATTTACATCATAAACAATAAATGCTATTTTGGCATCGACTTCACTGGATTCGAGCTGAATAAGAGGCAATACAAGATATTTCTGCATCCTAATTCATTAAGGGGCACAATTGCTTATGCATTGATAATGGAAAGCAGATTTTCAAAAAAGGACGTTCTGCTCGATCCTTTTTCAAGAGACGGCATAATTCCAATTGAAGCGGCATTCTATGCCAGTAATTTTCCGGTAGGCTACTACAACAAGGAAAAGTTTGCCTTTCTAAAAATGAATTTAGGCATTGACTTTGACAAATTCTTCTCTGGTATTGACAAAAAAATTAAAAAAGCAAGAAAAGGCATTTTCAGCTATGATCATTTGTTCAAATATGTTGATTATTCAAGAAAAAATGCAAAAATCGCAGGCGTGGACAAGCATATAAAATTCAGTAGGGTTGAATTAGAGTGGCTTGATATAAAGTTTGAAGAGGGGAGTGTTGACAAAATAATATCAAATCCCCCAACCTCAAGAAATTCAAACCTTGATAAGATTTATAATGAATTCTTTTACCAAAGCTCTTACATACTGAGGAAAAACGGAATTATTGCTTTGATTTCACGAATGCCTGATTTCGTGAAAAGGCATGCTGAAAAGCATAATTTTGTTGTTTGTAAGGAAAAGGATATATGGAGTGGTGAACAAAAATTGAACATTGTCATTTTCAAAAAGAAAAATATATAAATATAACAATTCCATTGAGAAATAATTGATTGAGATGGAAAAAAAGAGGCGTACGAGTATTTTTGAGAAGCTGCTCTTGATTGTGGGCTTCTTAGTGCTGATTATGGGTTACTTCTTTATCAACAAGGTATTTATTGCTGAAGGCTATAAAGTAAGCTGGGGATTTTTGCAAACTGTCTTTTTGTGGCTATTAATGGTTATTTTTATCATTTTGCTGGCTATAGGGGAAGACATTAAGGAGGGCATTTTGCTGGAGCAGCTTGATGAGATTAGAAAACTCAAAGAAGAGATTATCAAAGGCAAAAACAGATAATTTTATATACACAGTTTCTATACTTGCAAATGCAGGGTTAGTACTTAGCTTCGGTGCATTTTGTATTGAGGAAAGTCCACCCACCCAACTATAAGATAGGTTGATATTGGCTACTGGCATAAGCCAGATCTGGAGACAGATGGCAACCACTTAGAAACGAGACCGCTGTAACCAAGGATGATGTTGTGAAGATTCTGGCAACAGAATCGAGTTAACCAACTGACGTTTTTACAAGCATGGATGAAACGGTGAGTCCTGGCTGGTGCAAGTCTTATTAAAGACGCTTAGTTTAATGCTGAGACAGGCTATCGCAATCACTATATTGCATTAAGGGCCTGACAAAAGGTGGCTTATTCTAACCCTGCATCATACTCTAAAATTAAAATGGCACAAGACAGAATTTCAATGCCCCAAGGCATGGGTGGCTTGGTAAGGTACTTTGACGAATACAAGAGCAAGATAAAATTCAAGCCAGGGCACATCATTGTTCTCAGCATTGTTGTTATTGTTATTATGTTAATTCTCAACAAGTTTGGCAACAGTCTGCTTGGCATTGGGTGAGCCTTTATGTTCCCTGGTATGAATCCAAGAGAAATGCAGAAGGCGATGAAAAGGCTTGGAATCAAGCAGGAAGAGATTGACGCTAGCGTTGTAATCATAAGAACAAGTGATAAAGATTTGATTATTAAAAATCCTCAAGTTAGCAAGGTAAATATGATGGGCCAAGAGTCACTTCAAATTATTGGCAAGATTACTGAAGTTGAAAGAAATGAAAAAATTGAGATAAGCGATGACGACATGGCAGCTGTAATTGAGCAGACAAACTGCACAAAAGAAGAAGCCTTGGAGGCATTGCACGAAAGCAACGGAAATTTGGCGGAAGCCATATTAAAATTACAAAATAAATAATTCTTTGATGCTGTATGAAAGAGTCTTTTGAATTGGCAATTCAGGAATTGAAGCGAGTAGATCATCTATTCTGGGTAAGCCTGAAATACACAAGAACTGTCGATGTAATCAAGCATGTAATTGAAAGGCTTATCAATTGCATTGGCTTTGGATTAGAGTCATTGCTTAAGTACGCAAAAGAGAAAAAGCTCATATCTTCAATTCCAGAAAATTCCGGGTTGCGATGCGATTTGCTGAAAAAAACCTTTCCAAGCAATAACGAGTTAAATGATTACATTAATTTTTATTTAAGGTTAAGGAAACTAAGCAAGGCTGAATATACAAAAAGGGAAGAATTCAGAAGGCACGTTGCAATGATCGCCACAATTGACAAAGGCGAAATTGTCGAAGTCTCTATAGATTCTCTAAAAGAGGATTACGAAAAAACCAAGGATTTTGTATCTTTTGTAAAAAAAATTATTAATGAAGAAAAAGACGAGTATTAACTTTAGAATTGTGTGCTGAAATACCAGGCACGATTGTATCAATAACACCTTTGATTTGGCATGCAGAATCTAATAAAAAGGCTGGAAAAAAGTGGATGGGGCAGAAATGATATCAATAAGGCAGTTAATATTATGCAGAACGCAAAACAGAATAAGACTCGTGATATTATATCTTTTGACAAAAACGTTTATTGGATTTTATTGGCCATAATAGTGGTTGCGAATTTTGCAATTTCTATTGCTTTAGTTCCTGTGCTTGTTACTTTGGGAGGCATTTTTCTCTATTTCATCATGATTTTACTTGGTTTGGTGTTCGGATTACTTTTTGAATTAGTAATAAGAAGCATTGAACATCTGGAAAAAAGGCATCATCTAATATTAGTTTTTTTGATTCCTTTGGTTGCATTGATTAATATGTTCATTGTGGCAAGGATGTCAAACAGTTTAAAGATAACAATGTCATTAAAAAATGCCAATGAACCCATAATTCTTTCGATATTTTATGCAGCTGCCTTTGTAATGCCATATATTATTTACAGGTTTGTGCTGAAGATAGAATATTATGCGAAAGAATAACTTCAGAATAATTGCAAGGGCGGCAAGGGAGAATCGAACTCCCGCCAGGCGGGTTCTGTTTTGGAATCCACAGCCGCCTATTCTACCATTAAACTATTGCCACCATAAATGAAGCAATAGAATGTTGAATATCTTATAAATATTACGTAATTTGCCTATATTGGAAAAATCAGTAACATTTTTAAATACCCACTGCATTCTCTTTCTTTAAGCCCGAGTTCATCAAGAGCGATTTAGGGTTGGCGAATAATTTTCGTTAATTCACTCTTTTTTCTCGAGGCTCAAATTCATATGCATGCAATGTGATAAATACGCGAGACCGAACGCGTTTGCATCAAAGCAATGTCAAGCACAGGATTTCGTGCGAAGCTCAGACGAAAATTATAACAAAAGAACATTTGAATAATCAAACACTATGGCGGAGCAACCAAAACAGGAATTAAAATATTTTATAAGAATAGCAAACACAGACTTGGATGGAAACAAGCCAATAAGCAATTCTTTGACTAAAATAAAAGGAATAAGCTATATGCTTTCTAATGCAATATTAAATACCGCTGGAATTCAGAAAACAAAAAAAACAGGTCATTTGACAGATGAAGAAGCACTCAAGATTGATGATATAATAAAAGATCCGTTAAAATTCAAGATACCTTCATGGCTCTTCAACAGAAAAAAAGATCCTGATGATAATGCAGACAAGCACTTGATAGGAACAACCTTGGCTTTTGTACAAGACAATGACATAAAGATGATGAAAAAAATAAGGTCCTACAAGGGTGTAAGGCATTCACTTGGATTGCCAGTTAGGGGCCAAAGAACAAGGTCAAATTTCAGGAAAAATAAAGGAAAGGTAATGGGAGTTAAGAGAAAGGAAGGAACTAAAGGAGGAAGGGTATAAACGAAATGGGAGACCCAAAAAAGCAGAAAAAGAAATTTTCAACTCCAGATCACCCTTGGCGAAAGGAGCGAATTGATGCGGAGAAGGAAATAGTAAAGCAGTATGGAATAAGGAGAAAACATGAAGTCTGGAAAATGGACTCTACGCTGAAAAAGTTTCTGAACAGGGCAAAGACAATAATCGGTGAAAGAAGTGCCCAGTCTGAAATTGAAAAAAAGCAATTGCTTGACAGGCTATACACACTTGGCCTGCTGAAAAAAGACTCGAGAGTTGAAGATGCTTTGAACCTTACTCTCAAGGATGTCTTGGAAAGAAGATTGCAGACATTGCTGTGCAGGAAAAACCTCGCAAAGACAATGCTGCAGGCGAGGCAATTTATAACACATGAGTACGTTGCTGTTGGCGACAGAAAAATCACAGCTCCATCTTATTTGGTCTCAGTTGAGGAAGAACCTCAAATAAGGCTAATCCGTGCAATGAACTTAATGGAAGTGCCAAAGGAACAAAAAATTGAAAAGGTAAGGGAATGATGGAACAAAGACAATCCAGATGGGGAATTGCCCATATCTACTCATCATATAATAATACAATTATCCATATTACTGATATAACAGGAACAGAAACATTGGCTGTTGGCTCTGGCGGCATGGTTGTAAAAAGCGACAGAATGGAGGGCTCTCCAACTGCCGCAATGATTGCTGCGAAAAAAGCAGCAGAAACAGCAATGGACAAAGGAATAACTGGAATTCATGTAAGGATTAAAGCTCCTGGTGGCCACAATGGGCCTACAAGCCCTGGGCCAGGAGCGCAAGCTGCAATAAGGGCATTATCAAGAATGGGATTAAAAATAGGAATTATAGAAGAGGTAACTCCTTTGCCCCACGACGGCTGCAGAAAGAAAGGTGGAAGAAGGGGAAGAAGAGTTTAAACTTTTCCGTCAGTTAAGTGCAGGAAGCCTTTTGCGAAAAAGTTTCATCAAAAACCAGATTATTTTCGATGGTCCAATAAATTCCGCGGCGAGACACCAAGGCACAACTAAATTTTGTCCAGAAGGGACTGATCAAAAGTTCAACTCAAAAAAATCAACCAATATTCAAAAAATAAATAACAATCTAGGAGGTAAAATGGAAGTAAGGGTTTTGGAAAACAACAAGGAACAAAACAAACTGTCATTTATATTGAAAGATTTCAATTCTGTATTTACAAACACGTTGAGAAGGTTAATTATAGACGAAGTTCCAACAATGGCAATTGAAGAGATTGAATTCGTGAAAAACAATTCAATTCTTTATGATGAAATCATTGCCCACAGGCTTGGGCTAATTCCACTAAAAACGGATTTGAAATCATACAATTTGCCGGATAAGTGTAAATGTGAAGGTAAAGGATGCAACAGATGCCAGTTAAAAATGGTGCTTCGTGCAACAAAAGGCTCTGGCATAGTTTATGCTTCTGAAATAAAAAGCAAAGATCCAGCCATAAAGCCAGTTTTTGGGGAAATGCCAATTGTAAAATTACTCAAGGGCCAGACTATGGAGTTGGAGGCAACTGCAGTTCTTGGCAAAGGAAAGCAGCATGTTAAATGGAGCCCGTGCCATGTTTATTACAAGTACAGGCCGATAATCGAAATAACGGGAGAGGTGAAGAATCCAGAAGCCATTATAGAAGTCGACCACAATAATATTTTTGAGATAAAGGACAGAAAGCTTGTAATCAACAAAGACAAGGTTTTGGATTGTGACTTGTCATTGGATTTTTCAGAGATTGACAAAAATGTCAAAGTAACTGCAAGTGACACTGAATTTGTTTTTTACGTTGAATCATTCGGGCAGTTGAGCTGCAAGGAAATAGTAACAAAAGCCATAGACATTTTGGATGAGCAGCTTGACGAATTTGTTGAAGAGCTCAAGAAGGCAAAGTGAACAACCCTTCTGCGAGTTGAGATGAACGCGAGCGTTCTCGCACGTATCTCGGCGGGAAATTTTTTGCGAAAAATTTTCATCAAAAATTGGGCCATGAATGGCACAGAATAAATCAAATAAAACAATCGACCTCCACATTTAACGCGGGGGTGTCAGAGCCTGGTCAAATGAGCTAGCTTGAGGTGCTAGTCCCTTAGTGGGTACGCGTGTTCAAATCACGTCCTCCGCATTGAAAATCAACAACTACAAAACATAAATTAACATTGAACATTAAATAATGATTTTCAAAAAAAATTTAACGACCCCTTAATGCAAAAGTAATTGATGTGACCCGTTTGTATTTGTTTCGTTAAAAATTAATAGGCGAGGCAAAAATTAATGGTAGAAAATTTTTGCCGAGCACAAAATAATGTCGCGAAGCGACGGATTGAAAATTAAAGTTCAGCAAACTGAATTGAAAATACAATGGCAACAATTGAAGATTTTAATAAAATAGATGTCAGAGTTGGAAAAATTATTGATATAGAAGAATTTCTAGAAGCTAAAAAACCAACATATAAACTAAAAATTGATTTTGGTAAGGAAATAGGAATTAAAAAATCCTGTGCTCAGTTAGTAAAAAATTATTCAAAGGAAGAATTAAGAGGAAAGGTTATTTTAGGAGTAGTGAATTTTCCGCCAAGACAAATTGGTCCAGCCGTATCAGAAGTTTTAACACTAGGGGTTCCTGATTCAAATCATGAATGTGTTTTAATACAGCCAGAAAGAGAAGTAGAAGTAGGAGTAAGATTATATTAAAAATTAATCAAAAAATAATTTAAAAAATCCAAATAATAAAATGTCAAAAAGAACAGGAACAACAAACCCCATATTGGAGAAATTAATCAACGAATTAAAGAAGCGAAGCAATGAGCAGTCTGTTAATTTGTGGAAAAGAATTGCAATTGACTTGGAAAAGCCAACAAGGCAAAGGAGGGTAGTTAATCTCTCAAGCATAAGCAGGTATGCAAAGGACAATGATGTTGTTGTTGTCGCTGGTAAGGTTCTTGGAGCAGGAAATCTAGTGCACAAGCTAACAATTTCAGCATTTCAGTTTTCAAATGGGGCAAAGGAAAAGATTGAGAAGGCCGGCTCAAAAATCGTTCCATTATTGGAGCTGAGCAAAGACAATCCTAGTGGAAAGGGCATAAAAATTTTAGGTTAATAATATCATGATAATCGACGCTAAAGACACTATTTTGGGAAGACTTGGAACATACGCTGCAAAGCAGCTTTTGCTAGGCAACAAAGTGGATGTAATAAACTGCGAAGAATGTGTAATTAGCGGCAGAAAATTCGCAACCTTAAATGAATATATAAGAAGGCTTCACAGGAAAGCACCTACAAAAGGACCATTTTTTTACAGAAGGCCTGACATGTTTGTGAAAAGAACAATAAGAGGAATGCTACCATTTAAAAGGGCCAGGGGAAGAGATGCTTTTAAAAATATAAAATGCCACATTGGCATTCCTGAAAATCTTCATAATGAAAAGGCATTAATTTTGGAAAACGCCAATTTTAGCAAATTGCATGCGGCTGATTATTTTAAGGTGAAGGATGTATGCAAGGCAGTAGGCTGGAAGTAAAATGAAAAATATTCATGCGTCCGGAAAAAGGAAAAGGGCTGTTGCAAGAGCAACCCTGAAGCAGGGAAATGGATTAATTAGGGTCAACAGCGTTCCAATTGAATTTATGCAGCCAAAAATTTCAAGGCTTAAAGTTCAGGAGCCGCTGATATTGGCTGGGGATGTTGCCAAGAAAGTTGACATTGACGTGCAGGTCATGGGCGGCGGAATAACATCGCAGGCAGAGGCTTCAAAGCTTGCAATTGCTAAATCATTAGTTGATTTCACAAAAAGCGACAAATTAAAAGAAATATTTTTGAATTATGACAGGAACCTTCTCGTTGCAGATGTAAGAAGAAAAGAGCCTGCAAAGCCAAATAGGCATGGGCAGGCAAGGGCACACGTACAAAAAAGCTATCGATAAAAAATTTTTGATAGGAGGAAAAAATGATAATTCCAATCAGGTGCTGGAGCTGCGGAAAGCCGATAGCACATTTATGGGAAAAATACACTGAAAGGGTTGATAAGGGCGAAGACAGAAAAAAGGTTTTGGATGAACTTGGCTTGCAGAGATACTGTTGCAGAGCAATGTTTTTGGGGCATGTGGACTTAATTGATACGTCAGCGCAATTCAAGAAATTTTGATTTTTTGTGGAATTTTTTTCTTAAATATTATTATTAGTTTTATTACATAAAAACATATTTAAATTAAACAACTTTATATTTAGTTGAGGTGGTATCAATGATAAATATACCAACAGCATCAAAGGAAATGATTGAGAAGGAAATATCAAGCACAGCAAACAACACCGGTATTGATCCAAAATGGACACATGTCATTGTCATCCACAAGCTGATGGAAATAGAAAAACGATTAGATGCTATTGAAAGGAAAATATAGATATAGATGAAATTCGTAATTGAGCACCTGGAGCCTGAAGTTTATGAATGGTGCCTTATAGAATACGAACATATTTCTAAAATTGTCCACAGGAGTAATTTGATTTTTAGCAATATTAAAAATAAAAATGATATTCCTAAATTAAAAAAGTATGGAAAAGTTTATGAAAAAAGTTTTTCTGAATTGAAGCTTGACAAAATATGTATTCTATCTCAGTATTCTGATAAAGCATTAACTACAATTGATAAAAATAAATTTGGATATTTTGTCGTTGGCGGCATTTTAGGCGATAATCCAGCAAAAAGAAGGACCAACACAATAACCAATAACTTAAAAAAGAATAAAATAAAATTCGAAACGAGAAATCTTGGTGACGAGCAGATGCCTACGGATAACGCGATATATGTTACAAAAAAAATCCTGGAAGGTTTGAAATTAAGCGATTTAAAATTTGTTGATGAAATTGAGATTGAAATTGATGAAAATGAAAGCATTAGTTTGCCGTTCAGGTACGCTGTTGATGGCAATAAATTGGTTATCAATGAAAAACTGGTTGAGTATTTGAGGAAAAGAGAAGAGTTTTAAGAATAGATTAATACTATTAAACCAATAAAGAATTTAAATTGAAGTTATTTTCTTTAGCATTATGGCAGATTTCAAAAAAATTGCTGATAAGTGGCAAGAGAAATGGGAAAGGGCTAAAATCTTCAAAGTTACTGAAAAGTCTGATAAAAAAAAGTTTTACGTTTTAGAAATGTTTCCCTATCCAAGCAACCGTTTACATATGGGACACCTCCGAAACTACTCGATAGGCGATTGTTATGCCCGCTATAAAAGAATGCAGGGCTTTAATGTTCTCTACCCAATGGGCTATGACGCCTTTGGATTGCCTGCGGAGAATGCTGCAATCAAGCATGGAATTGACCCAGAAAAATGGACTTTGACAAACATGGATACTATTAGGCAGCAACAAAAGGGAATGGGCTTTTCATATGACTGGGACAGGGAAGTTGCCAGCTTGCATGAGGATTACTACAAATGGAACCAGTGGATTTTTTTGAAATTCTACGAAAAAGGCTTGGCTTACAAGAAAAAGGCTGCAGTCAATTGGTGCCCGTCATGCAGCACTGTTCTTGCGAATGAGCAAGTTGTTGAAGGAAAGTGCTGGCGCTGCCAAAATGACGTGACTGAAACTTTTTTGGAGCAGTGGTTTTTCAGGATTACAGATTATGCGGAAGAATTATTGAAAGATATAGAAAAGCTGGAGCATTGGCCTGAAAGAGTCAAGACAATGCAGAAAAACTGGATTGGAAAAAGTTATGGTGTTGAGATATTTTTTAAAATAAAGGAAACTGGGCAGATTATTCCGACTTTTACAACCAGGCCAGACACAATTTACAGCGTTACGTTCATTATTATTGCCCCAGAACATCCATTAGTTTTGGAATTGGTAACAGGAACAAAATATGAAAAAGCAACTTTAGAAACAGTTAAAAAAATTAGGCAACAAACCCGACAGGAAAGAACAACAGCAGAAGGCAAAGATAAAATAGGCTGCTTTTTGGGAAAATATGCAATAAACCCAGTCAATGGCGAAGAAGTTCCTGTTTATGTCGCAAACTTTGTATTGATGGACTACGGAACTGGGATTGTGATGGCTGATGCTCATGATCAGCGAGATTTTGAGTTTGCTAAAAAATATGGAATTCATTTAAAATTTGTTATAAGATCCGAGAATTCTAATTGCATAATTGTTCATGGCTCTCCGCAAGATGAACGGACAGATGAACCAGAAGAATCAGAACGTCATTGGATTCCTTGGATAAAAAATAAATTGAGAGAAATTGGAATTCCTGCTTTTTATCCACAAATGCCAATTCCATGGGCACCTGTTTATGAAGAATGGAAAAAAGAATTTGAGAAACTAGATATAAATGAAAATAGTATTTTAATTGGACATAGCGCTGGAGCTGCATTTTTAGTCAGATGGCTCGGAGAAAAACAAAAAAAAATTAAGAAATTAATTTTAGTTGCTCCAGCAAAGATACCTAAAAATACTAATTCAAGACAAAAAGACCTTTATGATTTTGAAATAAATAAAAATCTAAAAAATCTTATTCAACAAATAGTTATATTTATATCTAATGATGAAGAGAGGCACATAGAAGCTGCAAAAAATATATATGGAAAAATTCTTGACGCTAGAATAATAGAGTTGAAAAATAAGGGGCATTTTATATTTGAAGATATGAATACTAATGAGTTTCCAGAATTATTGGATACGGTTCTTGAAGTTGGTAATGAAGCTTTTACAGAAAATGGAATTTTATTTGATTCAGGAGAATTTACTGGTTTGAATAACTTGGAGGCCATAGAACCAATTTCAGAATGGATGGAAAAAAACAAGTATGGAAAAAGGACAATTAATTTCAAACTAAGAGACTGGCTTATTTCAAGGCAAAGATACTGGGGCACTCCAATACCAATCGTTTATTGCGATAAATGTGGAATTTTGCAAGTTCCTTATGGGGAATTACCAGTTAGATTGCCAAAGCCTGAAAAATGCAAGTTCACAGGAAAGGGTAATCCATTAGAAACCTGCAATGAATTTGTCAACACAAAATGCCCAAAGTGCCATAACGAAGCAAAAAGAGAAACTGATACAATGGATACATTTGTTGACAGCTCGTGGTATTTTTTTAGATACTGCTCAAACAAATTTGAAAATGCACCATTTGACAAGGAAAAGGCAGAATACTGGATGCCTGTTGACCAGTACATTGGAGGGATAGAGCATGCAATCTTGCATTTGCTTTATGCGCGATTTTTCACCAAGGCATTGAGGGATTTAAGGCTTGCAACAGTTGATGAGCCATTTTCACGGTTATTAACGCAAGGAATGGTTATCAAAGACGGTGCAAAAATGTCAAAGTCACTTGGAAATGTTGTTGACCCAGAGGAGATAAGCAACAAATATGGTCCAGACACTGCACGATTATTCATTTTATTCGCTGCATTGCCAGAAAAAGAATTGGACTGGAGCGATAAAGGGGTTAATGGTTCTTTTAGATTTTTGAATAGAGTTTATAATTTGGCAAATGAAAATCTTCATAATATTTCACATAAGCGCTATGATGAACACAAACTGAACGACCAGGATAAATACGTGCTGAGCAAAATGCACATTACAATAAAAAATGTAACACAGCATATTGAAAATTTTGAGTTCAGCCTTGCAATCGGAAAAATTATGGAATATGCTGATGTCCTGCAGAAGTATAAAGAAAAAAACAAAGAAGTTTTTACCGAATCAATAAAAAATCTTGCCTTAATGATGCTTCCTTTTACTCCTCATTTAGGCGAGGAAATCTGGCATATGATAAAATGCGAAGGTTTTGCTTCATTGGAGAAATGGCCAAGCTATGACGAAAACAAGATTGACAAAAAAGCAGAAGCGATTGCAGAACTTATTCAAAATACAAGAAAAGACATTATTGAAATACTGAGGCTTGGAAAAATTGAAAAGCAAAAGAAAATAACGTTGTTTGTTGCGGATAAATGGAAGTATGACTTTATGGATAAACTAAAGGACGAGATTAATAAGTCAAGAAACATCATGCATATAACAAAATCAATTATGTCAACAGACCTTAAAATTTATGGAAATGAATTAACAAAATTGATTCCAAAATTAGTTCAAGATGAGACAAAATTGCCTCAATTTGTCTTGGGCCAAGATGCTGAATTCCATGCCATTAATGACGCAAGCAAAAATTACGAAGATGAATTTAAGTGTAAAGTGGAAGTCACAATTGCAGAAAATTCTAACGAAGCGAAGGCAAAACAGTCTATGCCATTTAAAGTTGCTATATTAGTTGAGTGATTTTTTATTTATTTTTCTTATTTTAATTAAAATCCTAAATAAAAAAATCTATCAAAATTATCATAATCTTATGGCTGGCCTGCGCCGCCGTTGTAAAGCGTTTGGACCTCGCTCAAAGTAAGTGCGCGGTTGTAGATGCGCACATCATCAATTGCGCCATTAAAAAACGAACTGACAGGAGCATCACCACCACGTGCAGCTATTCTTAAATCCTCATTATTAATTGCTAAAGAACCAGGACAAGAGAAACTTTCTATAAGATTTCCATTTACATAATGTAGTTCATCTGTGCCATCAAAAACTACAGCAACATGAGTCCAAGCATTTAGCGGAATTACAAGTGTTCCTGCCCAACGCCAGCATGATGGTGGTGAAGCCGCACCTTGTAATTTTCCAGTCAAATCTTCAAGTCCTATCTCCCAGGTGTCTTCCTTATTTACAATAATTCCACGGTCATTTATAACATCATAGTTGCTAGGATTAATCCATGCAGCAATTGTAACAGTTGTAACATCTAGACTAGAGGCTCCTGTATCAGGCACGTTTACATAATCATTGCTTCCGTCAAATCTTAATGCACCACCAACTTTTCCAGTTGTCCACGTTGGCCCAGAACCACTTGGCGAAAGAGTACCTATATTTCCATTGCCGGATGGATCAGAAGCAGCGTTGCCAGAGCCTTCATCAAATTTCCAGTTGCCGACAAGTCCTGATGGAAGCACAGTCAACAGAAAATTAGTAGTTCTTGGTGGTAAGCTACCAGCTGTTCCTGTAACAGTAATTGTATAAACTCCTGTAGGAGTGGATGCGGCAGTCTGAATGGTAAGTGTTGTTGTAGGAGTACAAGTTGGACTGCAGCTTGTTGGATTAAATAATGCTGTAGCTCCTGCTGGCAGGCCTGATGCAGAGAATGTCACAGCTTGTGTAGTGCCCGAAACGAGAGTTGCTGTAATATCATTTGTGACAAATGAGCCTTGAGTAACTAATTTATCTCCTGTGTTAGATAGTGAGAAATCAAAGGAGGGTCCAGCTGAGTTGAACAAATCACTAACCTCTTGTGCGCTTAAAGCTACATTATAAATTCTTGCCTCATCAATCTCTCCAGTAAAGTATCCGTCACTTCCAGATGTCCAAAATTCTAGCTTGTACCCTCCAATTCTCCAATAACCATTATAAACTTCTGCTGGGTTTGTTAGAGTTCCTTGCAAAACACCATCAATGTATAATTTTCCAACATTACTAGCATCATGAGTTCCAACTGCATGATGCCATTGCCCATCATTTAATGTATTTGTGGATGATACTATATTTAAAGCACCAGAGTACCATCCAAATTTTATTCTTCCATCAGTACCCATATAAATATGGCGGTCCCAACTACCTGAATTGGTTCCTGTCTGTAAATTCTCGAATCCAACAATTTTCTTACCAGAAGCTGAAGTAGTTTTGAACCAAACAGAGATGGTAAAAACTTGAGGATTGTTAAATAAATTTGAAGTTGTAACTTGGTCATCTACACCATCAAAATTCAATGCTCCATTAATTTTGCCAGTTGTCCATGTTGGCCCAATACCATTGGGCAAAAGAGTGCCTGTGTTTCCATTTCCAGACGAGTCTGCAGCAGATGTGCCAGAGCCTTCATCAAATTTCCAGTTGCCGACAAGTCCTGATGGAAGCACAGTCAACAGAAAATTAGTAGTTCTTGGTGGTAAGCTACCAGCTGTTCCTGTAACAGTAATTGTATAAACTCCTGTAGGAGTGGATGCGGCAGTCTGAATGGTAAGTGTTGTTGTAGGAGTACAAGTTGGACTGCAGCTTGTTGGATTAAATAATGCTGTAGCTCCTGCTGGCAGGCCTGATGCAGAGAATGTCACAGCTTGTGTAGTGCCTGAGACGAGCGTGGCTGTGATTGTGTTTGATCCAGAGGATGCTTGTGTAGCTGTTATGCCGCCGCTGTTGGAGAGTGAGAAGTCAAAAGAAACTGCATTACTTACTGTTACAGTGATTGGTGGGGATGTTGCTTGGTTGCTTGAAGTGTCAGTTGCAATTGCCGAGAGGTCATGATTACCATTCGATGCTGTTGTTGTGTCCCAGTTTACAGAGTAGTCAGGCGAAGGAGTATTGTCTGTGCCGATAGGCGATCCATCTACCAAGAATTGCACGCTGGCTACAGCCACATTATCTGAAGCATCGGCAGTAACTGTCACAGTACCTGGTGGAAGTGGACCGCTTGCTGGAGCCATTATCGTGACAATTGGTGGTGTTATATCGCCTCCTGCACCAATTATTGTGACTGTTGCAGAGCACCGGACAGCGCCAAAGCTGTTTGTGCAGTCCAAATCATAAGTTGTTGTGGAACTAATGTCAACATAAGGTTCAGATCCTCCTATAACAGGTTTTGAGCCTGACCAGCCACCACTTGCAGTGCATAATGTTGGACTGTTTGAAGCTGTCCAGGATAAAGTTCCAGAGAGAGGTGCAGAGCCAGAACTCGGCAGCGCTGTCAATGTGCAGCCTGCAGCAGCGCCACCGCCTGAGACAGTGCTGCTTTGAACAGTAGAATACAAATCACCACTCACATCCCTTGCATATGAGCTTCCGCTTTTGGACGGATAATAAGATATCTTTAGGTTTAATTTGCCTTTTTGTCCTGCAGTAATTCCTGCGTTTGTAAAATCACATACAACACTAATATCCTTCAACTCCCCTGATTTCCAACCAGTTCCAACTGCAGCTGAATTGCAGCTTAAAGGAGTCTTTTCAGTTGACACTGAAATGTCGCTAATAATAATTGGCTCTCCAACATTATTCTTCAGCTTCAAATTCACACCATTATCTGCTATAAAATAATTAACGCAGCCTATATCCGATCCAAGATTGCATCTATCAGGCAGCAATGTGCTTGGGCTTAAGATTCCAAAATATGCAAGGGTGCCTATCATTATCAGAATAACCAAAAAAGCCCAGCCATAAGTTGTTAGAAATTCTAATGCTGCTTGAGATTTCTTGCTAACTTTTTCCATGATTATATTCTGAAATTTTTTATTATTTAAACTTTGTGATTCCCAATTAGAATTAAATATTATTTTTTTCTTGCAACAGATTTTTCGTATGACTTTACAACTGTATCCCCTTTATAGTTCAAAAAATTTTTCAGCTTTCCCCAGAATGAAGCAGTATGGTGCTTTATCCTAATCTTTCCAAGCCTTTCCAGCCAGAATTCTTCCCTTACCTCTACAAAGTGCGAAGCCATCAGCGACAATCCGTACAGAACAATGCCAACGCCAGTAAATGCAAAAAATATTGTAAAGACCTTTCCTGCATCGGTTTTAGGCGTAATATCACCAAAGCCTATTGTAGTCATTGTTTCTGTTGAAAAGTATACTGCATCCAGGTAGCGCCACCCTTCCACAATGTGGTAAAAAGTCGCACTTCCAAATAGGAGTATCAGCATGACAACAAGTACATACACAAGCCTCCTATGAAAAGCCTTATGCTCCTCTTCTTCCATGACCTCAAGGTTTTTTTTGTTTATAATTTTTACCATTCTTTTTCATGCCTTAATGCAGCAGATTAAGCTTAAAGAAATCTTAAAACATAAATCATATATAAAACTTGTGAGCTTAAAAACAATATATGATCACTTGATCCTTAGGTTTTATATTACTACTTAAAAACAAAACTAATATAAACAAGAATTTTTACCAAAAGCAGGCTTTCTAAAATGAGATACAAGATTGCTTTTTTTGCAGGAGATGGTGTAGGCCCGGAGCTGATAAATGAGGGAATTAAATTAATCGATAAAGCTGCTGAGCTTGATAAATTTGAAATTGAATGGATTAAATATCCGCATTGTTCTGAGCATTATCTTGAAACAAAGGAATTGCTATCTGAGGATATTCTGAAAGAAATAAAAAACAATTGCAATGCAATTTATTGCGGCACATTTGATAATTTTATTTTAGAGCCTCAAATTAAGGTCCAAGGCATTCCTACGATGATTAGAAATTATTTTGACCAATTTGCATCAATCAGGCCAATTAAATTATTGCCCAGCGTTGAAAGCTCAATTGCTGGCAAAACTTATAAGGATATTGACTTTGTCATCATAAGAGAATTTACAGAAGACTTTTACGTTGGGGCAAGCGGAAAGGCAAGAAAGGGAAAGAACAAGCAACTGCTGGAAATAAATAAAAATTCAAGCAAAATAAAGCTTGCAATAAACATAGAAGCAAGAGGGAACGAGGTTGCATATCAAATCGGAGTTTTGAGCAGAAAAGCGTGTGACAGGATAATTAAATATGCGTTTGATTATTCAAAAATTAATAACAACAAAAAGATAACATTTATTGATAAAGCGGACAAACTTGATTACTATAATTTTTGGCGCGAGAGCGTTGACAAAATTGCAAAAGAATATCCTGGCTTAGAATACGAATTTAGTTTAATTGATACAACAGTGATGCAATTTATAAGGCAGCCAGAAAGGTTCAAAGTTATTGTTGCTCCAAATATGTTTGGCGACGTTTTGCAGGATTTAGGAACAATCATCCAAGGAGGCCTGGCATTTGGCGCAAGAGGGAATATCAACCCAGAAGGTATTTCCATGTTCGAGCCCATCCATGCATGCGCATATAAGCTAAAAGGACATGGCATAGTTAATCCAATTGCAACTTTGTGGGCAGGGGCTTTGCTGCTTGAGAACATAGGACAAAAGAAAGCAAGCGATTTAACAATGAAAGCCATAGAAGCTGTTTTGAAAGATGGAAGAATGAGAACTCAGGATTTAGACGGCCATAACACCACTTCAGAAATGGCAGATGCGATTATTGACAAATTTGTTGAGCTGCATGATTAATATTAGGATTTAATTTTTAGTTTTGTTTAAATTTTTAAATATGTTTAACTGTTAAATTTTATTGTGTGTAGAAACAAACAAAAATATAAAAAATAATATAACAGCCACTTCAATTAAAAAATTAACTAAACTAATAATGAAAATAATTATCCTAGGAGCCGGAGCCATTGGAAGCCTTTATGCTGCAAAATTATCAAAATTAAATGATGTCACTGTAATAACAAGGCAGCAGCATGCCAATAAAATAAATAAATTTGGACTAAGGATTATTGGAGTAGAAAACAAAATTTACAAACTTAAGGCTTCTACAAGAATTCAAGAAATTGGAAAAGATACAGTAATATTATTGACAACTAAAGTCTATGACAATAAAAAATCTATTAATGAGATCAAGAATTTAATCAAAAGAGATACAATAATTTTATGCCTGCAGAACGGGCTTTATGGTGAGGATATTGTCAAGAAAATCATTGGGTATAGGTGCATGGTATTAAGGGGAGTTACAAACTTTGGCGCTATTTTCCTAAAACCAGGTGTTGTTCAATTTAAAAATTACAGCTACACTGCAATTGAAAAAAGCAAGAAAAGCCAGGAAATTGCAGAAAATTTCGCGAAATGCGGCTTAAACGGCTATGTAAGCGACAATATAAAATTTGATGTCTGGAAAAAGCTGATTTTTAATTGCGTGCTCAACCCAATTACTGCAATTCTAGGTATAGAAAACAGAGGAATAGTAAATAAAGATTTGAACCCTTTAAAGAAAGCAATTGCTGAAGAATGTTTGAAGGTTGCAGAAAAAGTTGGCATTAAGTTCGACATAGATTTTGTAAAAATAATCAATAAAGAGTTCAAGAATTCAAGAAATATTTCATCAATGCAACAGGACCTGATAAAAGGGAAAAAAACAGAGATTGACTACTTAAATGGCGCTGTTGTTGAACTTGGAAAAAAGCATGGCATTAAGTGTCCAGTGAACGAAGGCTTAATTAGCATGATTAAGTTTTTGGAAAATCAGAAAAAATAATATTAATCATTTTTTCCTCAAAATATTTTCAACAATGTCTTTCCTCCAGCCAGCTTTTATAAGCGAATCCTGTATTTCTTTGTCACTCATACCTTTCGCGCGCATTTGTTTTAAGTAGGATAATGCAGTTTTGTAATATTTGCTATCTGCTGTTGAACTTGCTTCTTCAACGCTTTGCTTTTTTCTGAGGTATGACCTGACTGCAAAAACTCCGGCAATTAATGTCAAAACCGCAATGACTGAAATTGAGAATAAGATAATATTTAAGTATAATTTCTTGACATTGTGTATTTTTTCCGTGGTATATACCTTAACTTGCGGATGAATTTGAGGAGCTGGCTCTAAAACTGCTTGAGATGGTTCAACTCTTTCTGCTTCAAGCGGCGGCGCTAATGGGACTATTGTTGCAAATTCACAAAATCTAGTTGTTTCAGATGGTGTTGATAGCAATGGACATTGTGTTGATTGGGTGTATTCTTGAACTGTGACATAATTACATTCTCTTGTTTGCAATCCATTAACGCAATTTGACCATTTGCCGCACTGCCAATCCTTATTGCATATAAATGTGGCACTAACTATTTCATGGCCTTGACTTCCACTTGAGCCTCCGCCAGAGCTACCTCCACTGCTGGTATAAATTGGACAGCTTCCACAATCTGCAGAGCAGCTTGAACAGGTTTCTTCTGTGCTGCAAAAAGAATCTCCACAAAAGCTTCCTTCTTCAATAGAGTATTCCGTAAAGTGCATTACCTTTAAGACTAAATTCTTGTTAGTGAAACTAATGATTTTGCAGTCTGCACAAGCCGAACCATCTTTAAGCACGCGCGGATTTGTTATTTCAGCAAGATTCATAAAAGTTATTACTGCAGACTTGTTTAAAGAGCTAAATTGTTCAGACTTCACCTTTACTTTACGCGGCAGTATATCAATCAAAAAATCTAAGTCTATTGGAGTATTACTTTCAATTAGATTCATTGTTTCTTCATATTTGATATGCGCGAGGTCTTGAATGCCTACCCTAAAGTCTGAAAAATTTTTAAGATCTACATTTGTGAAATTTGTGGTTAAATCCTGGGAAAACTTTTTTCTGATGGGAATTGCGCATCCATATACATTCACTTCAACATTTAACGGAGTAGATGGACATTTATCATTTACATCTAGAACTTTGTCGTTGTCTGTATCTTGTGATTGAACAGGCATTGGCGTAAAATTAATAAATTCTGGATCTGAGAAATCGCTTGAGCCGTCATGGGTAAAAAGGGAATAATAATAGGTTACTCCTGCAACAACATTCTCATCTGTCCATGTTTGTGCTGTGGTATTATGGACGTTATAATTTAAATCAGGCGTTGGCATGTATGACTCATTGCTCTTAACAACCACAACGCCTCTAAATGACTCATCTTCAGCAGGGTTTTCCCATGTTAAGATTACAGAACCAGATCTTGCACCTAAATTTCTGACTTTCTTTCGAGATATTGTTTTAAATGTGTAATCAGACGAAATAACAAGATTGCCATTAGCATCTCGAGATTTTACGCGATAATGGTAAGTTGTGCTTGATGATAAACCAGATAATATTTGAGAATGTGAAGTCACGAGATTTGTATTCAAAGCTGTTTTTGATCCGTAAGACGTTGTTTTTCCGTACTCGATTTGAGTGTCTGATGGCATATTTGTAATCCATGTAATAGTGGCTCCAGATGAGGTTACGGATGACGAAGTTACACTTATAATACTTAAGCTTGTAACTATAATTGGATTGGAAATAATCGAAACATTCAATGTTGATTGAGCAGTTGATTTGCCATCTGTTACCCTTAAGATCCATGTATAGTAAGTTCCAGCTGTTCCAAATGGGTAAGTGAAGATTGCAGGCTGAACTGCTCCTGTTCCTTTGAGGAATGATATTTCTAGCCCATTATTTATTGTATAAATCCACGTCCAAGACAAAACATCATTATTAGCGTCTGAAGCAGTGGCTGAATAGGTTACTGTAGAGTTTTCATAGAATTGAATTCCTGGAGATTTTAAATCAACATCCACAGTGTTTGCTGTTATGGCTGAAACAATCGGTGGATTGTTTATCAAGACTTTGCAATTGCTTCCGTTCCACATACAATTACTAAACTTGCAATTATCTTCTACGCAACTTGCTTGATCAGAATAACTTTGACAGGTTGCACCAGAACAAGCTGAGCAGCTGTTGCTTAAAATGCCGGTTACAAAATAACATTTTTGAGTTATTGAGTAACATTCTGTTTTGTCGCAAATATTAAATAAGCCATTGCCGCAATCAGAGCATATGCTCCATGCTGGAGTTAAACAGGATTGAGAGCAGCATTGAGTTGTGTCTGGAGCTGTTAAGTTTGCGGCTGGGCAGTATTGGCCTGCTGCACAGATAAAACCATTTTGAGCAGTGCAATTTAACTTTTGATTTCCCAGTAAATTCCATATTACACTGGCAACTGCATCACCGCCATTTTCATAATATTCAACTTTAATTCTGTGTGTTCCAGCTGAAATAATGGTATCTAAAGTATAGGTTGTCTTGGGTTGATCAAACCATACATTAAGAATAAAAATACCATCCAGCCAGATTCGCATGCCATCATCAGCTATAGCTGTAAATTGATAAGTTCCAGATTGTGAAAAGTTCCAATCACCTTCCCATCTAATGCTAAACGTATCTGATGAAATTAAAGCATCTGGTGAGCCCGTACCCCAATCAAAATTTATTGCATTGTCTGTTCTTGTTAATTTTAAATTAGTAAAATCTTGATTGTCAAAGTAATCTGCTCTGTATGAATTTTTTGGTATAATTATTGCAGGTGCTGGAGTTGTCATAATAATTGAAACTTTTACAACAGCTGGCTCAATGCCTTCGTTATTAGCATTATCAAAAACATGAATGCTATAATAGTAAGTTCCGACAGAAGGGGCATCTGTCATTGAAGATGTCCAGGAATTGAGATTTGAAGGAGCAACAGCAGTTCCTGCATCCAACCACAAGCAACCTGATCTTGTAACATCATCGCAAGAACCTGAAGCAAAGGCTGCTCTTTTGAGAATAGCATTTTTTAAATATGAACCACCAGAATCGGTAGCTGTCCAAGAAGCTGTTATTGAGCCATTTGAGCTTCTAGGTTGAACATCAAATACTGTTATGATTGGTTTGGTAGTGTCAATAGTTATAGCATTACATTTGCTTCCATCCCAAGCACAATTATTGAATTTGCAGTTATCCTCAACACAACTCAATTGATCAGTATAACTTTGACAGGTTGCTGACGAGCATGTATTGCAATTATTAATTAGAATATTGCTGACAAAATAACATTTCTCACTTATGGTGTAACATTCTGTTTTGTCGCATAAGTTAAACAATCCTGTTCCGCATTGTGAGCATAAGCTCCATGATGGAATTATGCATTGTTGTGAGCAGCAGCTTGTTGTGTCAGATGCTGTTAAATTATTTCCTGGGCAATATTCATTTGATGTGCATATGTCACCGTTTTGAGAGAAACAAGTTGTTATTGTTGGTGTAGGTGAGATAATTCCTCCATATTCATAAGCACCAATATCGTATGCACTTCCTATCGGTCTTGTTTTGCCGTCAAGGTCTGTTGTAACTTCAGTCAATGTTACACCTTTATCAATAGCAGGGCTTGTTGATTGGAGATGGAAATCAGGAATAGTCGTGCTTACAAACTTTGGATCTCCAACAACAGAACACCCAGTTTCAGTTTTAGAACAAAGATTATTTTCTCTAACTGGGCTACTGTACTGGTCAACAACAATGTTGCTACCTCCGTATAATATTTCATTATTGAAAATTATATTATTTTTAAAAATAGATTGATCCCCATAAGCCGAGGACATTCCATTCCATCCATTACCATAAACAATGTTATTGTAGATTTTATTATTTTGCGTACCCTTTCCTGCAATTGCAAAACCATCCATTCTATTTCTGTAGGCAATGTTGTTGCGAACTATATTGCCATACCCACCAAGAAGCGTGAGTCCATTGCCTCCTTCAGCTTCTTTTCCTGGTGCTGATGGACGGTAAACTAGTCCCCCATTACTATAAAACATATTATTTTCAATAATAGAGTTGGCTATTAAATCTGATTCTTGACCGCCCCAGCCCATACGCCAACCATCCGTGCCAGAAGTATCATGACAAACATTTCCTCTAATTAAGTAATTGAAGCCGCCAGACAAATAAACGCAGTATGCTTGATTAAATCCCCTAATCCCTAAATGATGTATATAATTGTTTAAAACCTGAATGTCGCCATTGCCTGTTAGAGAACTCCAGCCCGTCTGAGAACCAGAAGCAAATCCCATTCCTCCCATGTGATGAATTTCTAAATTTCGCAAAATTAAATTTCTGGTTGGCGTTGTCGTACAGCAACTTCCAGAAATATAGATTCCCCCACTATCACCAATACTAGTAATTAAACTCTGACAAGATGTTGTTGTAATGTCGCAAGGTCTTGATTGTCTCTGGCAATTATCATCAAACAAACCACAGTTATTTCCTGTAAAACTGCTGTCTGTCATTTCAAAATCTTCTAAAATTAGATAGCTTGAGCCAACAATACGTATCCCTAATTTTGGCGATATAGCTTTGTCTATCGTTGCCTTTTCTCCAGGATATGATTTTATTGTGATATAAGCACTGGAAAGGCCATTTAAATCCCTAATATCAAAGCCAGAATAACTACCAGCACGAAGATAAACAGTTGCTCCAGGCTGTAAACAGGAAAGCATAGAACTTATTGTCTTCTTCGGCGTATTAATATTCTTCGCCTGCTCACAGCTATTTGCATCATTTCCAGTTGTTGCAACGTAGTAAATAGTTCCAGTAGTTGTAGTAGTCGTTGTACTAGTTCCATACTCGTAAGCGCCAATATCCCAAGCACTCCCAATCGGCCTTGTCTTTCCGTCAAAGTCTGTTGTCACCTCGCTCAGCGTGGCGCCGCGATCAATAGCAGGACTTGTTGATTGCAAATGGAAATTCTCAGAACCAGCTGTAGTGCTGACAAATTTGGGATCAGTTGTTACAGAACATCCTGTGCCACTTGGACAAAGGTTATTGGAGAAAATATTGCCCTGCCCTTGATCATTTATATCAACACCATTTGAATAAATAATATTGTTCTTAATAATGTTATTATCAGCAGGTCCAAATGCGCCAAACCAAATTCCATTGCCAGCATTCTTGTAGATTACGTTGTTATATACTGTATTACGCAACGATCCAGGAGAATATCCCGCTTGAATTCCATCTCCATTGTTGCCATAAATCAAATTGTTGTAAATCTTATTGTCAGAACCGTCTATGGCAATGCCAGCATAACGTCCGTTATTGTATATTTGGCTGTTACGGATAATATTGCGATCAGATGAAGTAGTCGGACTGTAACTGTTGAAAAGTTGAATACCTGCACCGCCGTTATTGTGGAGTTTCACCCCATCAAAAAGTGAATCAAAACCACTCCAATAGATGCCGTGCAAATTAGGACCGCAGTCGTGTACATCAACGTTAATAAATTCCTGGAAGTTGCCGCCTCCTTGAATCCCATTACTAGATGGACAACCTCTAATCTCCCCTCCTTTAATGCGCATATGATTAGTGCCTCCTCCGAAGTATACCCCCTGGGCACCACCTCCGTTGCCATCAAAGATAAGATTGATGAACTGTGTATAACTATTCGTGTACGCAGCCGGGTAATTAATGTAAGCACCGGTCGCATATTTTGTATCCCTTAGAATTACCACTTCATTCTGATAGGCTTGTATGGTTGTTGCATGATCCCAATCAGTGCCAGAGGGAGGAACAACCAAAGGCCATCCCATTATATCATCATATGTGCCGGCTCGGATGTTGAGCGTGCTACCGCTAGTCATAGCAGTTATGCCGGCCTGAATAGTTTTGTAGCCAGGACCGTCAAAACCATTACAAGCACGATTGACTATTGAATAAGTACTGCCGACACAATTTGCATTTAAGTTGCCATCAACATAATAAATTGTTCCAGTTGTTGTAGTACTACTTGTATATTCATAAGCCCCAATATCATAAGCACTTCCTATAGGTCTTATTTTACCATCGAAATCTGTTGTAACTTCAGTTAAAGTCAAGCCTTTGTCAATCGCTGGACTTGTTGATTGAAGGCGGAAGTCATTTGCAGCGGCGTTGACGAATTTTGGGTCAGTACCATCTATTATGTTGTTTGATGCAATAGTGGCAGGATTTGAACCACCATTAACGTAATTGCCGTTATTACCTTGATTTTGATAAGCAATATTGTTCTTAATAAGTGCATTTTCAGCATTAGGACTGACAAATATTCCAGTATATACGGAATTATAAACAATGTTATTGTAAACTTTACTATTGTAGCCAGAAACTTGGATGCCATTTTGATTCCCCCATAGTACGTTGTTATAAACCGTATTATTAGTACTGTATATAGCACCAACAATTATTCCAGCCCAACTACTGCCTTGACTTGCGACTATACCAATTCCGTTATTATACATTTTGTTGCCCCTGATGATGTTATTACCTGATACCTGGCCAGATCCAGGAGGATTGCTATTAAACATATGAATACCATACCCAGCATTATCATGAAAAGAGCAGCCCTGAACTAAGTTGTTGCTGGTGGTCAAATAAAGGCCATAGCCGGCATAAGTAGGAAGAGTGTCGTAGCCATTATCGTGAACATTGCAGTTAATAAATTCATTATAATCAGCAGTAGTTCCGCCTGCATATGAGACAACTATTCCATTAAAACGGGAATTCTTAACTTCCACATTTACAAATCTGATATGATTAGCTCCGGCGCCAATTTGGATTACCGACTGACTAGTTATATGATTCCCATCAAAAACTAGTCCATCAATAATTATATATTGGCTTGTTGCGTCTAAG
>JAHFQA010000013.1 GCA_023266475.1 Candidatus Woesearchaeota archaeon | reverse complement strand
TTTTCAATTGCTTTTCTTGCTAATTTCCATTTTTCAAATAATTCATGAACTCTTGATGGTAACTGGCCGACTTTGACATTCAATAACTTAGCAGACTCTTCCAAAATCTGTATTTCTTCCTTTTTTTCTTTCTGCGCAGCCTCTCCTGCTGTGAAATATAATCTTACAATCCCGTCACTTATTTTCGTTGCTTTAAGAATCTTTATCTCTCCAGCTTCTGTTGTATTTCTAAGATGAGTTCCACCACAGGCTTCAACGTCCACTCCTTTAATATTAACAATCCTCAAAACTTTGCCAGGAACTGCTCCGCCTTGATAGATATTCATTCCATAAGTTTGCTCTGCTTCTGTCCTTGGCACAAAACTGCTATTTACTTCGATTTGAGCCTTAACAAGTCTATTGGCTTCTTTCTCAATCTTTTCAATTTCCTCATCTGTAACGCTCTGGTAGTGCGTCAGGTCAATTGTTGCCTTGTCAATATCTTTTTTGGCACCTGCCTGGTTAATATGATTTCCAAGCACTTTTCTTGCAGCAGCGTTAATTATATGGGTTGAAGTGTGATGCTTTGCCAACTGCAATCTTCTCTGAAAATCAATATCGCAGTCGACTTTTTCCCCTTCCTTGAATTCAGGAGCCTGGTTGAGAACGTGAACAATTATGCCACCTTGCTTGAAAATATTTATAATATTTTGATTGTTTATTGTTCCCAAGTCATGCAGTTGGCCTCCGCTTGTAGGATAGAAATAGGTTTCATCCAAAATGACTTTATTGTCTATAATTTTCAAAACTTTAGCTTTAAATTTTGTTTTTGTATAGTCAAAATAATACAATGCTTTTGTCTCTGGCACATTCTCTAGATTTAATTTTTCCTCCCTTTTGGTAGCATGCTCCTGCTCGCCTTTCTCGTGCAGTTCTGCAACCCTAGCATAAAAATTATCAGGGACAGTTATTTTTTTGTCAAGCTTTAATGCTTCATCCCTAACAAGCTCGGGCGTAATTCCATAGCTGTCGTACAACAGCATCAATTTTTTATCATCAATATCCTCCTTAATCAATTTTGAGATTATTGAGTGTGTTTTTTGTTTTGTTGCTTCGTACTTTGATTTTTCCACATCCAAAATTTTTGTGACATCTTCAATATTTTCGCTTAATTCTGGAAATAACGGCTTCAAGTATTCAGCATGCCACTTGCAGACATCGGGCATGTAAATATCCCATTTGTATTTGTCAATAAAAGAAAGTGCCCGTCTCAAAATAACTCTCAGATTATATCCGCCACCGACATTAGAGGGAAGTGCGCCGTCTCTTAAAGCAACGAGCAATGCTCTTGAATGCTCTGCAACTGAATAAAGCGCTGCTAATTCCAAAATTTTTCCCCTCAATTCTTTAACATCAATCCCAATTTTTTTTGCGACGTCACTCCATACTTTGTTGATATCGTCAACTTCATCAATATTCAAATACGAAGAATATGGCAAGAATTTCTGCATCATTTTTTCATCGACTTTAACTCCTGTTATTGAATATAATTTCTTTACTACAGTTGGAAAAGTAGTTTCATAGCTTGTTGATTTCCCCTGCGTGAACCATGCATTCCTTTCATGCCCCATTCCCATGTCTAGAACTTTTAGATCAAGTTCACGGTTGCCGGAAGGTGTCTGCTCATACATCATGTAAACCTGATTTCCTAATTCCAATCCCCTTGAAAAATATTCCATACAAGGTCCAAAATTGCCCCCACCGGCCCATGCATCTTCATGAAAGGTAATTTCATCATTTCCAAGGCCAAGCCCTTGCTTAAGCCAGTTATGTATGTCTGTAAAATATTTTGACTGGTTCCAGTCTTTTGGCTTCATAAATGCATGCTGGCCAATCATAACAAATGCGCAATAATGCGCTCCAGTAATTCCAATGTTGTCAATATCATTAAATCTTAAGCACATCTGCGGCACAACAAGAGGATTTGCCGGAGGCTCAACTTCTCCTGATACAACATAAGGCTGGAAATCATAAATTGAAGCCTGCACAAAATCTGTATCGTCGCGCCATCTCGCAACAACTGGGTATCTTTTAATTGGCGTGTAGCCCCATTTCTTGAACAGCCTTGAGAATTCTGTCCAAACTCCAATGTAGTCAAGCTCTTTTTTTGCTGGCGAATTTCCGATAAACCTAAAGCCCCCGGAACAGGCCGGATTGCCGCAAACATTGGAATTAGTTGTTGTCCAGAAGTAGGTACTGCATTTCTCACATTTCTTCCTGCTGAAGCCTTCTGATTTTAGCACTGAAGTGGCGTAATATTTGTCGGGATCCTTTGACGCTTTTAACTTAAACTCTTTCTTAATGTCTTTATCTGCTGTCATAAATTAGAATTAAACAATAATTCCATTAAAAAGTTATTGGTTTCAACCCCAAAACGAGTTGACGATTTGCGGAACATAAAGTTCCGAGTGCTCGCTTCGTTCGCAATGAAAATTAATTTTATTCAAATAAAATATAAATACTATAAAAATAATTATATGGAATATGCACTTCAAAAACCGGCATGAAGCGGGAATTAAATTAGCAGAGCAATTAATAAAATACAAGAAAAATAAAGGGGTTTTAGTTCTAGCGATCCCAAGGGGCGGAGTGGAAATTGGCTATGAAGTTTGTAAATTCCTCAATGTAAAATTGGATGTAATAGTAACTAAAAAGATTGGATTACCAGGCGACGAGGAGTTTGCAATTGGCTCAATTGGACCGGATAAGAGAGCAATGCTTAACGAAAGCACATTAAAAGTCTACAATGTTTCTCAGGAATGTATTGCACAATCAAAAAAAGAAATTGGAAAAGAGATTGAGAGAAGGTATAAAGCCTACAAGGGAAAATATGAATTGCAAAGCCTGAAGGGCAAGGTAGTTATTATAACAGACGATGGAATTGCAACGGGTTTTACAACAAGAGCTGCAATAAGCTACGTAAAAAACCAAAATCCAAAAAAAATAATTCTTGCTGTTCCAGTAGCTCCAGCGGATTTTTCTAATGAAATAAAAAAAGAGGTTGACGAATTTGTGTGCCTGCATTCAACAAATTCATTTTATTCAATAAGCCAGTTTTATGATGAATTTCCACAAATGACCGATGAAGAAGTCAGGAAATTCCTCACACAGATAAATTCGCAAGATAAATAATTACTGTGTTTGCCAATTCTTGAATTTTACCAATGCTTCTGAAGCAATGGAAAATTATATATACTTAAAATTTAAATGAATAATAAAAGATGGTAGATGCTCTAGTCGTGACACTGGTGGCTCTTGTGATTGCCTATGTACTTTCAGAACTTTTTAGATATTTTAGGCTTCCAAGGGTTCTTGGCCAGATTTTAGCCGGCGTGGTTTTAGGAATACCAATTATAAAGTCTTGGTTGTTTACGGCTGATGTATACTCAGCATTTTCATTTATTACAAACATTGGAATAATTTTATTGTTCTTTTTTATTGGTTTGGAGATAAATTTCAGGAAGTTTAAGACAAACGTTAGGGAAGCTGCTCTAATTGCAATATTTAATACAATAATACCTCTTTTCTTGGGCTTCATTATAAGCAGAGTATTGTTTAATTTTGACAATATAGCTTCTTTGGTTATAGGCATATCACTCTCTGTAAGTTCGCAGGCTATTTCATTGGACATTCTGGAAGAGGCAAAACTCCTCAAAAGCAAGTTGGGCAATCTCATCATGACCTCAGGAACAGTTGATGATGTTTTTGAATTATTGTTGATCAGCACAATACTTGTAATATTTCACACGGTCGGCCAGGGAAGTATCAATAATTTAGTCTTTGATATTGTCATGTTTGTAGTTATCATCTTTATATTTAGAATTTCACTTATACCCTTTGCTCTAAGGCAATTTGAAAAAGATAAGTCACAAGCTACATTATTCATGGGTTCTTTAATTATAGTTCTTTTTATGGCGTATATTTCAGAAATTTTCAGTGTTGGCTCATTGATAGGCGCTTTGATTGCTGGCATTCTTGTAAGGCAGACTTTGCTTAGCAAAGAAGAAAAAAAGCCTTGGAGGAAAAATGAGATTTCACACTTAATTCACGTCATGGCCTTCGGCTTTTTGATCCCTATATTTTTTGTAAACGTTGGGCTTCAATTAGATATATCCAGAATATCATCTAACCTTTTCCTAGTCTTTGCTCTTCTATTTATTGATATATTTGGAACTTTGGCCGGCACTTTAGTAGGAGTGGCTTTAAGCAAAGGCACGATACAAGAGGCATTGATTGTTGGATGGGGAGTAGTACCAAAAGGAGACACCGAGTTAGTAATTGCTACACTAGCCCTTCACAGCGGCTTAATTAACCTCAACATATTTACTGCAATAATCACAGTTGCATTAGCTTGCACATTTATAGCTCCAATATTCTTTAAACTATTAATAAAAAAATATTCAGAAGTAGGTAAGTAGATAACAAATACAAAAACTATTTTTACATCTCATAGCTTATTCAATCTATAAACTGCCTAAACGTAATTAAGAGAAAGAAAAAGTTAAAATATTTAAGCTTAAATGGACTTATAAACTAAATCATTGCCTCTTACTGGCTCTTCCACCTTGACTCCTATTGACTGGCCAGGCTCTGCAATTTCCACATTTTCGTGCTCCATTTCCATGGAATTAACTTTTTGCCTGAAATCGCTTGTATGGCCTTTTATATGAATCTCGTCGCCAACTTTAATGCTGCCATCTGTAACTTCAATAACAGCAACGCCAATCTTGGCAAAGTAGTGAGTAACTATCCCAACTTGCATTTCTTCAGACTGTTCCATAAACACCCACCCAATTTATTGTTTTTACTTCAAAGTATTTAAAGTTAGCGAATGATTTTTCAATTTTCGAAACCTTTATATTAAAATATTTATTGCAATTTTTAAGTCAAAATGCAAAAAGGAACATATCTGTTAAAAAAAGGCTTGGCAGAGATGTTGAAAAATGGAGTCATTATGGATGTTGTTAATGCCCAGCAGGCAAGAATTGCAGAAAAAGCAGGGGCATGCGCTGTCATGGCTCTTGAAAGGGTTCCTGCTGACATCAGAAATGCTGGCGGAGTGGCACGAATGGCTGACCCATTGAAGATAAAGGAAATAATGAATGCTGTTACTATTCCAGTCATGGCAAAGTGCAGGATTGGCCATTTTGCAGAAGCAAGAGTTCTTGAAGCGCTTGGAGTGGATTACATTGATGAAAGTGAAGTTTTGACTCCTGCAGATGACAGTCACATTATCAAGAGCGATTTCAAAGTTCCATTTGTGTGCGGCGCTAGAAATCTTGGAGAAGCCTTGAGAAGAATAGAGGAAGGCGCTGCAATGATAAGAACAAAAGGCGAAGCAGGAACTGGAAATATAATTGAAGCTGTCAAGCATGTAAAGTGTATACGGCGAGAAATTGAATCTCTGCAAGATATGACTCAAAAACAATTTCATGAAAAAGCAAAGGAATACGGAGTTTCATTTGACTTAATAATTCAAACAAAAAAATTACAAAAGTTGCCGGTTGTGAATTTTGCCGCTGGCGGCATTGCAACTCCCTCAGACGCTGCACTCATGATGCTTCTTGGATGTGACGGTATCTTTGTCGGCTCCGGGATCTTCAAGAGCCAGAAGCCTTTTGAAACGGCAAAAGCTATCGTCGAGGCAGCAACACATTTTGACAGGCCGCAAATCATAGCAAAAGTTTCAACAGGATTGGGCGAAGCAATGAAAGGCTTAGATATAAAGAAATTGGAGATAAGATTGCAAGAAAGGGGGAATTAATAAATAATCATTAAAATGCCAAAAATTGGAGTTCTTGCCTTGCAGGGTGATTTCAGCGAGCATATCAAAATGCTGAAAAAATGCAATGTTAACGTATGTTTAGTAAAGCTTCCTGAAGATTTGATAGATGTTCAAGGATTAATTATTCCGGGCGGAGAAAGCACAACAATTGGAAATCTAATGCAGAGAAATGGATTAAACAAGGAAATAACAAAAAAACATAAAGAAGGGATGATAATTTATGGCTCTTGCGCAGGAGCCATACTATTGGCAAAAGACATTATTGGCAGCAGCCAGCCAAGACTAAATCTGCTTGATATATCTATTAAAAGAAATGATTATGGAAGGCAGGTTGACAGCTTCGAAGCACAATTATCAATAGAAAAAATCGGAAAATTCAACGGGATTTTTATAAGGGCGCCTGTAATTGAACAAGTCAGCAACGGAACAAAGGTTCTGTCAAGATTAAATAATAATCCTGTTTTAATTCAAGATAAAAATATCCTTGCATCGACTTTTCATCCTGAACTTTCTAATGACAAGAGAATCCATGAGTATTTTATTAAACTCACAAAAAATTTCTTATAAGAATTTTTTAGTTGTTGCAACAAGGCTTTTGACAGCCTCGACAGATTTCACGAAAGTATCTTCCTCTTCACTAGTCAATTTTAATTCAATTACTTTTTCAACACCTTTCCTTCCAAGCTTAACAGGAACTCCAACAAAGTATCCTCCGACATCATACTCCTTATCACAGAATGCAGCGCATGGCAATATTCTTTTTTTGTCTTTTAAAATTGACTCAACCATTTCAGCAACCGCAGCAGCAGGTGCATAATATGCAGAGCCTGTTTTCAGCAAGTTTACAATCTCTTCTCCGCCTTTTCTTGTCCTTTCTGCGATTAAATTTATCTTATCCTGTAAAAGAAATTCTGCGATTGGAATTCCATTCACTGTTGAATATCTCGGCAAAGGCACCATTGAATCACCATGTCCTCCAAGTACAATTGCATCAACATCTTCAAAAGAAACATTGAGTTCTTTCGCAATAAAAGTCCTGAATCTTGTGGAATCCAGAATTCCAGCCATACCCATAACGCGATGCTTAGGAAAATTGCTCACATGTGCTGCAACAAAAACCATTGCGTCAAGCGGATTAGTAACAACAATAATAATTGCATTTGGCGAGTGCTTGGCAACATTTTGCGCTGCCTCCTTTACTATTTTTGTATTGATAGAAATCAAATCATCCCTGGACATGCCGGGCTTTCTTGGAACACCAGATGTAATGACTACAATGTCAGAATTATTCGTATCTTCGTAAGTATTCGTTCCTTTTATATCAACATCAAAACCGCATATTGGACCTGATTCAAGCAAATCCAAAGCCTTGCCTTGAGGCATCCCATCAATAATATCAAGCAGCACAATGTCCCCAAGCTCTTTTGCTGCAATCAAATTGGCTGTTGTCGCTCCTACATTTCCAGCTCCGATGATTGAGATTTTTGGACGTGGCATTTTTTATTGGGATTTTTTTATTGTTTTTATAAATCTATTGTTGAGTCTGATCATTATATTGCATTAGATAGCGGTTTAGTTCAAAATCATTTCTCTTCAAAGAATTTATCCTGTCTACCTGTACTTGAGCCTCTTTTGAGACTTTCAGGCCTGGCAAACCAATGATAGAGTCAAAAATATCCAAAAGCCTTGATGAACTTTCATCTTTGGTATATAAACTTAATTCTAGATCAGTTGGTTTTCCGCTAGAATTCAATGTAATTACATACCTCAATATTGCTGAGAATCTTATGTGTTTTTCTAAAAAACTTATTGGATCATGGCCATAATCAAATCCAAAATTAATCCTAGAACTTTGAACAACACCAGCTTTAACCTTAGACATCCTTTCAGCTGAATAACTAATATCAAGGATTTTTTCTAAGTCTCCGAGTGTTGACAGTGATAAGCCAGTTACTTCATCTCCAGATTTTGCGTCAGACAAAACACTAAATCGATAACCAATGCTATCAAATTTCTTTACCGCAATTTCGTAGCTGAAATCAATATTTTTTAATTCCATTTTGTGATGTTTTCCTAATTAATTACAATTTCTCCAAAAACATTTTGTAACTTTCACTATTCTTTATTTTATTAACTAAAATTAAATCAATTTCTTTCGGCTGCGTCATCTCCTCTGGTGACAAAATCTTATCCAAATCTTTTTCATCAATCATTTTGTATTTCAAAATTGTTTCTTTTATTGTTGAATTGTCATTTAACGCCTCTTTTACAATTTTAGAAACAATCTGATAACCAAAATAAGGGTTTAATGCAGTCGCTATCGCCGTGCTTTTATGCAATAATTCAATGCATCTCTCTTCATTCGCCTTTATTCCGTCTATGCAGGACTCCCTAAACATCTTTAATGCATTAGTTAAAATTTTCATAGACTGCAGAACATTATAAGCAATAATTGGGCACATTACATTTAATTCAAGTATTGAATATTGCGCTGCTAATTCAACGGCCTTGTCTTTTCCCATGACGTCAAAAGCTACCATTATAACACATTCAGGAATGCTTGGGTTTATCTTGCCAGGCATTATAGAAGAGCCTGGCTCGACATCAGGCAGCATAATTTCCGCAATGCCTCCTTGTGGGCCAGAATTCAAAATGCTCAAGTTGTTAGAAATCCTGAATAAATCAATTGCAAGTATTTTTAATGACGAGGAAAATGAAACAAAGCAATTATAGTTTTGGGTCAATTCAATCATATTTTTTGTAGTTGTTAAATCCAATTTTGTTAATTCATTTAATTTTTTAACAACCGTTTCATGAAATTTTGGATGCGTTGTTATCCCAGTTCCGATAGCTGTCCCTCCAATTCCAAGCTCTTTTAATTCTTCACTAATCTCAATTATTCTATTGATGTCCTTAGCAACAGAAACGGCATAACTTTCAAATTCCTGTCCAAGTGTAGTTGGGACTGCGTCTTCCCAATGGGTTCTTCCGACTTTCAGGATTTTTTTGAATTCTTCTGACTTTTTCCTCAATGACCACTCGAATTTCCTCCCTTCCTGCACCAAATCTTTCAGTAAAAATAAAATTGCAATCCTTGTTGTTGTTGGAATAACATCGTTAGTACTTTGGGCCATATTCACATGGTTGTTTGGATTAACTAAATATTGTCCAATTTTTCCTCCAAGAAATTCAGTTGCGCGGTTCGCAATTATCTCATTGCAATTCATATTGAAAGGCGTTCCAGCTCCTGCCTGATAAACATCAAGAATAAAAAAATTATCAAATTTTCCCTCAATAACTTCATCTGAAGCCCTTGATACAGCATTTCCAATTTTTTCATCAAGCTGCTTAAGCTCTATATTAGCTAGCGCAGCAGCTTTTTTTATTATTGCAAGGGAAACAAGGAATTCCTTATGCGCTCTAAGTCCGCTAATCTGAAAATTGGTTTTCGCGCGCTGGGTGAAAGCGCCGTAATACGAATCAGCTGGAACTTTTACTTCTCCCATTGCATCTTTTTCAATTCTAAACAATAAAACCACCCAAACTAAAAGAATAAGCCGATTATTTTAAACGTTTTGGTTTTGCTTCATATTTTTTCTTCTCAATTTTAATTATCAAATCCTCATTTCCGACCGGGCAAATAAACTCGTTTTCATTTACATAAGTATAAGCAGAATAAGCAGCAGTCACGCCTTCACTAACCCCAGTTATTGCCTGTTTGAAGGCCGTGTCAGTAACATCGCCTGCTGCAAAAAATCCAGGTATATTTGTCTTTGACTCCTTGTCAATTATTATCTCACCTTTTCCATTTGTCTTGACTCCAGCATCTTTAGCAAGCTGCGACAATGCAATATGCCCGATTGCAACAAAGACGGCATCAAGCTTTAATGTTGCACTTCTATTAATTTGTCTGTCAAGCACAACGCCCTTTGCTATTTTGTCACCTATTATTTCCTTTGCGCTCACATTAGTTATAACCTCAATTTTTTCATTCTTCGAAACCCTCTCATTATTAATTGGCTCACCTCTTAATTTGTCACCTCTCACAAGAACATAAACATTGCTAGCGTATTGCGACAACAGCAAAGATTCTTTTGCAGCACTATCCCCCCCTCCAACAACAGCAACAATTTTGTTTTGGTAAATAGCTCCATCGCACAATGCGCAATAATGCACGCCTTTATTTGCAAATTCCTTTTCTCCTGGAATATTTAGCTTTCTCCATTCTGTTCCAGTTGCAAATATTATAGTTTTTGTTTCATAAATTTTATTTTCATTTGTTTCCACAAAAAAGCAGCCATGGTCAATTTTTATTCTTGCCACTTTTGCTTCTGCTTTTTCCATATTATAATCTTCTGCGTGCTTTCTTAAATTGTCGGCTAATTCCTGTCCGGTAAGCCTGATAAATCCCGGATAATTTTCAACAACATCAGTAAAAGTTATTGTGCCGCCTATATTGTCTCCTATCATCAATGTTTTCATCTTTAATCTGCCAGCATACATTGCTGCGCCCAATCCAGCGCAGCCAGCCCCTATTATTATCGTGTCATAAATATTGTTTTGCATTTTTGCATTAGAATAATATCCATTATTAAATTTTGTGTTTAATGCTATAATTTTTGTTCCGGCACTAAATTTTATTATTATTCGTGTATTATGAAATAATTTGTCAAAAACCTTGAAAACAAAAATTTATGTCCTAACAACTCCTGTTTCTATCGCTGCATTTTTTACAGCTTCTGCAACTTTCTTTGCAACATTCTTGTCTAAAGTGTGCGGCAAAATATTTTCCTTTGTCGGCTTTATAAAATTGGCTAATGCATGGGCAGCAGCTATCTTCATCTCATTGTTTATCAAAACGGCTTTTGCATCCAAAGCTCCCCTGAAAACACCTGGAAATGCCAATGAATTATTTATCTGATTTGGATAATCACTTCTTCCTGTGCCAACAATTGCAGCTACCTTTCTGGCTTCTTCAGGCAAAATCTCAGGAACTGGATTAGCCATGGCAAAAACTATGGCATTCTTGCTCATCCTCTTCAAGTCATTTGAAGTTAGCAAGTTACCAGTTGAAACTCCTATAAATACATCAGCGCCTTCAAGAGAATCTTTCAAAGTGCCATTTCTCTTCCGCTTATTAGTGACTTTAGCGAGTTGTAATTTAAACGCGTCTAAATTTGGCCTGCCTTCATATATAATGCCTTTACTGTCGCAAATAACAATCTCCTTAACTGAAGTGCATATCCTTTTATCTATGCTCAGGCAAAGCAGAAGCCTTGTGACCGCTGTTCCTGCTGCTCCAGCCCCATTGACAACAACCCTTAATTCTTCAATATTTTTCTTTACAACTTTTGCAGCGTTAATCAAAGCAGCCAAGATTACTATTGCTGAGCCATGCTGGTCATCATGCATTACTGGAATTCCGATTCCCTGTAAAGCTTCCTCTACTTTAAAACATCTTGGCGCAGAAATATCTTCAAGGTTTATTCCACCAAAAGAGGTTGAAATATTTTTTACAATACTTATTATGTCATTTTCATCTTGGCTTGTTATGCAGATAGGGATGGCATCTATGTCCGCTAATTCCTTAAAAAGCACGCACTTGCCTTCCATCACTGGCAAAGCCGCTTCTACCCCAATGTTTCCAAGCCCTAGAACAGCACTTCCATCAGTTACAACAGCAACAGAATTGGATTTCATAGTATATTCATACACTCTGCTTTTGTCTGCAGCTATCTCTTTGCTAACTTCAGCAACGCCAGGAGTGTAAATCAAGCTCAAATCTTTTTTTGTAGAAATCTTTATTTTTGGCTTTGTAGCAATTTTTCCCTTGAGATCCCTATGAATCCTTAAAGTTTCTTGTTTTAGGTTCATTGCAATTAGTTATTAGAATTAGAATTTAAATCTTTATATTCCAAAAGGATAAAAGAAGTAGTTTTTTATTGTTTATTTTAAATTTGTCAAAAACCACCCATCAGAGATGGGTGGCATACTTGCATTATTGATAATAAGCCAGTGGTTTTTGATGCTCGGAATTACACCATCCGATGTGTGGTTCATCGAAAATTCGTTGAATTTTCGGGGTGCTCAAAAATCTTTGATTTTTGACATTTGAGCACTACTCACTCCACCATTCAAAGAATTGGTGGAATTCCGTTGTTTTAATGGTCAATGATTGATTTTTTGATGTTTTTTCTTAAAGTTACCCTTCAGCCATTTCATTTTGTTCTTCTTGCCTTAAACATTGAGGCACTCCATTAAAATCCGAAAATCCAATAAATTATAATTAAAAAAATTATTTCAAGAAATATCAATCAATTTGCCTTATTTCAAGAATGTCAACATTTTTCCTTTTGTCAACGTCAGACACTATAATTACCCTTTCGCCTTTTTCCAATAATTTATTCTCCTTGAGAAGTTTAATTGCATTATTTACCATTATTTCAAAATTGTCCTCAAATTTTATCTTGAAGGGGAAGGCGCTCCAGTAAATAATAAGCTTTCTTTTTATTTCTTCATTGTCCGTAAATACAAATATATCAATGTTTGGCCTTCTTTTTGTAACCAAGCTTAACAGCCTTCCTGTTTTTGAAAAAACAATAATTGCTTTTGCATCGAGATTCTCTGCATTGATGCATGCTCCCAAAGTAATCGCTTCCCTGACATCTTTTGTTTTAATTCCATTTGTTGAGATATCAAAAGTTAATTTTTTTTGCACATTCTTGGCTATTTTATGCATAGTCTTTACGCATTCTATTGGGTATTCTCCTTTTGTTGTTTCTCCTGAAAGCATGACGCAATCTGCTTTTTCAAAGACGGCATTTGCCACATCTGTAACTTCGGCCCTTGTTGGCCTTGCATTAAGAACCATTGACTCAAGCAAGTGAGTTGCAATAATAACCGGCTTGCCAAGCTCTATGCATTTGTCAACTAACTGCTTTTGCACAATTGGTATTTCCTCAAGCGGAATTTGCACTCCTAAATCGCCCCTTGCAACCATAACTCCATCAGACTCTTCCAAGATTTCGTCCATGTTGTCTATTGCTTCCTGGTCTTCTATCTTGGCAATTATCATTGCTTTTGAGCCCAGTTTATTAAGGAGATTTCTCATCTGCTTAATATCCTCCCTTTTCCTTACAAATGACTGCGCAACAAAATCAATTCCATATTTTGCGCCAAGTTTTATGTCATCAATATCTTTTTTTGTAATAGAAGGCAGACCTGTTCTTAATCCTGGAATATTCACGCTTTTTCTCTTTTCAAGCTTTCCCTTGTTCAGGACTTTGCATGTTATGTGGTAAGGCTCTACCTTAAGAACTTCAAGCGCTATCAGGCCATCATCAATCATTATTATGTCATGTTTATTAACTTTGTTTATAAGATTTTCATAATCAACAAAAGTATGCTTTTCTCCTTCCTGAATGTCGCAAGCGCTGCTGACTGCAATCTTAAAAAGGTCTCCTTCTTCAAGCCCAAACTCTGTCTTTGCACTTGTCCTTATCTCAGGGCCTTGAGTATCAAGCATCAAGCCCAAAGGAAAAGTTGTTGCCTGGCTGACTTTTTTTATTCTTTGCATTACCTTGGAATGCCATTCATGATTCCCATGCGACATGTTAACTCTTGCTATATTCATGCCAGCTTGCGCAAGATTTCTTATCATCTCTTCACTTTCTGTCTTTGGGCCTATAGTTCCAACAATTTTAACTCTTCGCATAATAGAAATCAAATTCAGAAGTGTTTTTAAACCTTTTTAATAACAAATACATAAACCACAGAAAATAGGGATGGGTATTTGATGAATGTTAAAAAAATCGAAAACTATTTATATATATATCAGAAGGTTTAACTTATGTTGAAAAGAGGCCAGATTAGTTCTGAAACTTTAGCATATGTGCTAACTATTGTCATTATTGGCGTGATTGTGGTTATGGGCTACAATTACATTGGCAGCAGCAAGAAGCTTGCATCAAGCGGTGAATTGGCGCAATTGCAGAATAAGATTTCTTCAGACGTGAAATTAACCAGCGGCGATGTAGGTAGTTCGAAAAAAATCACTTATTCATTGCCAAGCAGCGTACAAAAAGTATGCTTTGCAGACTTAACAAAAAGGGATGAAATTCTTTCACACAAGCCTGATGGGATAAGTTCATTAAGCAATTATCCCGTAATAAAAGACAGCCTCAAATCTAATTTGAATAAGAATGTTTTCTTTGTAGGTGATTCTGATGTGCAATCAATTTACATTCAGAATTTGAAGATTAACCATTATCCATACTGGATTTGTTTCCAAGGACAAAATGGAAAAATTGAGCTCGGAATTAATGGCACAAAAAATGGCCCTGTTATCTTTAGCGACTTTGAAGCAAAAGCTAAAATAAATCCATACGGTGAAACAATTCTAACATCAATTGATGGAGCAGTCACTTTAAGCGTGAAAAAAGGAACTGTTGGAATTACAGGTGCTGTTGTGAGTGTGCCTCGGAATTCTCCTGTAAGTGAAATTTCAATTGAGATGATTAATCTAAATAATGACTATTCTGAATTCCGCCGAAGCGAAGGCTACAGATTAAGGCCTTCTGGAGCAGTATTTGACAATCCCATTGATGTATTGATAAGCTTTAATCCTTCACTTCTTGGATCATGCCCAAGACAGCTAATCTTGTACAAGTTCAGCGAAGATGGAACGAACAGGGAAAAAATCAGGTCTGTTGATATTGATTGTGAAAATTCCGATGCTGCTTTTAGGATTACAAGTTTTGGTGATATATTTTTAGGTGAGGATAGAGAGCAAAATGAATGTCCAGATAGGCTCGGAGATTTCAACGAACGTGAAGGAATCTGCAAGAAATCATGTAATGATCTAGATTATTTCTGGAGTGCCCGTAATGGAAGATGGGCATGGAGAACTCTCGAGCAGATTAATTCTGCTTGTTCTAGCGCAGCTGACGCTGGAACAACATTTGAATGGCCAAGGGCTTGCGGAAGCGAGTATAGTGGAGGAATTCCAACATCTTTTTCAGGAAAATGCTATGCTGTGAGCGGCGGAAGAAACCGTGATAGTCCTATATGGAGATATGAAAATGAAGAAGTGTGTGAAGACAACTCTGTTGCACAAAAAGGTGAGGGCGGATGCGCAAGACGGCAGTTAAAGCAATTGAATGTTGATGGTAGTTTGCCTGAAAATCAAGGAATAATTGGTAAGCAAGACTCATCATACGGAACCCAAGAGTTTGCAACAGGAGAAATCGGAAGTTGTGATGCCATAAGGCCGAGATTAATGCCGCAGTTTGTAACAAAACTCAACCCATTTCCAAATTCAGCAACAAAGGGAATTGACATTTCAGGAAATTACGCTTATGTTGCTGATGCAGGTCTAAGAGTTATTGATATTTCAAATCCTGAAAATCCACGTCAAGTTGGACAAATGCTACTTACGCCAGACGCAATTGATGTCAAAGTTCAAGGTAACTTTGCTTATCTTTTGGATGGCAAATGGGGGCTATTAGTTTATGATGTTACAGATCCTATCAAGCCCAATTTATTGTCACGCACAACACCGCTGTTCGTTGGCCCTTACACTGGAATATCAGTTTCAGGAAATTATGCATACATTACAAGTTTAGGAACTAAAGATTTTTTCGGTCGCCTTATCGGATCTGGCAGCATTGCAGCAATTGATGTCTCTGATCCAAAAAATCCAAAAGATAGAGGAGCAATTTTTGGATTAGAAGGAACACTTAAAAATTACCCAACGTCCTTCACAGGAATTTACGTTTTGGACAATTATGCTTATGCAATTGGGTACACATCAATATATTTAGATAATAGCCACAGTTTTATGGCAATTTTTGATGTTTCTGATCCAAATTATCCAAAATTCGTGTCTTCTGCAAGCACTGGAGGAATTCCTAGTTCTCCAGGTCAAAGTAACAGCAATCGTCCTGGTGAAAACCCAACTTCAATTAAAGTATTAAAGCACAGCAACGGCAAAACTTATGCATATGTTTCTGACTTGAATCCTGTATCTGAATTTAACCCAAGTGCTATGTTGAGCACGCTCATTGTATTTGATGTAACTAACCCGAGTTCTTTAAATTCTAGAAGAGTTTATGCTAGATTTGGCACTATAAATGGATTACATATTATTGAAAAATATGTATTTTTGGCATCAGCAAACTCCTTCCAAAATAGCTATTATGACGAGGTAATGTCAATTTTTGATATAACTGACCCGCTTAATGCAAGAGAAATTGAATCAGTTACTGTAGATACTTGCCAGATAGCTTACAATGCAAAATGCCAGCCTGCCTCGAGAAGGGTAGGTGGTGTTGTTACCGCAGGCAACGCTATTTTTGTAAAAGGAAATTATGTTTATGAAACAGCAGGAACTCAAGGTCTTCTAGTCTTCAAATTCCTTGAATGTCAAGAACCCCAACCGCCAACTCCTGCTCTTGATGTTGAGCCAAATTCCATTGAATTTAAGTGTAATGTTGGTGATAGAATTATCGACCCTAAAACATTAACTATTAAAAACACAGGCCAATTAGGAAGTACATTGTATTGGCAGGCATCAAAAGATGCAATATGGTTAACAATTGACGGAAAAGAAACAACAAGCGGCTCTGCACAGGATAAATCAGATGTCCAAGTATCAGCAGTCTGCCAGTCTTTAGGAACTTACAATGGTGTTATCCATGTCATTGGCAAAAAAGATTCGCAAGAAGGAGTTGAAATAGGAAGTAAAGATATTCCAGTAACCTTAACAGTTACCGAGGCGCCAAAACCAGCTCAAGTTCCAGCACTTGAGGTTATGCCATCTTCCTTAACATTTACTTGCAAAGTCGGAGACACCAGCATACAAGATCAGAATATATTTGTAATCAATAGTGGAAACGGGACTTTGTATTGGTCAGCTAATCCTTCATCCAGCAATAACTGGCTCACCCTTAATCGTACTAACACTCCAACTCCAGTCTACGGAGCAACTTTGGATAATTCATCCATTCCAGCTTCAGCAACTTGCCAGCAGGAAGGAAATTATGCTGGAAACATCCATATCACAGGCAGACGAGACAGTCAAAATGGGCTAGTAGTCGGAGAAAAAGATGTGCCTGCAATTTTAACAGTTTCAAAATCTTCTGTGTGCAGTGGATCATTAACAGCAAATCCGTATTATTTAGAGGATTATGCTCCAGGAGAATTAAAAAGTTCATCCATAAGCTGGAACATTGAAAATTGCCAACAGGCTACAGTTTGTGTACGGGAAGGATTTGGATTTAGTCAAGGCAGAGATTACCAGAAATTTGCAGGCTTCTTATCTGGAGCAGTCTCTGGAAGTCAAACTGCACCATGGATAAAATGTGGAAACAACTATATATTTGATTTATTTGCCTCGGATTCGTGCAGCGGACAAATATTAAGCTCAGTAACTGTTTCAAGAAAATGTTATAATCTATTTGATTTACAGTGCACCCCAACAAGCAATTATACCGTTGTTGGAAATAGTTTTGAATTCAGAACAAATCCTTTGACATTCTTGGGCAAGCCCCCACTTAAATACACCTGGCAGTCGGATGGCAGTGATTTATCCTATAAAACTGTGAAATGCAATAATATAGGTAAAATTACTGATAAGGTAACCGTCATTGATTCAAACGGAAAATCAGCTTCTGCAGAATGCGCAGCAAATTGTATTGAACCATTCACGTTTGATTTAAAATACAATGGTGTGGGTCTTGGAATCATTGGAGGAAGTGATATTATAGACACTTCAAAAAACAAAGAGCTTAGTTTTACAGTATTGCCAAGCGGAGGAACTCCACCTTATTCATTTGACTGGAAACTTGAACGTGTTGATACCTTAGAAAATACTGGCTGCAGTCCAATGTCAGGAAACATTGTGAATGGAGAGTTCAAAGTTAATGGCTGTGACAAGGTTGGATTTTACAGATTAATAGTTAATGGAAAAGACAGCACAACCCCCAATCTTCAATTTAGCCAAAGCAAATCTTTAATTGTGCTAAATCAAAGGCCAACTGTAAATTTGGAAGTAAGCAAGCAGATTCCAGCTTTCTGTGGAAACGATATTCAAGTCACGGCAACTGCAAAAGACATTGATGGTGGAATTTCAGACTTAAAAATAAAATTCAAAGGTTTAGAAATAAAAACTTGCCCTTTCAGCCCTCCACAAGAAGAATCATCATGCAAATCAACAGTTTCGCTGCAGGGCCTTGCTGATGGGAAATATGCAATTGCTGCACAAGCCACAGATAGCGATGGTGAAACAAGTACAATTGCCGGTGACATAATAAGAAAATGCCCTCCAAGTAATCTAAAAGTGGTATGCAACAAGGGGCATGACGTCCTTATACCGCCAAACGAAAATGTCGTGGCAATTAGTGCTGAAGCATTTGATAATAATGGGCCTGTGACTTTCAGCTGGGAAACGCAAGGAGGAATAAAAAAAGATGAAATCCAATGGAGTCCAACTAAAAAAGAGATATCAGTTCAATATCCAAATCCTCAAAGTCTGATTCAGGCTGTTTACAATGTCAAGGTAACAGTTAAAGACAACATTGGTTCTGCAAGTGACACCTGCAATGTTGTGCAAGGTACATATGGATGTGGCGGTAGTATTGGGGCCCGTAGCTGCTGGTACAACAAGATTTTAGTGAAGTGTATTAAATCCTTTGGAACTAGCAGTTATATCCAATGCGGAACCTGCACAACAGGATGTACTTTTGATGACGCTGTTGTTAGCTGCAACATTGGTTCTGATCCTAATGAATATAGAAATTGTTAAGTTTGTATTATTATTAAATTAAGACGAAATTTTCGTATATAATCAGCTTATCTCAAATTTCCCCTTAATCTTTCAGCCTCAAGAATTTTTTTAACCGCATTTATATAAAGTGACTCTCTCATGTCGCACTTTAAGTCAGTGCATACTTTTGACAGTGCCTTTACAGCGTCCGTCATGTATATCTTAAGCCTTTCCAAAACAAGCTTTTCACTCCAGTAGAAATTCTGTGAGTTCTGAACCCACTCAAAATAAGAAACAACAACACCTCCTGCATTTGCGAGTATATCTGGCATAATAAAAATTTTTTTATCAAGCAGTATTTCATCAGCTTCTGGGGTTATCGGGCGATTTGCCATTTCAAGAATCAGTTTAGCCTTAATTTTGTCAGCGTTCTTTTTTGTAATTTGGTCTTCCAATGCGGCAGGGACGAGAACATCAGCTTTAAGCTCCAAAAGTTCTTCATTTGATATAACTTTTGAATTTTTAAATTTCAAAAGCTGTCCAGTTTTTTCTTTATGTTTTATTACTTCTTTAATATCCAGTCCTTTATTATTGTAAATTCCGCTCTTTGAATCGCTCACAGCAATAACCTTATAACCCCATTCATGAAGTATTCTTGCGATATTCATGCCTACATTTCCAAATCCTTGCACAGCGATTTTTGTCTTCTTCAGCTTCATGTCAAAGGTATCTGCAAGCTCCTGCAGAACATAAGCACCGCCTATTGAAGTCGAGAAATCCCTTGCCTTTGAGCCGCCTAAAGGAATTGGCTTTCCTGTAATTACAGCAGGAATATGCCTCCCTTTTAGTTTTTCATATTCATCAAGCATCCATGCCATTATTTTCGCATCAGTATTTACATCAGGGGCAGGGATATCCATGTCAGGGCCAATAAAATTGTTAATTTCCCTTATATATCCCCGGCTTATTTTTTCCAATTCTTCCTCAGAAAATCTTTTCGGATCAATCATTACCCCTCCTTTTGCTCCTCCGTAGGGAAGGTTCACAACAGCACACTTTAATGTCATCAAGAAAGCCAAAGTTTTTATCTCCTCAAGATTAACTTCAGAATGAAACCTGATGCCTCCTTTAGTCGGGCCTCTTGCATCATTAAATTGAACTCTGTAGCCGGTAAAATACCGTATGTCGCCTGAGTCGAGCTTGACAGGAAAACTGAATGTTAGAATTCTTTTTGGAATTGTTAAAATATCCAATTCCGCCTGGCCTAGCTTAAGAAGTTTAGCAACCTTGTCAACTTGGTTGTAGCAATTAATGCAGACATTATCTTTTTCCATAGCTTTAAATCAAGTCAAATGCCAAGCGCATTTTTAAGAGCTTCTTTGTCGTACCCAACAATTATCGTGCCATCAACGTCAGTTACAGGCACGCCAAACTGACCTGACTTTTCAAACATTTCGTTTCGAGCTTTTTCATCTGTTCCAACATTAACTTCCTCGTATTTTATATTATTAGCCTTAAAGAATTCCTTGGTTTTCACACACCAAGGGCATGTGCTTGTTGAGTAGATCTTGACTTTTGATAACTTTCCGCTTTTTTCAGATTTTGCCATTTTTATTTTCACCTCGATTGATAAGTCTACAATTATTAATATCAGGATAAATATTAAAATAAAAAATAATTAAAACACAATTAACAGCAACCCTTTCCTTTCATCTTGTCTTTTCCCATTTTTTGCCTCCACTCCCTAAAATAAGTCCTTTCTTATTTAATAATCTTTCTTTTTTGTTAAGTCAAGTTTTTAAGTGTCCACTTAACCACAATAATGGTGGCAAACACGCATTTTCTTGGTGAAAATGCTACTCACAGAGGATTTTTCAGAACTGCGCAGCTGAAAAATCCTCTGCATTCGATTTGCCATCTTTGTAGTTGGGCGAAAACTGAGTGGAGAGGAAAAATCCGTACGAAGTTCGGATTTTTCCTCTCCGAATAGGTTTTCGCAAAGAAAGCCGTGTTTGAGCCCCTTTAAAATTGTCAACGTAGAAGACTAAGATGTGCACTTTGAAGGTTTACTTTACATTTTTTTTAAATCAGCAAATAAGTTTAAATTAAAATTAAGTATCTTTTATATTGAAATTATTCTCGTTCTGGATATTTGTGAAAATCTCTACAGTTTTAATTGACTTTGTTTCAAGATCCTGGCCTGCTCTTGGCAAAAAGATTATTTTTTGTCATTTATTTCATAATATAGCTGTGAACAGGAAATTAAAACAAATGCAATAATTAAAAATAAAATTGCTCTCATTTTAATTTTTATCATCAATCCTTGATTTGTAATAAAAATGCCCAACAATTGCGAATGTTGCAATTGGGGCAAGCCATTCTGGAATCTTGTATCCAAATCCCTGAAACAGCATGATGATTCCAAGCAGGAATATGGAATACATTGCCCCTTTCTTAAGGTATTTGTACTTGTGTATGGCTTTCATATTCTGAATAGTTAACTTGCGAACAACTAATGCGCCTATGCCATTGCCGATTAATATTAAAGGAACAGACAATGTAAATGCAAATGCGCCTGTAACACCATCAATAGAAAAACTTGCATCAAGCACTTCTAAATAAATTATTTTTCCAAAATCAGAAACCCTTCTTTTGTCCAACTTCGCCGCCTTATATTCCGCATACCTCCTTACTGCCTCAACAACATAAAATGCAGTTGCGCCAATCACAGCACCAAAGGCGATCATGCTGTTATTCTTTATTGCAAACCAAACTATTATAGAGAGCAATAGTGATACAAAAGCATAAAAGAAGAAGAAATGCGACTGAAAGAACTTTTCAGGAGGCAATAAGAATTTCTTCGGCTCAATAAAAAGCCAATGAAAAAACATAAACAACAGGAAAGTTGCCGCTCCTGCCAAGAGAACTGGAGAGGATGCCTGAATTGAATTCAATACTACATGATTTGTGCTTAAAGATGATGTAAAAGCGCCTATTGGTCCTATTGAAGGTGTGCTAATCCAAATAATGAGCCAAGGAAGCATGCCCCGAACAACAAAAACAGCAAAAAACATCCCCACAAACAAAAACCATTTCCTGGATTTTTTTTGCATTGTTGAAAGAACTTCTGCATTAATTATTGCATTATCAACGCTATTAATAACTTCAAAAACACAAAGTCCTAAAATTATAAGAATTATTGTGAATATGTCCATTTTCGCCGATTGAAAAAGGCTTTGGCCCTTTTCTATTTAAAATTTGCTAAATTGGCAAATTGCTGGTCAAAATATAAGCACCTAAATCAACAGCTTTAAAAAGAATAATTTGATTCCTTCAGTTATGAATTCGCTATTATTCGGCACAGCTGGAATTCCTCTCGACACAAATCCAAGAACAACCGCAGACGGAATTAAGCAGGTTAAGAAACTTGGCCTTGGAGCAATGGAGCTTGAGTTTGTGCACAGCGTAAACATAACAAAAGAAAAAGCGCCTGAAATAAAAAAAATTGCAGAAGAAAATAATATTGTCTTGACATGCCATGCCCCCTATTTTATAAACCTGAACTCCATGGAGAAAGCTAAAATAAAGGCAAGCATTGACAGGATTCTAAATTCTGCAAGAATAACAAATTTATGCCATGGCTATAGTGTATGCTTTCATCCTGGATTTTATATGGGGCAGGAGCCAAAAAAGGTTTATAATACAATAAAAATTAATCTAAAAGAAGTTGTATCAACTTTGAAGAATGAGGGAAATAATATTTGGGTCAGGCCTGAGACAACTGGCAAAGAATCTCAATTCGGCAATGTTGATGAAATCCTGCAGTTAAGCCAGGAGCTTGACAATGTCATGCCATGCGTTGATTTTGCGCATTTTCATGCAAGGACAAATGGAAAATATAACACCTACAAGGAATTTGCAAGCATTTTGGAAGCGATTGAAAAAAAACTCGGCAGAAAAGGCTTGGAAAACATGCACATGCACATAACAGGAATCGCATATGGCCCAAAAGGAGAGAAAAACCATTTGACTTTGAAGGAGTCAGATTTAAAATATGAAGAATTGATTAAGGCATTGAAGGACTTCAAAGTTAAGGGAGTGGCAATTTCTGAGAGCCCTAATATTGAAGAAGATGCGATGATGATGAAGAGATTATTTGAGAGAATGTAGATTATAATAACTTCGCTTTAACATATATTTACGCTATTAAACACAATTAAAACTGCGTTTAATAGTTGTTATACGCAATCGAGGTCGGCTCGCAAAATAGTTTCAATTCAACCAGGAGTCTTCGATAGGTTTTTATAATGGTTATATCTTATACTTATCATGAAAAAAAATTTTGCATTGATTGGAATTATCATTGTAATAATTTTGGCTGTTGGTATTTTCTTTTATATGCAACAATCAAAAAAATCTGGCTCTGGTGAATATATACCAGGAACGATGTGTAAAGTTGATAGCGATTGTAAATTTATAAAATGGACAAAAGATGGTCAATCTGGTTCAATATGTGCAGTTCCAGATAAATATGCAAAATTCTTCAATGTTTCAATAGATGTTGATGACTCTAAAGAATGTTATTGTATGGCTTCGTATGATTTAGGACCAATCAATGTATGCACTCCCAAATAGCTCGCCGACCTCGACTTCTTCGGATTTACTTCGTAAATCCTCTACCACGTTGCACTTTCGCCTCGTTTATTAATTGCATTATAAACTCGGCTCAGGGCGTATAACAGCGGACCCGCGGTGTTAGGCGACCGATAGGCGAGTGAGCGTAGCGAACTCGAGTTTTTGAGCTGCCGAAAGTCCGTTGGTGGCGTAATTTTTGAGATTTATGGAAATCTGTATTGTGATAAGAAATTTGTTTGCCATATATAAGCCATAAATCCACCTATTAAGGGAGATAAGTAAAATAAACTTATTAGTGGCGCTCCTGTACCTAACATAGTTTTTAGCAGACTAATACTTGGCGAAATTAATCCTAATATTATAAGGGGAGCCTTATTTTTTTTAGATTTTCTTTTAACATTAACAAAGATAATAATTCCACTAAACAAATTCAACAAGAAAAATATTTTCATTTTAACTCCACCATGGTCAAAAACTATACTAATTCTCTTTCCACTGTAAGGGGTTATTCTTTCCGTTAATTGATATGAAGTTCCAGCCTCGTTTAATTTTTCAAAATCAGACACTTTCAAAGCTTTTGCTTCTTCCCAGTAAACACCAGATAATGGATTTAAACCGAATCCTTCTGGAATTTTTAGCGTAACTTTTACGGGGCAAGATTTACAACTAACGTCAAATGGTAAATCATAAGTATCATAAGGATAGAAAAATCCGGAAGTAAATTTATTAGGAACAGTTATAAAAAATATTCTTGACTTTGGTTCTATTTTCATGTCACATATTGTAGTTACCTCATTATTAAGATCTTTTTTTAAATTTACTTTAAGAAATTTTGGTGTAGCATAAACTGGGGGAGTAAAGTCCTCATTATTTACTTTAAATCGACAATCTTTATTGTTTAAGTTGGATATATCGAGTTTGAGAGTATCATTTTCTTTTTGTGTAAAAAATTTCTGAATAGATTCAATTTTACATCTAAATTGTGATGTGCATTCAATGTCATAAGTATTCAAAAATTGACTATCAAAAGTTCTTAAATTTCCCGTTTTATCTAAAATTTTAGCGTAGTCACTAATAAAGTCTTTTCCTTGTCTTATAGACGCTATGCCATGAATGTAAGTTTCTCGCTTTTTTCCAGAATTTTTATCATAAACGGCATCAAATATAAAGATTGAAGGAAATACGAAGTCGGTTTTATTAGATATTTGTGATTTTAAATAATTTAATGTGTCTTCGATTTCTTCATTTAATACATATTTCAGTTCGTTTTTATCTTTTTCTCGACTTTCTTCATCTACTTCTATAGCTTTCAAATAAAATAAGGCCTTATTCGAATAATATAGACCAACAAGTCCATAGTTAGTATTATTAATATCATTCAAAATTTTTTCAGCGATGTCAATATTTTTTTGATAATATTTTTTATTATTTAAAGAAGCGATTTTTTCTTTGGTTTTGTCTACATTTACTACTATTTGTTCTTTAATCAATTTTTCAAAAGTGTCTAAGTCCCTCTCGTAATAACCATTAAAATTTCTTACTTCAGCAATTACAGAAGCCCTGAGGTATGTTGATGCCTTCGCTATAGCATCAGAAAGATGAGAGATATAATCATGGTTAGTTGGATTCACATTTTGAAATACAGCGTAAGTTGAACATGACGAATCAGACGGTTTACATTTTACCATATACTTCAAGTCGTCTATTGCTAGATTATTGGAATACCAACCAAATAAACCCCATTCGTATGCTCTTAAATCATAAATTTTGGTACAGAACCAACAATCGGTATAGTTAATGTATGTTCGAGTAGTTTTTTTAAACGTTTCATCTACAATTTTTGTGTAGTCAAATGTTGTTTCATTTGGATAAAAAAATCCAAAATATAACCATGATTCTGATTCTTGTAAAGATAAGATCGCTAAAGGATATAAATTCTGATTATAAAATTGGTTAGAGAGTAGAGTAATATTTGATAATAGTTCTTGTTCTTCTTTGTCAGGAAAATTTAAATTTTCTATTTTTTGGTTTTGTTCAAGTATATAATCTTTTATTGTTTTTTCAAATTCTACATTATTCATTCTAATAGTTAAATTGGGATCAATTCGATTTTGAGGAGTCTTAACAACTATGGAAAGTAAAATACAAGCAAGTAGGACTATCAATATTTTTCTTTTAATCTGCATTTTAAGTAAAGATACAGAATAGTATTTATAAAACTTGTTTGGCATGATATGTGCTGAGCTTCAAGAAGTATAACCAAAAATTTCAGAGAGCGAAGCGAACCATATAAACTACAGAGATTATATGAAGCCACCAACTTAAAGGACTTTCGGTAAGAGATTACCAACGGCAGCTCAAAAACTTCTTGCCTAACATAAGATAAACGATTACGTTTCGCTTCATCAAAATTCCCTAAAAAATTCTCTGAATTTTTTTGGGCACCAAAAACCAAAGGTTTTTTAGTGTTTTCCAACGAGAAAAGTTGGGGGCAGACGCAAAAAGAAAAACAATTTAAATACTACTCATTATTGATGTAAATTATGGATGATTTGAATATATTTGGATCACCAAAAAGAGGAAGAGGTAAAAAGGATAATATTTTTGGTGGTGGCCTAAAGATTGGATTTACTCCAATGTCTGAAAAACCAGAAAATAAACGAAGACCTATAGACAAAAATATAAGACATCTCGTTTGGACAAAATATAATAAATCTTCATTATCGGGAAAATGTTATGTTTGCAAAACTCCAATTACTTTTCAGCATTTTCATGTTGGGCATAATAAAGCTGTTGCTAAAGGCGGGAAAGACAATATAAATAATTTAAGACCAATCTGTAGTTCGTGTAATAATTCCATGAGAACTATGTCTATCGAGCAATATAAAGCAAAATATTTTGGTGGTAAAAAACCAACTAAAAAGAGTGGAAAGAAAAAATTACCCATCAAAAAACCAAAAGATGAGAGGGTGTTTGGAGGAAGTATTTTTGGAAAACCACCTAAAAATCCATTTGGATTTAAATTATAAAAAAGTCAATCCATTCTTATCAATTCTTCCGTAGAATAAACCTGAACTGCATTTTGCTTTTCTTTCAAATCCCTATCATTGCTCCACAAACTGCATCTCAATTTCAATGCAAGAGCCAAATAAGGAACATCTTTAGCATCTGGGGAAATCTTTTTTGCTTTTTCAATGAAAGGTTCAATTTCTTCCTTTGGAATCAAGATAACATTTCGTTCAAACAAGTCAAAAAGTTCGTTAAAATTTTCCTCAGTTCTTTTTGTCTTTCCTTTCAGATAATCCTTATACTTTCTGAATTCTTCAAAAATAAATTCAGGAGCATAAAGCGTATGCTTAAACAAAATATCAGAAGTACCACTTTCTTTCAGCAAAGCAGCAAAAAGAATATTCGAATCAATTACTAAATCCATGATTAAGCCTTTTTGTATCTTTTGGCTAAATTTTTGTTTAATTCCCTTCCTAACTTTAATGCATCTTCTTCAGTCAGAGTGCTGTCAGACTTGAATTTCTTTAAAAATTCTAAATCTTTTATTCTTTGCATAAATGCTTGTCTTGCTACCTCAGACCAATTCATCTCTGGAAATGTTTCCATTTTATTTTTTAGTTCTGATGGTACTGCTAAAGTCATTGTTGTCATTTTCTTTACCTCCAATTATGTGTAAACATGTATAATATGTTTAAATATATAAAACTTATGATTTTCTGCCCCCAACTTTTCAGTCCCTCGGACATTTACTTTGCTTCGCAGAAATTTATGCAATTCGGTGACAATCTTAAAGAAATAAAAACGGCTATCCCGCCGTCCCAAAGTTCGCTTTAACTCAAAATTTTTGTCTTGAGGAATCGTTGCACTAAAATTTCGTCCTGCGGGAGAAATAAACAGCCGTCGGCATAAGGTTATATTCAATAAATTTGGAGTCCTAAAAAATGAGTAGGGGGCTTTGGCTAAAAAAGAAGAATTATCTCTGTTGAGCAACATATTCAATAAATGCTTGAGATGGAAGCACAATTACTCTATTCTCTAATTTTGTTGGATGAACAAATCCTCCTCTTTGTGCGTTACTAATGCCAGATATAACTCCTCCATCAATCATTCCTTTATGATATGTTGGGCTGGTTCTATTGACTGCCCCTAAATATTCTTCTGCTGATTTAATATGCGTATCTGTTAGCGTACTAACATCTATAATTCTAGGTTGCCATAAACCATCATGTGCACTGTTATATAAAATAGCATTTAAAATATCTTCACCTTCAGAATTTTCTAATGGCGAACCCATGGTGAAATGATTTAGGTCAGTCCAATTTCCAACTTTTATGCCTTCTTTATGTGTACCCAACAGTTCATCTAAAGAATATAAACCATTTATCCTTGCTAAAAAATCATCAGAGTATCTTGCTTCATCTCCTCTCGGATGTGCTGGCTTTTTAGGTTGCTGTAATAGTTGATAAGAAGCATTTTGTCCTACAAACTCAACAGGCACTATTTCTTTACTCAATTTTGTTAATCCAGCGTTAACCATTTTACCATAGACAATAGTAATTCATTTATAAATCTTTTGTTTTGTTACTACTAAAAAGAGAAAAATACAAACCTAAATTCGATAGAAACATTTAAATAAAACGTAAGACTTTAGTTCATTCATGAAAAGCAAAACTTTTGACGTAAAAGCTTTCTGGAAGGAAATGAAAGAGTTATTCCCCGATATAGATTTAAATTCGATTAAAGAGGATTCCAAACAATGGGCAACGATGACAAAACCGATAGTTCTAAAGAGAGTGTTTTGAGAT
>JAHFQA010000012.1 GCA_023266475.1 Candidatus Woesearchaeota archaeon | reverse complement strand
TCGACAAATCAGTTGTCGAGAATGAGATTGTGGCTTTTAATGCAGGGCAGCATACAAAAAGCATAAAGATGAAGGCAAAGGATTTAATTAGAGTTGTGAATCCGGTTGTTGGGGAGTTTTCTAAATGAGATTTTAATTTTATTTGAAGTAATTGATTTCAAGATTCTTTATTTTTGATTTTAATTCTAATTGAAAGCGCCATATTGTATACGGCAAGAAAGCACAAATTATATTGTCTATTAAAGATAAAAACAAAAGTCCAATAACTATAAACATTAAATAAATACCTCATAACTAATAAAAATATAAAAAATAAAATCTACTAAAACTTCACTTCAGGAGCATTCTCAGCCCCTTCTTTTGCTGTGAAATAAGTCCTGTCGACATATCCAAGGTTTCTTGCAACAATATTGCTTGGGAAAGTCTTGATCCTTGCATTGAAATTCCGCACGGCATCATTGTAGCGGCCCCTTTCAACTGCAACCTTGTTTTCTGTGTTTGTCAATTCGTCCTGCAATCCCTGAAAATTTTTTGTTGCAGTCAATTGCGGATAATTTTCTGCGATAACAAGCAATTTTGATATTGCTGATTCAATCTGATTTGCCGTCTCTACTTTAGCATTTACAGATGGTGCAGCCTGCCACTGGCTTCTCAGCTTTGTTAGCTCTGTTAATGTTGTTTGCTCAAAATTGGCAGCGCCCTTAACTGTATTCACTAGATTTGGGATTAAATCAACTCTTCTTTGATATTGCGTTTCAACCTGGGCCCATTTGTTGCTGACTTCCTCATTGAGTTTTATCAGGGAATTATAAATTCCAATATACCAAATAACCAATAACAATATTATCCCCAGTGGAATACCCCACAACATCCATTTATTTTTCATTTTTTCACCCTTAATTTTTGTTTTCTTGAAAAGTTATACAGCAGCTTTACTTCATTTTTGTCAAGCCACATTCCGCCGCAATTGTCGCAAACGTCTAACATCGCTCCTGATGAATGCTTGATTTTTCTCATGAATTTTTTTCCTAATATTCCTGAGCACCTTGGGCAATGAATTCTCTTGTCCATAACAAGGTAAAATCATTTGGTGTTTTTAATTATTTCCATCCGCCAGAAAAGCCTCCTCCACCAAAAGTTCCTCCACCTCCTGAAAACCCTCCAGAACCACCAAATCCGCCTTTTCCAAAGCCTCCAATAAAAATTCCGTTAGCAGCAATTCGATAATAATTATTATTATATCTTGATTTGGTTTTTTTGGAGTTCTTTATTGAATAAATAAAAAACACTATTAATAAAATAAAAACTATAAAAAATATCACTAGGAAAATTTTGAGTTGTGTATTTTCCTTGCCTGCAGATTCTTTTAAATTTACAATATCAGCATCATTTGAATTCAGCAAAATTCTTTTTGTAACGTCAAATGCCGCAAGAATTCCTTTCTCATAGTCTTCATTCTTGAAATTTGGCACCAAGTATTCCCTTGAAATCCTGCCTAAAATCTGAGAATTAAAAGTGCTTTCAACTCCATAGCCGACTTCCCACCTGTATTTTTTGTCATCAATTGCAACGTAGAGCAAAATTCCGTTATCGTTGCCTTTTTTACCAATATTGTTGTTTTCAGCAATATTTAATGCATATTCCTCCAATGTATATTCTTTTGGGTAAGCTTTTTCAATGAAAATTACAAATTGGACGCCATTAGTCTTTTTTTCCAAATCTTTTAGTTGTGATTCTAAATCGGCTTTTGTGTATGAAGAAAGAACATTTGCATTGTCGGTAATGTAGGAGTTTATTATAGGAATTTCTGCTGCATAAACTAATTGAATTAAGGCAAAAAATAAAAATATTACAGCTAAAGGTTTTTTCATTTTGCTTTTTTATATAACAATGTATTTAAATCATTCCATTTTATATCCAATAAATACATGCAAAAAATAAAACAAATAAAAATGAAAAAAGAAAAATTGGTTCTAAATCTTATTACCAGCAACAAAGGCAAAGTTAGGGAATTCAAACAAATTCTGGGGCCTGAAATAAAAATAAAGCATTTAGAAATTTCTTATCCTGAGATGAGAAGCAACAACCCTGAAGAGATTGCAAGGCAATCTGCTTTGATGCTCGCAAACAGATTAAAGAAATCTGTTGTTGTTGAAGACTCCGGATTGTTTATCAAGTCTTTAAATGGTTTCCCAGGAACCTGCTCTGCCTATATCCACAAAAGGATTGGATTAAATGGAATTCTAAAGTTAATGGAAGGCATAAAAGACAGAAAATGCACTTACAAAAGTGCAGTTGCATATTGCGAACTTGGAAAAAAACCAGTCAGCTTTTTAGGAGAAGAAAATGGAATTATTGCAAATAGCATTAGGGGTAAATTTGGGTTTGGACATGACCCGATTTTTGTTCCTGAAGGAAGCAATAAACCGTACGGGGAAATGGAAAATTGCATTGAAATCAAAAAGTTCAGGAGAAAATCTGTTGAGAAATTGAGAGATTACTTGTTAAGCAGAAAATAACAAACTTTAAAAACAGCTTTGTACATTCTTATTATATGCTTCAAAAAATAAAAGATTTGATGAAGACAAAAGAGGACATAGATAAGATTAATTTTAATATAGGGGAGAATAACAAACTTATTTCTGATTTAAAAATACAGCTGGAGTCTTTAAAGAGCGAGCTGGTTGATACAAAAAAAGACCAAAAGGAATTTCTTCATAATTTTAAGGAAAATCTCTTTGTTATAAGAAATTTAAAAGATGATTTTGGAAAAGAGCTTTATGAGTTCAAATTGCTAAAAGGGCAATTGCAAAGGAAAATTCTTGAAAAGTTTGAAGAAGAGCTTCAAAAAGATTTGGAAGTCAATAGGGAGGCTTTGAAAAAAGATATTGACTACTACAGCGAGTTGAGGCTAAATGTTTCTGAGATTTTATCAAGGATTAATTTAACAAGCGAGGAAATAAGCAAATTTTTAGAAATAAGCAGAAGCATAAAGAAGGAAGACTTCGAGATGACTAAGTTTGCAAGGCAGCTGATTGAAATGGACAGGGAAAAGCTGGAATTGATGAGGAAGATTGACACGCTGGAAAGGCTTGTTTCCAAGATAAGAAGAAGAGAACTAATCAGATAAATTTTATGTTTTTAGGTTAATTCTTGCATTGTTGATAAAATTTTTGTTGAAATTTCTCAAATATCCATACATCACACATAAATTTTAACCACTCCCAATTGCATTATTTATATAAAGAGCGGGAAAAGCCCCGGAATAATCCAGGGCTGTATTCCGAATGCTCAGGGCCTTAGTTGCTCACCTCCACTCTGTTTGATAATCTGAAGGATATGCCCCAAACTTAAATACAATATGCAATGCACTTAAAGAACAAGCTTTCATAAGTTTTTTAAAGCAATATACAAGGTCTTTAACTATGATAAGGGTGATATACAGCCCGCAGTGGTTTTACGGAAAAGACATAGTAATAGATTTGGTTAGCGTATTTGTCTTGCTGTTGATAGCATTTTTCAGCTTCAAATACTACAAAATCAGGAAAAACAAAAACTATGTTTATTTTGGCCTGTCTTTTATTTTGCTTTCAGTTTCATTCTTATTTAAGATATTGACTAATTTTACCATATACTTTCATGTTCTTGAAACCAAAAATATTGGATTTTTAACTTTGACCTATCAAACAATAAAAACATCAGATGTGTTGTTCATCGTAGGATTTCTTATTTACAGACTATTGACGTTATTCGGCCTCTATATGCTTTATTCAGTATACTATGACCAGCCGAAGACTAATATTTTGCTGATTGCCTACCTTATTTTAGTTTCTACCTATTTCACACAGTCAGCTTACTATATTTTTCATTTAACATCACTAATATTACTAGTACTATTAACTATTCAGTATTCAAAAACATACATTAAAAACAAAAACAATGCCACCAGAATGCTCGCAAGCAGCTTTGGCATAATCACAGCAAGCCAGATACTTTCCATTTTCGTAAGCATTAGTACAAAATTTTACGTCGTCGCTGAAATTATCCAGCTTATTGGGTATGTCATATTGCTTTTTTCATTTTTGACGGTGCTTAGGCATGGAAAGAAAAAGAACAAGGATTGACATTATAGGCGATATGCTTACTTCTATCCTGAAAAAAGGAGGTGAGATCAAGCCGACTCATTTGATGTACAAGTCAAATTTATCCCACAGCCAGATGATGTCCTACCTTGAAGATTTGGTTCAAAAAGATTTTGTAAAAAAGGTAAAAAAATCGCATTATGAGTACATTATAATAACTGACAGGGGATGTGAATTTGTGCAAAAATTGCAGGAAGTAAAAGAATTTGAAAAGGCATTTGGATTATAGAAGCCATGCATAAAACAAAACAAAAATATATAAAAACAGCCTGAAATAACCTGATTTATGGAAGTTGACAGAAAGCTTTTGGAGCATGTTGCTGAAATTGCAAGGCTTAATCTTAATGATGAGGAAATAAAAAAATTCTTGCCACAATTAAAGGAGTCATTAGAGTTCTTTTCAAAATTAAAGGAAATCAATACAGATAATATAAAGCCCAGCTTCCATCCTGTTGAGCTAAAGAATGCTTTGCGCGAGGATGAAGCCAAAGAATGCTTGTCTCAAGATGATGCATTATCTTTGACAGAGCACAAAAAAGACGGTTATTTCAAAGGGCCGAGGGCTATTCAATGAGTAAAGGAATAATTTTTGGATTAATTATATTTTTATCTTTGGCATCATGCTCAAGCCAAAATGAGCAAATTAGAAATCAGGAAAAAAATTCAATCAACATGGTAAAATATGCAATAATTGAAACTAACAGAGGAACAATCAAGGCAGAGTTATATACTGCCAAAGCGCCAATTACAGCCGCGAATTTCATTGGCCTCGCAAATTCTGGATTTTATAATGGACTGACATTCCACAGGGTTGAGCCTGGATTTGTTGTTCAGGGCGGTGATCCAAATGGTGACGGGACAGGAGGCTCTGAAAAATCCATCCCACTTGAGATAAACCCAGAACTGAAGCATGTCAAGGGTGCATTGGCAATGGCAAGGGCCAATGACCCAAACAGCGCAAGCTCCCAATTCTATATAACACTTGCAGAAACATCATTTCTCGACGGTAATTATGCAGTCTTTGGAAAAGTTATACAAGGCATGGATGTTGTTGAGCAGTTAAGAGTTGGTGACAAGATGGTTAAAATTTTAATCAGTGATACATAATGCTTTGTCATGATTTTATCAAAAAAATAAAAAATAGGGAAATTGATATAGCCAGCCATACAGAAAAAATAATTGATGAATGTAAGGAGATAAACAAGGAATACAATTATTTTAATACAATTTCTGCGGAATTAGCATTGGAGCAGGCTAAAGAAATTAAAAAACAATTAAAAAATAAAGATTCTAAAATAAAGAACAAAAAACTTCTGGGAGTTGCAGTTTCAGTAAAAGATTCTATTTGCGTTAAAAATGTCGAGACTACAGCCGGCTCCAAAATCCTCAGGGGATACAAGCCGCTATTCGATGCTTTTGCTATTCAAAAAGTCAAGGAGGAGGGCGGCATTATAATAGGAAAAACATCGCAGGATGAATTTGGGTTCGGTGGCTTCAGCGCAAATGTTGGAATTGGATTCAAAATTCCAAAAAACCCATTTGACATCGAAAGGAGCTGCGGCGGCTCATCAGGAGGGGCAGCTGGATTAAGCCAAAAGCTGGACAATCATATTGCACTAGGGGAATCAACCGGCGGCTCAATTGCGGAGCCAGCCTCATTCTGCGGTGTTTATGGATTATGCCCAACATACGGAAGGGTCTCAAGAAACGGATTAATTGACTTTTCAAATTCCATGGATAAGATTGGACCAATGGGCAAAACAATCGATGATGTTGCCCTAATGATGGATGTAATTGCCGGATATGACAAAAATGACAGCACCTCATTAAACGTTAAGAAGGAAAATTTTGAAAGTTTCTTGAATAAGCCAATCAAAGGAATGAAAATTGGAATCATAAAAGAGGCATTTGCCGAGGGCGTTGACAGGGAAGTTGAAAAGAATGTTTATAATGGAATTTATGAGCTTGAAGAAGAAGGAGCGAAAACAGAGGAAATTTCACTGGAATTACCAATAAAATATGGAATTGCAACATACTATATGATTGCAACATCGGAAGCATCAACAAACCTTGCAAAGCTTTGCGGAATGCGATATGGCGCAACAGAAAAACTCGAAAATAGCTTCAATGAGTATTTTACAAAAGTCAGGAGCAGCAATTTTGGCGACGAAGCAAAAAGAAGAATTATTTTGGGAACATTTGCAAGAATGTCTGGATTCAGGGATGCGTTTTACCTTAAAGCAGCTAAAGTGAGGACATTGATGATTAATGAATACAAAAAGGCATTCAAAAAATTTGATGCATTGGCAAGCCCAACAGTTCCAATTTTACCTCCAAAATTTTCCGAAATTAAAAAATTGACTCCATTGCAGCATTACCTTACAGATGTTATGACAGTTTCCCCTAATGTTGCAGGATTGCCACATATAAACATTCCAGTTGGCTTTGAAAAAAACCTTCCTATAGGGATGCTTTTGATTGCAGACCATTTGCAGGAAGGGAAATTAATACAATTGGGCAGTGCTATTGAGAAAGGAAAATAATTAGTTCATTATGAAAAATAATTTATTGAACATGCCATATTGTTAAAGGCAAGAAGAACTAAAAGGATAACTATGACAAAAATATGGACTAAAGGAAATAACTTTTTGCAGGTAATACAGTTCCGATTATTAAAGTTATTTGCTATATATTAGATAAAAATTCAATAACTAATGAACATTAAAGAATCTCATTAAACAATATTCAAAAAATAAATAAACTAAAAATGGAAAAATTTGCCAGCGAAATTATCATCGGTCTTGAGGTTCATGTTGAGCTAGACACAAAAACAAAATTATTTTGCAGTTGCCCAACAAAAGGAAGCGAAGAGCCAAATACAAGAACTTGCGTAGTATGCCTTGGAATGCCTGGCTCAAAGCCCGTCCTTAATAGAAAAGCGGTTGAGTTTGCATTGAAATTGTGCCTTGCCTTGAATTGTAAAATATCCCCAGAATTAATTTTTTCCAGAAAATCTTATTTCTATCCTGACATGGCAAAGAATTACCAGATTTCACAATATGAAATTCCGCTTGGCACGAATGGAAAATTAAAGCTAAAGGATGGAAAAGAAATTTGCATTACAAGAGTCCATATGGAAGAAGACCCTGCATCCTTAATACATCCTTCCGGATTAAAAGAGAGCCAATATGTCTTAGTTGATTACAACAGAAGCGGAAATCCTTTGGTTGAGATTGTAACGAAGCCGGATCTAAACAGCCCGGATGAAGCAAGGGATTTCATGAAAAAACTAATTACAGTTCTAAATTATCTTGAAATCTTTGACATTAATTCAGGAATAATAAAAGCTGATGCAAATATATCAATTGAAGAGAGCAACTATACAAGAATAGAAATAAAAAACATAACCGGATTTAAAGAAATTGAAAGGGCATTGTTTTATGAAGTTGAAAGACAGAAAAATGAAACAAAATCCCATAAAAAGATTGAGCAGGAAACAAGAGCCTGGGATTCTGAAAGAGGCATTACATTTTCTCTTAGAAAAAAAGAAACAGAAGAGGATTATGGATATATTATAGACACTGACTTGACAATAGTTGAAATAACCGATAAATTAATTTCAGAAACAAAGAAATCAATGCCAGAGCTTGCACATGACAAAGTAAAAAAATTTATTGAGAATCACAAAATAAAAAAAGAAGACGCAGAGATTCTTGCAGCGGAAAAAGGGCTGGCAGAAATGTTTGAGAAAGTTGCAGAAGAGGTTGATCCAGTTTTGGCAGCAAAATGGCTAAGAAGAGAACTTGTAAGAGTCTTGAATTACAATAAAAAAGAACTGCATGAAGTTAAAATTGATGAAAAGCATATGATTGATTTGCTGAAATTGGTTGAAAACAAAAAAATTACTGACAATGTAGCTGCAAAGATTCTTGAAAAATTGGTTGAAAATCCTTTTGATGTCAATGAATACGTGAAAAAGGAAAGCCTTGAAGCTGTCTCTGATGTTTCAGAACTTGAGAAATACTGCAAAGAGTCAATTGCAGAAAATCCGAAGGCGGTTGAGGATTACAAGAAAGGAGAGGCAAAGGCGTTGAATTTTATTGTAGGCGCCGTGATGCGGAAATCCAAAGGCAAAGCAACTCCAAAAGAGGTTAATGAAATTATACTGAAATTGATTAAATGAAAAAAGGCCATATAAAAGTAAATAAATTTTTAGTTGTTTTTTCCCTATAATATTTTTTGGCTAATACCCCCCATAAAAATAGAAAAAACAATAATAAATATCGCATTTGGAATAAATGGAAAGTACACTCTTAAAGAACTTTCCGCATCGAAATTAATGAATTTAAATCTAATAAATCCTATTATAAAGATAAAAAATAAATTCCAGAAAACAAAATTTCCAGTTTTGGATTTGATAAAAGTACGGAATTTCTTCATTAGGGCTTCTTTCGTGAAGAAGGTATTTAAATCTTAGGTTTAAAAAAGGTTAAAAGGTTTCTAGTTTTAGAACTTTTCCTCCAGAAAAGACGTGATTGCACTAACCAACTGTATTTTCCTCACCCCCATCAAAGGGGGTTCGGGCGGCACGAACAACAAATTCTCGTTCGTTCGGGCATCAAAGCCCTCACGAACTGCGCAGTTTGCTCATATAACACAGATCATGTACGTTATACGAACAATTTTTATGGTCATGCTAACGCACTTCTCTGATAATACTTTTAAAACCCATCAAAGAATTTCAAAAACGCAAAAATTTCAAAATAATTCTGTCCCTTCGGGACAACATTTAGGCTCGCCACATTGCTCGCAATTTATTGGGAATTTTTTCTGTATCTTCAAAAAACAAGGGTTTAAAGAAAAGGAGGGTCTAAAATTCTCTAATCAAAAAGATTAATTCACACAGTTTTTCTGGGTCTCTTATTTCCTATATTCGGCCATTTCTCTAACTTAGCTTGTTCTAATTGGCCTTTAAGTGATTCAATTACCTTTGCATAAACTTCTCTTGTAGGTATAGAAAAAGTACCAGATTCAGCATCAAAAGCTAATCCATCAGTTAAAACATCTTGAAAATAAGTTGGAGTAAATGCCAATCTCATGTATTGTTCTCTTAGTTGAGGATTAGTAAAGAAATCTGTAGTCACTACACCTAAATTTATTCCGCCACCCAGTTCTGAAAATTGAATATGCCTAGCTTCATCAGGATATTCTTCATAATGTGTAGAGATTCTCCAATCTTTTCTCTTTTCTCCAATAGTAATTAGTTGAGGTATGATGCCCAATTCTTTTGCTATTCCATCAGTTACGTCTTCAACGTTATAGCTCCTAGGCCTGCCTTGATCATCCAAATCAAAATATTTGAAAGGATCCAATGCTCCTCCCTTAGAATCCACCAATAACAGCAAGTCAATATCTCCAGGCAATTTATCTTTTCTGGCTAATGAACCATAAAGGACCACCCCTTCAATTTTATCTTTATGCAGAGATTCGGTAAGGATAGTCTTAGCAATTTGTTCAGCACTTTGTCTTAATTCAGCTTCTTTTAAATCCCAATGTTCAACATGAGACATTGTCTCAGCTGATTCAGCCAAGAAATCTTCGGCAGTTGAAGGAAAATAATAATCTCTGCCTTGATTAGCAACTGCGTTTGTTCCATGATAATGGGTCATTGCACTTTCCACCAAAAAATCTAGATTTTTGCCATGCATAGTAACCAGTTGAATTTCTTGACTGCTATGCGGTCTAATTATTGCTGATCCGTCAGCAGCTAAGACGGATGATACTCTTTCAAACCCAGAATCTATTTTTCTTGCTTCAGAATAAATTGTCACATCAAAATATTGTTTTCCATCTACAATAAATCCATCAGGCAAAAAATACAAAGGAGAACGTAATCTTGTTTCCAAAACAAAAGCCTCTCCTTGTTCTGTTACATTATGTGCTATCGTAGTCACATGTCCATCTCTAGAAACAACCAGATTATCTTTAAAATCTGTCCCACCTCCTAGTTTTTTTTCAGCATCCAAACATTTTCTGATATGATCCTCAACTATATCACCAGCATAGCCATCTAGGTTTCCTTCAACTCTAAATGTTTCACCAGAGATATTATCACCAGAAAAAATAACCGCACTTCTATCATGAGCACCATCTTTTCTTCTAGAATATTGTGTTCCAATTCCAGTCCTCAGAGTAAAATTATAGCCCCTACCATTCTCAGGATCAATTAACTCACTAATTTTAGCATTAGAACTAAATTGGGTTGCCAAAACTAATTCCGGAACTAACACATTACTTAGATGCCCTGGACCTCTTTGATTACGCCATGCTTCAAAAAATCCAGTTCTATAGACTTGCAGTCTGTTTGAATTAGTCATTGATTTTGAGAATGGATTACTCTTTATAAACATTATTATTTTATACTACTTATCAGTAAATATTTTAGACCCTCTTGTATAACTTTAAACCTAAAACTTAGCTCTCATTCCTGCGTATAATCCTGTGAATGTGAATTGTAAAGCAAATCACATAACGTGGGATTACACGCCCTTTTGCAAACAAAAGTCGAAACTCGTAAGTTTTAGGACATAAAAATTGTCACTCGCCATACAAAGGCTCGTTGCGTATAACAAACGCTAATACATTATACGAACAATTTATCCAAAACCTGCCACAATCAACAGAGATCGATAAAAAAATATTCTCACAACTCCAATTCCAAAATCCTGCCAACATCTTCCTTTACCCTCTTCTCGAAATCTGGAACTGTTTCACCTTCCTGCTTTTCTGCTGATAAAATTCTCATCAAGTTTTTTATCAACTCTTCCTCTTTTTCCAATGTTAAATTTTCCAGCTTAATTTGACCGAGATGCTCTTTTATCAAGAATGACTCAATATCGTCAACATTTCGAGCATCTGTTTTTATCTCCTCAAATTCTTTTGAAGAAACTGCATGAGAGCTTTTCATAACGAAATACGCAGATTTATTGTAAAGCGCGTCAAAAATTTCCTTGAAGTTTATATCGCTTGGCTTGCCACTTTCCAAAACACCAGAAAGCCTGATTAACACAATAGTGTTGTTCAATTCCTTATTCTTAAAATAATTCAAAATATACTCTTGTACCTGCTCTGGAGTTTTGTGGTCGCATTTAAACTGGAGCTTTTCTATATTATAAATCTGTATTGGCTCAAAACTTAGATTTCCGTCTTCAAAAATGTAAAAGCCACCTCTCTCAAGCTTTTCAAGCTCTGCAAATGAATTTGGAAACAAAGGGCCTGGGTAAACTATTCTTCCATAGCCTTCTATTTGCTTGTCATCAACAATATGTACGTGGCCACCTGCATAGTAATCAAAGCCTTTTGGCAATAAGGACAAAGGCTGAGAGATTATGTTTTCCATTTCTTTCGGCTTTAATTCATCAATTCCGGAATGAAACAAGAATATTTTGTAGCCGCTTTCATTTTCAAGATTATCAAGAATTAATTTTTCGTAATAAGATTTTTCCAAAGAGCCCCTTTTGCCGAGAATTCCAGTAATCTTTGCGCCTGTTTTCTTGTCGACGGTAAAAATCAGTCTTAATTTTCCATTTTCAACATCTCCTTTGAATACATTAGTAAATAATCCAGCTTCTTCCAGAACATCAAGGATGGTTCTTCCGCTTGGGCTATAGTCATGGGAGCCCGGCACAATGTAGACTGGAATATCCAAGTCCTTAAGCTGCTTGAGTTTGCCCACAACAGTCTTCAAATTATCCAACCTGGGGAATGATGTATTAAAAAGGTCTCCTGCAATCAGGATAAAATCCACATTTTCCTTGATGCTTTTATCTACTGCCTTTATGAAAGCCTGTGTGCTTGTATCCCTGAGCTTAGGATCCCTCCAAGAACCAATGTGGCAGTCTGCTAAATGTGCAAATTTCATAAAAAAGGTAATGCCAAAGATTTTTTAAAGGTATTGGGCTGAAATACTGCAAATGAAGCCAAATCTCTACTTCAAAACCATAAACTATTTAAGCTACTTCACTCTCCACGTCATTAAAAAATATAAAAGGTGATTAAATGGCAGAAGTAATATGCAGATGTGGGGTTAAAAGACAACCTGGATATCTATATTTTGTGAACAAGAACGGCGACTGCGCCAGAGTTCAAATGGCAAGAGCCGGCAAGAAGACAAGCAAGAAGCAGGAAGTCCTGCACAAGTGTGGCATTAAAAGAAAATCTGGGTACCTTTACTTTGTCGATAAGAAAGGCAATGTTGCCATGGCAAAGATGAACAGGGGCGGCAGAAAAAAGAAAAGATAAATTCTTTTTTTCTTTTATTTTTTAATTTTATAATTATTTATTCTAGAATTTATTGTATAATAACTTCATCCCAGGAGCCAGCCCACATAGTGCAGTGCTTTTTGCCTTCCCAGTAATAATAGCAGTTCTTGCCGAATTTTTCCCATCTGACGCATCCTGCACAGCATATTGGAACATCTTTTTTTGGTTTTTCCTCAAATTTTTGTTCTGGCATTTTTATTATTATTTTTTATTTTTATTGTTTTTAGTCAATATTTGTTTTTATAATTGAATTTTGTTAATTTATTTCAATAGCTAAAGTATTTTTCATTATTGGTTTTTGTTAGGTTTTTAGTAATGTGGATTTTATGTACTTGACGAGATTATTGCTTCTCATACAACTCATTATAGCAAATCACACTAATATCCGTAACTTTTTATTGTGATTTGCTTATTAGGAAATAACAAATGTATCCGAAAATTAAAGTTATTTCCTATAAATTCTTTTGACATTAACTTTTATAAAAATAAAATCCTAGTCCAAAAACTCCTGCTTCTTAATTTTCTCTGGCAAGTACTTGTCAGATATAAATGTTATGCCTTTTGAGCTTAAGGACTGAATTTCCAGCTTCGAGCCAAAGTCTTTCATCATCTTGAATTGCCGCTGCCATTCCTTGTTTTTCTTGAACCAGTCGTATTCAGCAATCTGCTTCAAGCGGGAAATGTCAACATCCTTTAGTTTGATGAAGTGCTTCTTCAAATCATAATTAATTGCATCGTCTGCGGTTATGCCCAAAAACTTTGCTTCTGGAATTGCGAGCTCCTCTGACATGTGGGCCAAGCTTATTGAACCAAATTTCAATACAGAGTAAATATAAAATCCCCATCCATCGAAATCTGCCAAAACATATATCGGAAGCTTATACTCTTCATTTAATCTCTGAAGCAATCTTCTTATTCCCCTTGTAGTCTGGCCCTGTGAGGTTACAATGATGCAGTTCTGCTTTTCCCAAAACTTGTCTTCATGCAGCCTTTCCCATACGGCTTGCTTTTCCATGTAAATTATATACTTTGCCTTAACACTTTTGAATTCAATGTTTTCAACATTTGAAGGAATGCTCCAGCCTCCGCTTCCTAATTTTGCCCAGTTTATTGAATCGCCTGTATCTTCAATTACTACATTGCCTGCAACAGAGCCCATCTTGTTTGCGTTGATGTTAAGCAGCTCTCTTGTGCAGTCTGTAATCAATTCCAAATCCTCGATAGCCTTGTCACTTTCAACCTGATCATCAACAATATTAATATTAGAACTCGGAATTGTCCTCTTGGCCATATAGAAAACGTCCCTTAAGCTTGCATGCTTTCCTACGTCAAGCAGGGTTTTGCTCACCTTGGCAACCTCCAATGTCTGCAGGAATTTTTTGGCATGGCCCACATTGAAAAAAGTCCTCTGCTGCTGCTTGTTTCCCAATCCAAGAGTTTTTGTTTTAGTATCGTAAACAACATTTGACAAAGTTCTTAAGGAAAACTCTATAGTCGGATTCCTGCCTTTTTCAATGTCGGCGACAAGCTTTTTTCCAAATTCCTCAAGTTCCTTAGCTGGCTTGCTGTCTTGTTTTTTCATTTTTTTATTTTGTTAATATTGGTAGTTTATATAGTTAATTATTCTATATTTTTAATGAGCCATCAATAATTTTAATGATGTCCTGTCTTAACTTATAAGTATTAGCCCAGATAGCATATCCAAGCCAGCCCTGAAGGCTTTCTATTAGGTCTCCATAAGTTAAATCATCATTTTTTATCAATACTATCTTATTAAGCAATTTTCTTTGAAATTTTTTTATATTGCTCTTTTTTATTAGCGTGTGGTAATAGAAAGCTCTGAAGCCCAATAAATTTATGCCTTTATAAATCGGTAGTATTTTTGATTTATTTGGATGTAATTCCAATTGCAAATTGCTCAGATATTTTTCTATTTCTTTTTGGTAAAGGTTCAAAATATCTTTTGAATTATTCAGAATAACAAAATCATCAACATACCTTATATAATATTTGGCTTTAAGATTGTGTTTTATAAAATAGTCCAAATCATTAAGATAAACATTGGCAAAAAACTGGCTCGTGAGATTGCCGAGAGGCATTCCTTTACCATTTACTTTTATATGGTGTTGGCTAAGTATTTGTCTTATGAGCCATATAACTTTTTCATCTTTTATTGTTCTTTTTATTGTATTAATTAAAATACCATGGTTTATAGTGTCAAAGTAATGCTTAATATCGGCTTTAAGAACAAATCCAATGACCATACTATTATATTTGACATTATTTATTTTTGAGCCGTTAATTGAAATCTTCCTTTTAAAGAAATCAAATCTTTTTAATGCCTGATGAACTCCTTTTCCTTTTCTGTTGGCATAGGAATCAAAAATAAATTTTTTATCAAATATCGGCTCAATAACATTACACAAGGCATGATGCACAATCCTGTCTCTGAAATCAGAAATCATAATCACTCTTGTTTTCGGGTCCCTGATTACAATTCTTTTTAATGGCTTGGGCACATAGGCAAAATTTTCTAGCTCATATTTTAGCAGCATTAAATTTTCCTTTAAGTTTGATTCAAATTCAATAATATAAGCTTTTGATGATTTCCCTTTTTTGGCTTTTTTAAATACCATTTCCAGATTCTCGTAAGAAGTCAATTGTTTGTATAAATTTTTATAAGTCTTCATCTTTTTAGTCCTAGTAATGCTTGGGTTATTCGACCAGCCTCGGTCCCGTTTCTGTATTGTAAAATTTTATTTAACAGAAATTTCGAGTTAGGCAGATTGTCGTCATTAGCATTGAGCTTCAAGTCCCTATTGCGATAAAGCCTCCTCAAGCAAGGTAGCTTGTCCATTAATCAACACCGCAGCTTTAATGTTCGCTCAAGCTTTCCCAAAGCTCTTCTTTGCTACTAACTATTGCTGTTGAATTTTATGACTCTTTCGAGTGCTATGGACAAGCGTGTAGCCCAAGCTAGATTATTTCATCAGCTTATTTAGGAATAAGCTTAGTTAATCTAAACTAGGACGGGTGTAGTTTATAGTATAAGATTATAAAATTTTTGGATTTTGATATGTCAGAAATCGCAAAGGCGCACACTATGATACTTCAGTTTAAAGCAAGCCAGCGATTTCCGAGCATGCTCAAAAACACGCTACGTACTTTAGTGCGTAGTGTTTTTTGACATTTTTAGAGAAAGAATAATAAATTACTGTTTTCCCATTATCTCTAATGCTTTTCCATATCGCAATTGCACTGCTTCTGTTTGTCTTCTTTTCTCAGCTTCTATTCCTTTTAAAGCATCTTCCAAATTTTGCGGGGCTTCGCCCTTCAAAAAACTTACCCGACCAGCCTCGATCGAGTTAGGCAGATTGCCGCCAATAGCATCGAGCATCAAGTCCCAATCGCGACAAAGCCTCCTCAAGCCATCTTTTGCTGTGTACAAAATTCTATCGCCTTGTCCTACTTTGCTTGGGAACCCGTTTTCAACAAGACTTGAGTCATCAGATTTAAAGTTAGATGCATCTTTTGATAGTATTGGGACATGATAGGCAAGTGCTATATCACTTAAATCTAGACTCACGCGGTCTGGAAACTTGTCATCATTTACTGTTTTAAGGCCATAAAATACCATAGGGAATTTGACTTCTAATCCCGCATTTTTTGCTTGTTCTACCAAATGTTTTGCCAATTGCTGGTTTGACCCATTTAAGCTGTAAACTACAACTCCAAGGTCTTCGTATGTGCTTGTTGCATCCGGCAGTTTGCCGTTTTTTAATGCTATCTCTGAAACAATAGGGCTTATGAGTTGAACGTTATTTCCATATAATTCTCTTACAATAGGGCCTAAAGCAAATCGCCTATAAGTATTTGAATGCCCAACTGGCTGGTTTCCTTTAAATTCAGAAATATCTAATACAACTTTGCTATTTCCCTTGAATCTTTCATTCATTAACTTGACAGCATCTCTGCCTAATTCGTCATTTCTTAATTGAAATATTTCTCCTGCTAAAGGTTCTCCTTTAACTTCGTATTTTGGCAGCGCCATTGTTGATGACATTTTTATTCTCATTCGTGGAAAATTTAAGGGTATTTAAATCTTTCCGTTTTTATTCATTACAAAGTGGTAATCTATAAGCAAAACATTTATATACATGGAATATATATCTATATATGTGATGTAATATGGTGCAAGCTGTTATAAACATAGATGAGCATTCAAACAGGGTTTTGAATATTGTGAAGGCAAAGTATGGGCTTAAGGACAAGTCTCAGGCAATTAATATTGTTGTTGAAGAGTATGAAAAGAATTTTCTCGAGCCGGAGTTAAGGCCAGAATATTTGGAAACGCTGAAGAAAATACAGAAAGAGAAGGGAATTCCTTTCAAGAATATTAGCGAGTTGCGGAAGATTATAGAAGGCTAAAATGAATTATGAGATTGTTCCCTCTCTCAAAAAGAAACTTAATAAGTTATCGAAAAAAGATAGAACGATTTATGAGCAAGTTCTTAAAAAGATAGAAGAGGTAATTAGCTATGAAGATATAGAACACTACAAAAATCTCAGATACGATATGAAAGACAAAAAGAGAGCTCATATTGGACATTTTGTTCTTGTTTTCAGATTTATAAAAATAGAAAATAAGATTATTTTTGATGATTTTGACCATCACGATAATATTTATAAAAAATAATATTGAGAATAATCAATTTTCTTCTTTTATTTCCTCATTTTCCTTTTTATCAAACTCCATTTTGTACAGCTTGTCATCTTCGTCTTCTTGAATTATTTCCTGCTTTATTTCCGGCTTGACAAGCATTTTTTGCAACCCTTGCAGTATTTTTTCCTTTTTCTCTTTCGTTAAAACTGACAATGAGTCTGCAATTTCCGGGATGTATTTTTCAAACATATTGGCCCTTTCAATCTGCTCAGAAATCCTGTATTTTTTCCTTACATATGTTCCAAGAAGCCTGCCGCACTCCTGAAGCGCTAATTTTATTTCTTTTATTATTTCAGCGTAATGTGCAATAGCTTCCTTGCTCTCACTTGTGAACGGAACCCACACAGAGGACATGTGAACAAGAACAACAGCCGGGCCGAATGGAATTGAGTCGCCGGATTGCTGCAAGCCATAAGGCTTCCAGTTCGTTTCCATTATTGCATTTGTCATGCCGCAGGCGCCTTCCTGATACAATAAAGGAACTCGATTTGCAAATCTTAAGATATTGACTTTTTCCTCTTTCGGAATTTCACCGCCAAAAGCAATTCCTGCTTCGATGATAAAAGGATTACCACGATAAACTGCAGGCGGCCTTGATGTGGAGCAATAAAACTCTGCCTTTATCTCTTTTCTGAGCCCTTTTTCAAGAAGCTCCTGGCCTATGGGGCTTAAGCAATCTGTTGGAGGAGCAATAATCTTAGTTTTTTGTATGCCTTGAATTATTTTTTCTGCCATATCTCTGCTTACTTGGCTCGGCTTTGAGTTAGGCAGAACAGCAGCATGCTCACAAATTTCTTTTGCAGTTCCTGGTCCCACTCTTGAAAATTCAGAAGTCAAAAAGCTCTGCAAGGTTCTTGATTCAGTCCATCGTAATTTATCCATAAGCATTCCTACTTCTACACCATACGGATGCGGCTTGATTTCCTTTGGCTCAGCAGGCATTTTGTCAGTTGCTCTTGCGTAAATCACCTGCTCAGACTTAGGGTTTGTGTAAATAATCGTAACATGCGGGTTAATTACAGCCGTCTGCTTTAGATACTCATCTACAGATTGAGAGCCTTTAAGGTATTCTGCTTCCAAATCTATTTCAACTTTTGTGCCATGGTCTTTTGGCCATTCAACAGTCTCTTCTTTTGCAATTACCGGCTTGTTATTTTGCGTGTCAATGTTCAATTCGTAATAGAATGCCGGCTCTTTTTTTGACACTCTTGATGTAATTTTCACAGGCCTTCCTGTAGTAAGCTGGCCGTACAAAACAGCTGCGCTAATACCTATGCCTTGCTGACCTCTTGCTTGCTTTAAGGTATGAAATTTGCTGCCATAAAGCAGCTTTGCAAAAATATTCGGAATTTGCTTTTTCACAATCCCAGGCCCATTGTCTTCAACAACAACTTTGTACTTGAACTCAGCCATCTGGATAATCTCAACATTTATTTCCGGCAATGCCCTAGATTCTTCACAGGCATCAAGAGAATTGTCAACAGCTTCTTTGACTGCCATCAGCAAAGCCTTTCTTTTATTGTCAAATCCTAAAAGGTGTCTGTTTTTCGTGAAGAATTCTGCTACAGAAATTTCTTTTTGCCTTTTAGCCAGCTCATATGCTATTGGAGTTTCCTGTATTTCTGTTTCTTTTGGCATTTCACATCTCCAATATTGCCTTTCTTTTCATTTCTCTTCTTCTTCTTTCAAGCCATTTGTAGACATTTGCGTGAGTTGAGCCCCTGAGCAGCGACTCGACTGCCCTTCTTGCATTTGCAGCTGATTCTGGCAATCCGATGACGCTTATTGTCTTGCCAAAAACTGAAATGCTGCATTCAGTAAGCTCCTCTATTAGCCTTCTGGATTTTCCCTCTTTTCCTATGACCCTCCCTTTTAATCGCAGCATTGCATCCTTAGACTTGCCCGCAAACTCAGTCAAATCAACTACCTCAAAAATATAGTCTGGCTTAAGCAGCAACTTTGCAATTTCAGGGTTAAACCCTCGGCCAATTGCTTTTATAATTTCTCTTGCAGTGTACAAACCAAGGGCGTCTTCTCCTGCAACAAAAATATCTCCTTCTGTTGAATCAATATTTAGCTTTGTATTTGTGGCTTCTTCTATCTCCTTTTTTATGCTGCCTTCCTTGCCTATAATAACAGCAACCCTGTTCTTTGGAACTTTCAATTCATAAGAATATTCAACCATTTTGTTAAATTGAAAAAATCAGATTATTTTTAAGCTTATTGATTTTTATTTATTTTTAGGCTTATTTAAATTGTTTCTTGTTTATTTTATAGCTAATTTTCACTCGTTAATGAGTTTTGTCATTGAATGTTAAATGAAGTTTTAGTTTAAGTTATCCTTTAGCTTATTTCCTTGCTTTCTCCTTGCCCTTTATAATAGGGCACGTTCATTAAAAAATATTTGTCAAAAACCACTCATCAGAGATGGGTGGCATATTTGCATTATTGATAATAAGCCAGTGGTTTTTGACGCTCGGAATTACACCATCTGATGTGTGGTTCATCGAAAATTCGTTGAATTTTCGGGGTGCTCAAAAATCTTTGATTTTTGACATTCGAGCACTACTCATTCCACCATTCAAAGAATTGGTGGAATTCCGTTGTTTAAAAATCCTTATTTTATTTATTTTTCAATAATTTGTTTTTTAACTCCATCTTCGTTTACATGTAATCCGATTTTTCTGAAAAAAATGCATATGTTTCTTATATCCCTTTCCAAATACTCCTTGGCTCTTGAGCTTTCCAAAGTTGTGCACTGCGAAAAATCTATGAAAACAGGCTTTTCATTATAGTTTAGGATGTTGAATGCTGATAAATCAGCGTGAACCAAGCCTGCTTTATACAGTTTATGGATATTTGAAATTATTTTTTCAAAAAAAACCTTTGGATTTTTAGGAATTTCGTCTTTTAGCTTTGGTGCAAATACACCATTATCGCCAACGTACTCTAATACCAATACATTGTTTGAAAATGTTATTGGAGTTGGAACACTAATATTTGCTTCCCTTGCCTTCATCAAGTTTCTGTATTCTCGCTGCACCCATGAAAATATAATGTTCCTTTTGCCCTTTTTCAATCTGTCAAATCTTGAATCATCCTTTATGTAATCATACATCCTGTTGAAATCGCAGGTTTCAAGCCTGTAAATCTTGACCATTAATCTTGTGCCGTCTTTTTTTATGGCAGAGAATACATTGCTTTCCTTTCCTATTGATATAGGGCTTTCCAATCCCTCAAAGTGGCCCTGCTTTATCAATTTGTATACTGTTCTTTGAGTGAATTGGTCAAAGACATCACCCCACGTCTTGAATTCTTCCTTTGGCTTTGATTTGCTGGACATATAATACAGAGAATAAAACAGAATATTTAAGTGTGCCTATCAATCATTATACCACTTTATAATAGTTAAACAACCGAAAGATTTATATATTAGTTCTATTACACAGTAGTAACATAAAACGGTGGGGAACGTTAATTATAGCTTTTTAATATCACCTCTTTTTCCCTAGCAGGGCTTCGCAAGAAGCTTTGCTGGGGTTTTATTTTAATCAAGGAAGCTTAATATGGGCAAAGTTTAAATGATAGATCTTCTGTTGTTAAAGGACCTAATATAAACTTATCAAATCTTCTAAGTGATAGTGATATTATTATCTTAAGTAAAATCGCTGGACTTAAGTCTAATCCTTTAGTAGCTGCAGTTAAGGTAGAGTATGGGAATTTTATTGGAGGAAAATTGACTATCAAAAGGTATGATGTTTTCCTTCGCCAAAAAATACCTAATAACAAAATCGAAGATATAACCAACTCTCTAGGCCTAAGAGAACCTATTAGCGTATTACATTGTGAAAGCCATTCATATTTTAGGTTTGGCAATCAAAATACTGAATACATACTCAGGTTTCATTAATAATTAATAACAGTTCCTTCAAATAATAATTATTAAATATTTCTTAAAACCAAGAATTATCTTATTCTTTTCAAAACATTTTTATACATTCCAGAGAATTCTTTCTTTATGCTTGATATAAAATTTATTCGTGAAAATCCTGACATTGTAAGAAAGGACTTAGAGAAGAGAAATGAAAAGGAAAAGCTGGAATGGCTGGATGACTTGCTAAAATGCGATATAGAATATAGAAAACAACTGCAAGACAACCAAAAGCTAAGGCAGAGAAGAAATGAAATAACTGATGAAATTAATCAGTTGAAAAAACAAGGCAAGGATTTCAAGGGCAAGATTCAAGAAGTGAAAGAACTTCCAGATAAAATTAAGCAGAGCGATGAAAAGAGCGAGGAATTAAAGAGCAAGATTGAATACTATTTGATGAGATTGCCTAATATACTTCATCATTCTGTGCCTGTTGGAAAAGACGCAAATGACAATGTTGTTGTCAAGACTTGGGGTGAAAAGCCAAAGTTCAGCTTTGAATTAAAAGCTCATGGCGAATTGCTGCAAGAGTCTGGATTGGCTAATTTTGAAAAGGCTGCTGAGGTTAGCGGCCACGGATTCTATTATTTGATTGGTGATCTTGCACGGCTTGAGCTTGCTCTTGTAAATTTTGCTGTAGATTTTCTTGTAAAGAAAGGATATGTCTTAATTGAGCCACCTTTAATGCTGAGAAGGAAGCCGTATGAAGGAGTCACAGACCTGAAGGATTTCGAGACAATGATGTACAAAGTTGAAGATGAAGATTTGCTGCTGATAGCAACATCTGAGCACCCAATTGCAGCATTACTAATGAATGAAACTTTGGATGAAAAGCAATTGCCGTTGCAATTAGCTGGCTACAGCCCATGCTTCAGGAAGGAGCTTGGAAGCCACAGCATTGACACAAAGGGCCTTTTCAGGGTGCACCAATTCAACAAGGTGGAGCAATTTGTTTTTTGCAAGCCAGAAGACTCATGGAAATTCCACGAAGAATTGCTCAATAATGCAGAAACAATTTTCCAGAAACTTAAGATTCCATACAGAGTTGTAAATATCTGCACAGGCGATATAGGCACAGTGGCTTCGAAGAAATATGATATAGAGGCATGGTTCCCAAGAGAGGACTTGTACAGGGAGGTTGTTAGCTGCTCTAACTGCACTTCATATCAGGCAGCAAGGCTTAATATAAAATACAGGAAGGGCGAAGAGAAAGAGCATGTGCATACTTTGAACAGCACAGCCATAGCAACTGGCAGGGCTTTGAGGGCAATAATTGAAAATTACCAGCAGAAAGATGGGAGCGTAAAAGTTCCAGCTGTATTACAAAAGTACATTGGGAAGAAAGTGATAGGGAAAAAGGGATAAGTTTTTTATTTAATTTTTAGAATATTTGATTTATGACTTTATTAATAATAATATGGCAAGAATACATTGGTCTGTTTATATAATAATTGGCACGTTTGTTTCTGTAGTGTCAAGGATAATTGACTATGATAAGCTAATATTTTTCTTTTATGTTGGAATTATTTTTATTTTAGCAGGAATTATAAAGCTTGTTTTTAATATAAAGAAGGAAGATAAAAGCAAAGGAATAAATCATAAAAATATTCATCAAGCGCGGCAGCGTGCACAATATCCTCAAAGATTAAAGCGCTGCTTTAAATGCGGCAATGTCATGAAACTGCAGGATAGGTTCTGCAGCAGATGCGGCGCACATGTCTAACAAAAATTATATAAACCATCTGAAACTAATATGTATAAAATGGGTGGCTTGTTCAAGGATATATTGGGAAGCAATGAATCGTTGTTTAAGAACGATGTTGCATTAGATTATTCTTTTGTGCCGAAAATTGTCCCGTACAGGGAGAAAGAGCAAAGGATAATTGCATCATGCATAAAGCCCCTATTCCTGGAAAAGTCAGGCAAAAATGTATTTATATTCGGCCAGCCCGGAGTTGGAAAAACAGTTGCTTTAAGAAAAGTTTTAAGTGAGCTGGAAGAAGAAACAGACGAAATACTTCCAATTTACATAAACTGCTGGCAAAGAAATACAACTTTTAAGATAATTCTTGAAATCTGCGACTTGATGGACTTCAAGTTTGTACAAAACAAGAAGACAGAGGAATTATTCAGGTGGATTAAGCAAAACCTTAACAAGAAATCAGTTGTTTTTGTCTTTGACGAAGTGGATAAATTGGAAGACCTTGATTTCCTGTATATGATATTGGAAGAGATTTACAGGAAAACGATAATTCTAATTACAAATCATAAGGATTGGATTATTGGATTGGATGAAAGAATCAAATCCAGGCTTATGCCGGAAATTATCGAGTTTAATCCCTACAATTATTCTGAAACTAAAGGCATATTAAAGCAAAGGTGTGAATATGCATTCCCTCCGAATGTTTTGAATGAGGATGCTTTTGAATTGATAGCAAAAAAAACGTTCGAATTGCAGGACATAAGGATGGGATTGCATTTGATGAAAGAGTCAGCAAGCATAGCAGAAAGCAAGTCATCAAGAAAAATACTTTTAGAGCACGCGCAGCTGGCATTAAGCAAGATTAACGAATTTACAATCAAAAATCCGGATGAATTGGCTGCCGACGAGCATTTAATTCTGAATCTTATAAGGGACAACTCAGGGAAAAAAATTGGAGATTTGTTTAAGTCTTACCAAGAAAATGGCGGAAAATTAGTTTACAAGTCATTCCAGAGAAAGATAGAAAAACTGGAAAAAAGCAAGTTCATTTCTGTTGAAAAAACTGCAGGCGGAAACGAAGGCAACACAACCATAATCAAAAGCAATTCTGAAAAGAAGCTTACGGAGTTTTAGTGCCTTTGGTATATATTATGGTTTTAATTATAATAAGTGCGACGCGGCAGAACTCCACTTATATTCGGCAATATAATTCTTAAATAAGTAACGGTATCAGAAAACTCCGGATCTCTCGCAAGCATGTCCCTTAGTGCAAGTCTTGGTACAGACTTATAGACATTTCTAAGCACTATGCTTAAAGTAGTGCCCCAAAAACTAATTTTCTTAGTGTTGAACGCATCTTCATTAAGATAAGGCAGCAAGTTTATAAAATCTTCAGGCCTTTTATAATCAAGGCGCTTTTCTTTTGAAACTACTTTAACTAGTTCTTTTACAGCCGCCCTCGCTGTAGGTGTAGGTCTTCCCCATTTATTTAGCCATGTATTTTGCGGCGCTTTAGGCAGGTCATAAGGAGACAATCCTATTTCCTTTGTTCTTGAAAAGTCTGAATCATGCCCTACCAAATCGGCAATTGCATCATAGGGGCTGTTACCATAGCCATGCGAAATCATCCCATGAAAGCTTGTACCCCATCTATTAGTTTTTCTTTCCCTAATTGTTGGAATATTAATGTATTTCAAAAGTTTTCTAAAGCCCATTTTATCAGTATAATCAATTTTTTTCTCCTTGGATAATCCCACAATAAATTCTTTCATTGCATGACGCTTGTATGGAATTCCTGATTCATCTTCAGATTTCCAAACTCCGTGAGTATATGGAAAGTCATACGGCATTGCTTCCTTGCCTTGTTCCCTTAGCATTCTGCACAGGTATTCAGCATCTTCAAGCCCAAGCCTTATATTTAGTTCTTCCACAATTTTTGGCCCGTGTTCCAGAGCTATGCCCAGAATTCGCTCAAGGTTTAATTTCTCTTTCCTCCGCCCCATATAATCATTATATAGTGGTATCTTTTTAAATTTATCCTAATATTATTTATGAAATTCTAGAATCAACTTATTATTGGATTGGTAAGCCCATTCACCGATCAGGTCTTAAGCTACTCTCAAGGCCTCATGAATGCTTTTTCGTCTTTAGGATTAAAATGTTTTTATTTTTTCAAATTTATGATTCTTCATAATTTATTTTTTCTTAAAATTCCTCTCCATGAATTTCAATGTCTTTTCCCAGGCGTCCTTTGTCTCATCTGGAGCATAATTCATGCCGCTTGGATTGGCAAAAGCATGCCCTACATTGGGATAAATATAAATTTCATTCTCAATTTTCAATTCATCCAATGCTTTCTTGAATTTTCTTGCTGATTCAACTGGAATTGATGTATCTTTTTCCCCGAAAATGCCGAGCACTGGCCATTTTATAACAGATAATTTTGTCATGTTTGTCTCAAGCTGGCCGTAATAAATCACTGTTGCAGCCAGCTTCTCATTCAACGATAATTGCAAAGACATTCCGCCTCCAAAGCACCATCCCATTGATGAAATTTTATTTTTGTCAACACTTTTTTGATTTTTTAGAAATGCAACTGCTGATTTCATATTTTCAATTGAAATTTCCATATTATTCCTTGCTTTCGTTGACAATTCCCTTGCTTCATTTGCATCTTTTGCAACTTTTCCTTCAAACAAATCGACTGCAAGGACAACATAGCCTTCTGACGCAAGCTGCTCAGCCATTTGCTTAATATAGTCATTCAATCCAATCCACTCGTGAATCATGACTACAGTAGGATAAACTCCTTCTTTTTTCGGCTTTGCAAGGAATCCGGTTGCAGGGCCGTAATTCACCATTTCGCTTTCAATTCCTGAAGTATCACCATTTTTAAGAATTTCAACATTCCTTACGTTATTTTGAGGAGCCTGCTGTAGAGAACATGAAACCAAGAAAATCAAGAACAAAACCAAAAATATATTATTGAATTTCATTTTATTAATATCTTATTTCAAAGTTTTTGAAATTTTCTGGCTCAATGTGCTTTATTTTCAAATCTTCAACTTTCGCAATTCCTGGCCCTTTTTTGATAAAATCAATCAACTTATTTATGTTTTCTTCGTCACCTTGCGCGACAATCTCGACATTTCCATCAGGGAGGTTTTTTGCATAACCATGCAGCTCAAGCTCTTTAGCCTTTCCTCTTGTATTATCTCTAAAGAACACCCCTTGGACTCTGCCTGAAACGATTAAGTGGACGCATTTCATAATTAAAGGAGTTTTTTCGATTTTATATATCTTATTATTTCTTTTCCATATTAACAATAACCACTGGACACTGGACATGCCGCTGTGAAATATTTAAAGGAAAGAATTTACATTATGAGATGGCAGGAAAACAACGGATTGAATATCAATCCTCTTTTCACCCCTAATTTTCCTGCTTATATTGAATTGAGGTGGGAAAATGACAAGATGCACATTTTGCGGAACAAAAATAAAGCCATGGTATGAAGTGTGTTTTGAATGTAATCAAACGACAAAAGAAAGTTTGTGTAACATTCCACAACCAATAATTGCAAAGGATTTCATGAAAAACATGAAAATTGATGGATGGGAATAAAAAAGAAAAGCCGCTTGAGCGGCAGAACAGGAGTTGACACTCTCAAAAGCAATAAAGTTGTAATAGTATAAAAAATATGCCGCGGCGCACTAATAAAAAAACAAAAAGTCAGCGACGAAATAAAATTTCAGCTGGCCTCATAGTATGACTCAGAGGTGAGCAAAAATGGAACTAAGCAATGAATTTATTGAGGATTTGTTTTTCAAGCAAATCAAGGAATTGACAAAAAGAACAAACAAGCATTTGAAGAGCTTTGACGCTCAATTTAGCGGCTGATTGGAAGTGGTACTTATGGAAGGATTATTTGAAGACGACCCAGGAGAAAATACTGGAGAAGACTTTTACAACGACAAATATTTGGAAGAATACATTGAAAATGATGAGATAAATGCTGAGGAAGAAGGATTTATGATAGGATATTTGGGATAACTCAAATACTATCACAAACTATTTATACCCTTTTCTTTTCCAGCAATTTATGCGCATTCTGAACTTTGATGAATTCAAGATTGGAAAAGAGGCAATTTTGGACGAAATAATAAACGGCGCTGTGTTCGTTTACCCAACTGATACAATTTACGGTTTGGGATGCAATGCACAAATTTCAAGCTCTGTTAAAAAGATAAGGCAATTAAAGGGCAGAACAAACAATCCTTTTTCAGTCATAGCGCCATCATTGGATTGGGTTAAAGAAAATTGTATTGTAGCAAAAAAAGATGAAGAATGGCTTAGCAAATTGCCAGGACCATACACTTTAATATTCAGGCTAAAAAAAGACTGTGTTGCAAAAGAGGTCAATCCAGGCTTAAAGACTTTAGGCGTAAGGATTCCCAGACACTGGATAAGCAAGGTTGCGGCTGAAGCGAATATTCCTGTAATAACAACATCCGTAAATAGGAGCAGTGAGGATTATATGACCTCTTTGGAAGATTTGGATCCTTCAATTAAAGCAGGTATTGATTTTACCATATATGAAGGGAAAAAAGAGGGAAAGCCAAGCAAACTTGTTGACTTGACAGGCACTGTAAAAGTTATAGAGAGATAAGTTTTTAAAAGAATTCTTTTTAGTATTTATTATGGAAAATAAAGACAAGTCTAAGCTGAGGATACTCGCAGCAGGGGATATACACGGTGATACCAATCAGGCCAAGAAACTCGCTGAGCAGGCAGAGAAGGAAAATATAGATTTGGTTGTATTATCAGGAGACTTAACTTATGCTGAAACATCAACAGAAGGCATAATCGGGCCATTTATAAAGAGGGGCAAGAAAGTTGTATTAATTCCAGGCAACCATGAAACTGTTGCAACTGCTGATTTTCTTGCAGAACTGTATGGAGCAACCAACCTTCATGGATATTCAATAAAATATAAAGACGTGGGATTGTTTGGGTGTGGCGGCGCAAATATCGGCATGTTTCAGCTTGGCGAAGATGAAATTTTTGAATTGATTAAGAAAGGCTATGACAGGATAAAGGATGCAAAGAAAAAGATCTTGGTTACACATGTTCACCCCAGCGGCTCGATAATGGAAAAGTTTACCAGCATATTTCCAGGAAGCGAAGGCGTCAAAAAAGCGATTGATGTATTCAAGCCAGACATATTGATATGCAGCCATGTACATGAGGCAGAAGGCATAGAAGAAATGATTGGCAAGACAAAGGTTATGAATGTTGGCAAGAAAGGGAAGATAATTGAAATTTAACGAATTTTTTATATTATTTTTTATATATTTTTAATGGATTTTGTTTTTTATTGAATATTGCTTTAGTTAAAGTTATCCCTTGGTTATTGCATTTTTTAAAGTTTGCCTTTGACTATTTGGCATAAGAATAAAAACAATAATTAAAATTCTATCCCGTATTTCTTGTCTTTTGGCTTGGATTT
>JAHFQA010000059.1 GCA_023266475.1 Candidatus Woesearchaeota archaeon | reverse complement strand
TTATTTCTTCTTCTCTTCCTTCTTTGGAGCTTCTTTTGCAGCTCCAGCTGCCGGTGCAGCTCCTGCTGCAGGCGCTGCTCCTGGGGCAGCTGCTGCGCCTTCAATTGGCAACAATTCCTTAATCATTTCATCTGGAATTCCAGCTTGAACTAGCTTTGCTTTTATTTCTCCTCTTGCCTTGCCTGCCATTTCAGCAATAATAGCTTTTGCAACCTTTTCAAACTCAGCCTTCCTCTTTGCAAGATCTTCAGCTAATCTCTTTTTCTCTTCCTCAAGCTTCGCAAGCTCTTCAGCAGTCAACTCAGTTTTCTCCAGCCTTATTTCCTCGTCAAACATTCCAGCTTCTATATCCCTTAAAGTTTCCTTTGCCGGCTTTCCCTCAACCAGAATTCCCATTGATTGGCATGTGCCGATTACTTCTTTTACCTTTTCTTTCAATGATTTGCCTAAAGTTGCAGTTTCCTTCATCTTTGCAATCTTAATAACTTGCTCAATGAGTATGTCAGCGACCATTTCGTGCTTTGGCTTTCCAGAGCCTTTTTCAAGATTAACCTCTTTTTTTATCAATCCGGAAGCTGGAGGAGTTCCGATAAAAATTTCATATTGCTTTGTTTCCCTGTCTATGAAAATCTTGACAGGAACCTGCATGCCTTGGAATGAAGAAGTCTTTTTGTTTATGTCGGATACAACTTGGCCTATATTGACTCCCATCGGTCCAAGAGCTGGGCCAAGCGGGGGAGCAGCCGTAGCTTTTCCGCCTTCAACTAAAACTTCAACTTTTTCTTTTGGCATTTTTAATTTGAGATTTTTATGATTTTAATTTATTTTTTCAATATTTTTTATTGATGTTTTTCGTTAATGTAAATTTGATTTATTTTTTAATGTTATCCATTTCTCACATGACACATTACTTTTAAATTTTTAAAAAATATACCTTAGTATCAAACCCCAATTTAAAAACTTTTATAAAACATCTTCTCCGGATTCTTCCTCTTTTGCAGGAGCTGATGACTCTGTTTCCCTTCTAATGACCTTAACAGCGTCCATCTTTACTGTTATTGGAATTGGAACTGCTGCTTCAAGAAGCTCAACAACAACGTCTTCCTTTGTCTTGTCTATTCTTGTGACTTTTGCGTTTTCCCTCTTAAAGGGACCGGATATAATTTCAACTATGTCATTCTTTTGAATGTTCATCTCATGCTTTACCTGCTCAAGCATGTGCTCTATTTCTGAATATTTAACTGGTGATGCAAGAATTCCCCTCGCGTAGGGTATATTAAAGGCAGCCTGCTCAGCATCTGCCTTTGTAGCAGCTTCTATGAAAATATAGCCCCTCATTCCGTGAGGCCTTACTACAGAATGCACTTCAAGCTTTTTCTTAACTGCATTGCTTGACACAAAGTCCATTACTTGGTCTTCCCTGTTTGCAGTTGTTCTTAAGGCAAATATCGTCTCGTCTTCTCTTGTCATTTTGATATTATAATGGTTTACGAACTAGGTTTTTCTTTTTGAATAAAAAAATCTAAGATATATATAGTTTTGGGTTTTTTACTCCTTTATAAACTTTATTGAAAAAACAGTATCTTTATCATCTGGACAAGAAATCCGATAAAGCCTATAATTAATATACCTAATCCGCTCACCTTGACAACAGTCTTGAATTCAAATGCATCGGGCTTTTTCGTGATTTTCAAAACCCTGAAGCATTCGCCTACAAATGACTTGAGCTTGTATTTCCATGAATTAGCATTTATGTCTTCCATTTGGGATAATTCTGATTCTAACAATTAAATTATAGGAAATAACTTTAATTTTCGGATACATTTGTTATTTCCTAATAAGCAAATCACAATAAAAAGTTACGGATATTAGTGTGATTTGCTATAAGTAAGGTTTATTTGAATTAAAGCATTAATTTGCTTTTAATGTCACAATTGCTCTCTCAGCGCATAACATACTTTTGCCATTATTTTTGTAAATCAAAAATAACTACTATTTAGAAATCTTTTATAAATTTATCTAATCCAGAAATTCAATTCCAAGGTGCTGCTCAATCTCCTTCTTTTTCTTGTCAGAAGCCTTTTTGCTTGAGCCAAATATCTGCGAAGATTTTACTCCAGTTACAATTAGCATTGTTCTTATTGTTTTTTCCATGTCCTTGTAGATTTGTGCTCCCCAAATTACTCTTGCGTCTTCATCAAGCTTTTCCGTTATGGTTTCAACAACTTTTCTTGCTTCGTCAAGAGTCATATCTTCTCCCCCGATTACATTAATTAGAGCGCCATTTGCACCTGAAATATCCACATCAAGCAAGGGATTGTTTATAGCTTTTTCAACTGCCTCAACTGCCCTGTTTTCTGTATCACTTTCACCAACTCCGATTAAGGCAACTCCACCGCCTTTCATTACTGCCCTGATGTCAGCAAAATCAAGGTTTACAAGGCCTGCTTTTGTGACAAGTTCTGCAATTCCCTTTACAGCATTTGTTAATATTTCATCTGCAACCTTGAAAGCAGTATGCAATGGAAGTTCTGGAGCTAATTCAAGCAGTTTATCATTAGGAATTACAATTAATGTATCAGCAACTTGTTCCATCTTTTCAAGACCGATAACAGCGTTTTCGTACCTTCTATGGCCTTCCATGGCAAAAGGCATTGTGACAACGCCCACTGTCAAGGCACCGAGCTTTCTTGCGATTTCTGCGACAACAGGAGCAGAGCCTGTTCCAGTTCCTCCACCTAAGCCGCAAGTGACAAATACCATATCGCAGTTTTGGAGTGATTTTTTGATTTCAGCCTCGTTTTCGCGTGCAGCTTCCTCACCCAGTCTTGGCTCAGAGCCTGCGCCAAGCCCTTTTGTAAGCTCTCTTCCAATCAAAATCTTCTTGTTTGCAGTTGTATAAAGCAAGTCCTGGGCATCTGTGTTTATTGCAATTGTGTCAACTCCAATAATGCCCACTTCGCTCATTCTGTTTATAGTGTTATTGCCTCCTCCACCACAGCCAACAACCTTTATCGTTGCCCTTTGCCTTGCCAGCAATTGCTCAAGCTCAGCATCGATGTCTTGGGCCTCTTTGTCATATTGAACTTGTTTTTTGTCTATAGAAAGGAGCTTAGGATTGTCATTAGCTTCTGCTTGAATTGCCTGTTCGATTATGCTTACCACAAACTCACCCTTAATTTTCTGAAAAAATGGTTGTAACTACTATATAAATTTATTTATTTTAGTTCTTTTCCAATAGTAAATTCAATATTTTTTATTGATGATATTGAATTTTCAGCAACTTTTTTGAATTCGGACTGGACTTCTTTAGGGATGTCCTCCCTTAATTTTATGGTTGCAGAGTCCTCTTTTAGCTCAACTTCCGCATCTTTAATATTCAGATGAATCTTTAAGAGTGACTGTAGCTTTTCTTTATTGTCTTCAATGACCCTGTTGATTTTAACCTTGTAAACAATATCCTTTCCAGCCAATGGATGGTTAAAGTCAACTAAAATCCTGCCGCCGCTAACTGTCTTGACAATTCCAAAGATGCCGTCGATATTCAACTGCAGTCCTGGAAACGGCTGTATTTTCTGCTGCCTGAACTTATTTGCAGGAATTAATTGTATAAGCTTTGCATCCCTTTTCCCGAATGCCTCTTCCGAACTTATTTCAAATTCATATTCTTTTCCAGTTTCCTTGCCAATCATCTGGTCATCAAGGGCTTTCAAAATGTTGTTCTGCCCAATGCATACTATGACCGGACTGTAACTGGCATGTTTGTCATAAACACCATTTTCTTTTGCAACCTTTTCTTCAGTAGTGTCAAAAATAGAATTATCATCTTTTGTTCTGCCAGTATATTCTATTTCAACGAAGTCGTGATACTTTACAACTATCATAAGAAACAGTTGCTGGGACAAGATGATTGTTTATAAAGATTTCTGATGCGGTAAATTAATTACCCATTACTGGAAAAAATAAATATAAAAAATACAATTAAGCGCAAGCTCCTCCTGCTTTTAATCCTGTCCATGAAGCTCCATCATAAAAGCAGATTTCTTTTGTATCGCTGTCAACGTAAAGATCTCCAACAGACGCACCACTTGGCGCCGACGATCGTGGTTCAAGCCTCATAACATCATTTATATGCAGCTTTCTTAACGGACTTGCAGTACCGATGCCGACGTTGCCACCGGCTTTGATTATAATTCCCTGAGTAGCCACTCCTTGAGTGATTAAGCGAATATCATCTCCTGCTAAACCAACATTTAACTGGAAGCCGCTCGCACCCCCGGTGATTTCAGCGGTCTGACCGCGGCTATTCGCCAAGATGATATTAGAACCTGCTCCAGTGGATTCCACTTTAAGCATGTCAGAGACGCTTCCCTTAACATGTAAAGGTGCTCCAGGTCCCGCTGTCCCGATGCCGACGTTGCCACCATAGTCCACTGTTAGCCTGGGATTTGCTGGATTATTACTATCTACAATTTGGAAATAGCCGTTAGAGTTTGGAACTTTTATAGACCACTGCCTTTGATTAGGACCTTGGTTATTGTAAATATTTACAGAAGCATCACTCCCATCTATTGTCCTGAACGTGCCTACTCCAGCAACATCTAGCCTTGTTGCTGGCGCTGTAGTTCCAATTCCGACTCTGCCTTCAAGACCGGTCTTCTTGAACACTACGTCAGTGTCCATTTTATCATTATGCCCATCCCTTAATATGAAAGCTATGCCTCCGCCATTGTTTCCAGCTTCACCAACATAACCACGTATCTGAGCCAAACGAGAACCAACTTGCCCATTCGCAAATGTTAATGTTGCTGTTGAATTCTGGGCAGCATCGGGATTTCTTAATTTAATTACTTCTGCGTCTCCTGCCACACTCTTTGACAAATCTAAAAGGGTGTCTGGATTTACTGTTCCAATGCCTACCCTGCCACCATAGTCCACTGTTAGCCTGGGATTTGCTGGATTATTACTATCTACAATTTGGAAATAGCCGTTAGAGTTTGGAACTTTTATAGACCACTGCCTTTGATTAGGACCTTGGTTATTGTAAATATTTACAGAAGCATCACTCCCATCTATTGTCCTGAACGTGCCTACTCCAGCAACATCTAGCCTTGTTGCTGGCGCTGTAGTTCCAATTCCGACTCTGCCTTCAAGACCGGTCTTCTTGAACACTACGTCAGTGTCCATTTTATCATTATGCCCATCCCTTAATATGAAAGCTATGCCTCCGCCATTGTTTCCAGCTTCACCAACATAACCACGTATCTGAGCCAAACGAGAACCAACTTGCCCATTCGCAAATGTTAATGTTGCTGTTGAATTCTGGGCAGCATCGGGATTTCTTAATTTAATTACTTCTGCGTCTCCTGCCACACTCTTTGACAAATCTAAAAGGGTGTCTGGATTTACTGTTCCAATGCCTACCAGATTACTTTGAGAATTTACAAATAAAGTATTTGAGTTTACCAATAAATTGCCTGAAACATTTAAAGCTCCATTGTCAACTGTAACACCTGCACCGCTAATAAGGGTTGCAGCAATTAAGAATAGAGCTAACGCTATGGATATTTTTAATGTTGAAATAAAATTTTTCGTAGATTTTGAATTTCCAATTGTCATGTTTTTTGGCTTTTTTATACCTGTACTTAATTTATTCAGTTTTTTCATTTTATTCCCTCCAATAAATTATTTTGCTATGGATTTCCATTTTGTGTTAAATTTCCTTTTAGGAATATAAATCCTAATTGATTTACAAATGCAACTAAGTTGCCATTATTTTTTATTCTAAAATCATTATTTGTATCAGGTGAGCTGAGAGAGGATTGGTTTTGGAATAACATTCCATCTATGTACATACTGCCGTTATTTTCAACAATCAAAACATCATTGCCATTATTTCTAATTGAAAATGCAAAATTACTCGTTTTTTGGAAATTTGAATTTTGCTCAAGAATGCCTTTTAGGACTAAATTGCCAAGGTTGTCAAATAATGCGATTCTGCTGCCAGAACTGTCTCTGATTGTAAAATTAGACTCCGAAGTTGGTGTTGGCGGCGGTGTTGGCTGCTGCGAGCTTACTAAAAAGGTTACATCATCATGGTCATCGAATAAACCTAACGAACACGTACTGGTATTGGATCCCTGAAACCTAAATAATCCTCTAATAGTGTGCTTTCCCTCTACATTATCCAGAGTAAAATTTCTTGTGAGCTTTTGAAATCCAGGAGCAGGACAATTTTGATATACAGCTTTTACTTTCCAAAATGGATTTTTGTAGTCATCATTCAACAAATTTGAATTGTTAGAGTAAACAAAATTTAAATGATCAGACGAAGGACTGCCAGGCCAACAATGAGCCCATGCCTCAACTAGAACAGTATCTCCTGGGCGAAATGTGCTGCCATTTAATCCTGTTACAGTAATATTTTCAAGAGACTCATCTGACATGTATACACCAGATCTACCATCAAGGCACGAATCAATTGTATTAGGCTGATTTGGTTCTGGAGCTGGCTCAGAACTTAAATTAATAATAGAGTCTCTAGACTTCGTTAAATTAGATCCTGCTACACAAGGCGACTGTGTACAAAAAACTGCTGGCCTGAACTCAATAATGACAAAATCAATAGAGGTAGTAAATATACCATTGCTGTCTGTCACTTCAAGTTTAAGATTGTAGCTTCCTGGCGATAGATTACTCGTGTTTAACTTTGCTAAAGTGTTATGCATGACTGGAACAGTTGACTCATTAATTAGAAGATTGGACGATCCGTTGAATAAGAATACTTTATAAAATGAAAAAGTTCCGTTTGTTGATTGTATCGCTGTACCGTTAACTGAAATTAAAACATTTTTAGGAATGATTTCATTTACTTTCGGGTTATCAATAATTCCAATTGGCTTTTGTGTGTGATTTATGCAATTTAGGCTTGCAATTCCATGGATATCAGAGAAAGAATGGCAAATTGTATTGATATTAGGCGTTCCATCATTTAAATTTGCATTGTTGTCATCTGCAGTTAGGTAGTCGTCAAGGTAATTTGCAAATGATGTTGGCTGCATTCTCATAGCCCGTATTGATAACCGATCTGTGTATTCCCTACCCAAAACTTCTCTTATGTTCCATTGCGCTCCAGAAAATATCTCGGCACCTGAATGAGGCTCTGGATTATAATTATCTGGAAACCTATTCGTAGTATTGCATCTTCTCAGGCAACCATTTGGCTGGCTTATAAAAAATCCTTGTCCAACACAAGAGTCATTGAGAAGACTGCAGGCAAAATAATCTGCCCAGCCTTCATTCATGTTTCCAGTTTGATCCGAATATGGGAAGGGGATAAATATAACATGAGCTACAACTCCATGCGTATATTCGTGATGAATTACACTAGACATCAAGGCTGTGCTATTGCAAGGTCCGACAGCTCCAAAGAAATATATGTTAGTTCCATCTGAAAAAGCATTGCAAACTCCAGGATATTGTACAGTTGCTCTAGCTTTGTAATTCATTTCAGTTACGTTGAGATTTGGCTCCAAAAAGAAATCATGAACTTTGTTCGTATTATAAAATAAATTTGACTCTTCTTTAGCATAAGAATTATCAAAATCGTACCAGTTCCAGTTATGAATTGCAGGAACTGCTGTTGAAAAATTATGAGAGGCATTCGAGTAGCCCAGATAATTCAAAACCTTAACCCACGGCCCTGATAAATTTGATTTAAGCGAAACAATTCCATTGATGTCTTTCAATTCATATTTCCCGCTAGAGTTAGTATAATTGAATTTATTAAGCACGCTAACATTTTCATCTTTAAAAGGTACATCAACTAAAGCATCGCTCCAAGATTTCGGATAAACCTTGCCAGTAATAGTTCCAGATAAGGAATCATAGACGAGATTATCATAATAATTTAATACTTTGCCATTATTTGCATCTACAATTATTGTATATTTTGAAGGCTGATCTGCAATTATCGGCATATCAATTTTCCAGGCTAGCATGTAATTTTCTTGAGAAAGTGGATATACGACTAATTCGCTATTCTCGCTCTTATCGATGTCTAGGTTTAGATATTTATTGCCATTTATTAAAGCGTCTTCTTCAGTTAGCTTAGGCTTTGTATCAATATTGATATTTGGATAGTAATTTGTTAATGTTTTTACGAGAACGTCATCTACAACAACAAATCCTACAAATCCTCCGTGAACTTTGATACCTTTGTAGTATTGGTCATAGAATTTGTATGAAAATGTCTTGTCTTCAGTTTTCTCGTCAATAGTTCTTGCAATTTTCATGTCTGAAACCCCAACATTTGAATAACCAGCTCCTGAGACCTTTGCAACCTCTTCAATGGCGTTATTGCTAAACACAGCATCGTGGCTAATTTTAGCAAAAGGCCTGGTTATT
>JAHFQA010000058.1 GCA_023266475.1 Candidatus Woesearchaeota archaeon | reverse complement strand
ACTCACCCAATTTTGCTATTCGCATTTTGTTTCAGAGTCTCCTTGATTATGGATAAGTAGGTTTTAGGTGGATTTACACCATTGCCTACATGTCCCAGAGACTGGGTTAAAGTCATCTTGCGACAACTTCAGAATATATAGAGTTAGAATTACCTTATATAGTTTGTCCGAGCATGTCCAGTGTCCAGTGGTGGTGGAATATATAGGTTGGTGAATATAGATAAATTGAAAGTATCAATAAGTTACAGTCAATCTACATTAAATGAGTAAAATTAATTATTTATTTTCTTCATCAATAGTTTTATTCACACTATTCTGATTTTTGTCCTTCTTGTTAAAATATTTTAGTACACCATCTAAAAGAACAAATGTGCGCGTAAAGAAATCTGCTTCTCAGCTTATTAAATAATTATGTAACCTATAACCAACACAGTAGAAAAAAGATATCACCTAACTCTTTTGATTATTCTTGCAACCGTTTCAACTCTTCTTCTGGATTTGGGTTTGCATCAACGTTTTGTGCAATAAATTCCAGCCTGTTAAACATTGAGTTCTTGTTACTTCTTCCATTTAATTTTACAATTGTGCCTAATAAATCATTCTTCTTGGCTTCAAATTCGGCCGGCTCACTTCTGAATTTTAGAAGCTGTTCCTGATTCAGATTAAGCAATTTTTCCAGCTGATTTCTGAAAAAAACACATCTTATTGTTTCTGTTCCGTCATCTAAAACAGCATTCAAAACATAAGAATATGCTGGTATTACATTTCCATGCTCTGAGCAAACTAAAAAATCTATGTCCTGCTTCACTCTCTTGCCGCATTTCGGGCAGATTTCATAAAATCTCAAATCAAAAACTTGAACTATTGTTCCAAGAAGCTCTACATCGTTGTCATTTTCAGCCAACTGCTTAATTTCCTTTCTTGTTCCGCTTGGAGCTTCAGCAGCAATCATCCCTATTGTTTCTCCCTTTGGATTTATTATGAGCTGGCTTCTTTCATTCAGGTGGATTTCTTTTCTTCCATTGTTTTGGCGCACATATCCACCAACAATCTTTACAACTGAATCATGTACAAGATTTGCTGTATTATCAGCTTGGGCCCCCCACATAACAATCCTTATAGTGCCTGTTTCATCACCAATTACCATTGATGCAACTTTTCCGCTTCTTGATTCAGTTGCAAACTCCCTTGTCTCGTAAATCTTAAGTACTTTTCCTATAGTCTCAACATCCCTCATTCCGTTCACAATATTCTTAATCTGTAATTTTCCGCTCAACGGCTCAAATACCTTGACACCAAGCTCATTTGCAACTATATGCGCTGCGCCTTCCTTGCTTATCAGCCCAGACAGCTGCTTTAATTTTTTGTCAATCCTGTCCTCTATTTCAGCAACAGTCATCTTTGTTTTTTCGTTTATCTTGAGAATTATCTCTTCATAAGGTATTTTTATCATAAGATTGGGTTATGCAAATGGTTTATATGGTTTTTGGTTTTACTGAACTTGAACAGGGAAAACGTCCAGCTCAGCAGCAAACTTTTCGACACCATCATTTGAATTTTCATCTAAAGCTGTTACTGCCAAAATATATAGCTGACCATTCTCAAGATTGGATAATGTATATTCACAATTCAATTCAATGCCATCACATTTTGAATCAGAAGCTGTTATGCGCTTTCTTATTCCAAAAGGGCTTGTAACATCAATCTTTGGCGGCAAAACAAGGTTTGGCTTCTTATAGTAAATGTTAAAGGCCACAACATCATCGCTTACGCTTCCATCAATATTTTTTTGAGGCTTGCTCCATGTAAGTTTTAATTTGCCTGCTTCAATGGATTGGGCTTGAAGATTTGAAATCTTGCCAGGAGCTAAATCATCCTTTGAAGCAAATTCCCGGTAATTTTTCCCTGGTGATAAGATATAAGTGTTCCCTTCTATCTGCTCGTTGTCTATTTCCTCTTCATCTGTGTTGACAGCAGTCACTGCAAAATTAAATTTCACATCATCATCGGCATCGCCAATCATGTAAATAAACTTATCCTGTGATTTCCAATAATACAGCTTGTTTTTCTCAAGCTTTTTATTGTAAATTCCAAACTTGCAGGATTCCCCCACTGGATCAAAATTACAGGTATTCAAGTCAATATTTTCAATTTCAACTGGATTTTCAATTGAAACAGATATTTTTTTGATTTCCTTATCAGATTTAATATCATTAGTTTTGATTTTGTCAAATGGCTTTGTTGCATAATAAAGAGAATATGATTTAACATCGCTTTCTTTGCCTTTTTCCCATATTAAGATTACAGAATTTTCCGCATTAATTGCGTCTTTGATTTCCAGATTTTCAATCGGCTTTGGCACTGGATTTGAAAACTTGATGGCAAACTTATAAACAATATTTCTTAACTTTACAGCTCCATCTGACTCGTCATACGCATAAACTTTGCTTCCTGTTATTGCACAGAAATTCATGCCTTTCGTCTTTGGCAAATCAATGATTCTAGGCAAACCGGTTTTCCCGCTTGGATCCGAGCTTCTGAAAGGCGGTTCGTATGCATTATCAATGAACTTTACGATATTCTTTGACTTGTAAACCAGAATTATCTTGCTTAATTCCTTTTCATTTGAATCCTTCACAGCAACAAATTTGTTAACGGTTGGGATTCCTTCCTTGTAATTTAACTTCAAGATAACTGAATCAGCAATCTGGCTTTCCTTGTCTCGGTTATCAAAATCCGTATAAAACAAGCTTCCTAAATCGAAAGAAGCCCTATAAGTTTTCTTGCCTTCAGTCATTTCAGCATCAACTTTCGGATAATTTTCGCTTGTCAGCTTAATTTCAAAATTCCTTTGACTTGATTCGCCGTTTATTTTCTCATTTTTTGGCAGGGAAAACCTGCACACAACATTTTCATCTTCAAGATTTTTGCATTCATTCAGCTTGTCAACAAAATCGTCCAATATGTCACTGCTGCTTTCAGGGCATTTCCAGTCTAGATTTTCATCGTAAAGGTGTTGATTTATGCATTCCTCGATGTTATTACCTGCTTTGCATTTATCTATAATCTCTTTCAATTTGTTATTCAGATATTGATAATCTTTTTGCATGTTATAATCTATTTTTGCCCTGAAAGACGGCATAATGGAATAAGTGCCTATTACATTATTTCCTGATGGCTCAGCTGCAACATATCCTGTAATCGGATTATTTCCTGTATAAACAACCAAGCTTACCAGTAAAATCGGTATAATCATCAGCAACACTAAGTCTTTTATTTCCATTTTAACCTGATAAAACACCTTCTTTCTTTTCTACATATGCCAAATATCTTTTTGTGCCGCAGCATTCAAAATGCCAACGCTCAATGACTCTGTTGTCTTTTACATAAGGCGCCCATCCAGCTGCTTCCATTATTTTTGCAACTTCTTTCCATTCAGCCATGCTCATTGCCCATTCTTTCTTATTGAACCTTAGATCAATTGCATTTCCGCTCAAATGAGGGCAACCTTCTACACCAAGAATAGGATTACAAACATGTTCTTGCCTAATTTTTTCATTTGGGTATCTTTGCTTATATCTTTCAGGGGTTTTTCCTTCCCACAGGTCTTTTTGCCTCTCAGGAGTCCTGTAAGAACTATAAACAAGAAACTTTTTGCCTTTTTGCTCTGCTATAGATTCTGCAATCTGAAGCATTTGGAATGCTTCTGTCCTTAGAATGCAAGTTTCTCCCTTTGAGCAAAGATTTGTATCTGTAAAATCAATTAAATCCTGGCCGATTGAAATTGCTCCTTGAAGATTAGATGGAATGCATTGCTTTGAAATCTGGATTGTTTCTTTTGGAATGCTAACTGGTGGAGTTTGTGGAATATTTGCAGAAGCTGCGCCTGTTGCGCTGTTAATGCTTCTTGCTTTCCTTAAGCATGATGGCTGTCCTGTGGCTACCTGAACTGGCTGTATAGCAGTTGTTTCAGAACCTCCCATTCCAACAGATAATCTGACGTTGTAAATTTCAAATTTCAGTGGTCTTTCAGGAATCCCTATTACTTCAAGATTTCCTGTTTCTTCATAGAAATAATTATTTATAGGAATGTTATCAGGATGCTGCTGAAGATATGCATTCAGGCTCTTGTCAAACAGGTATTCCATATTATAGCTAACAGAATTTTCATCAAAGCATTGTACAACAATTTTATTTTTTGATTCATCTTTTTTTATGGCGTACCAAACGTTGGATCCTTTTATTTTTCCACAGTCATTTTTGGGCATAACTTCACTTGTGTCGTCGGTTCCAGGATCAATAATCTCAGTATCAGAAGTGTCCAACTCTGAAATTCCTCCAGATTTTGCAAGATCGTAGACGGATTGCTCCAGAGAATATTTTGCAGATTGGTCGATGTAGAGGAGGAAGGATTCAGCTCTCTGATAAATGTGCAGTAATTCATATTGTTTTTCTCCCAAAGATCTTTCAAAAGAATTATATTTATAACTTAATTGCACCCAGGCATAAATCAAAATAAATACCATCATAACTACCAAAGTTATGTTAAATGGCAGTGCACCTTTTGTATTATCCATTTTTATTCACAATATCTTACTGCTTTTACATCTTCGCCAAATGTGTTTACAGAACTTACAAATAATCCCAAATATATTACATTGCCAGGCACCAGGCTGGGTATTGTTGTAGTATATATCTCGCTAATAGATGAATCATAAAAATGCTTGGAACGAAATTTTTTATCTGTTTTCATGGCTGATGCTCCGTAATTATCAAGAAGTTTTGTTTTGTCAGCATAAGTTTCTGCATCTAAAAGAAAAATTGCATATCCGTTCACAGCCTTATCGCTTATCCCTTTTATTTCGCTGCAATATTCCATGGAATTTAGTATTTCTTTTGTTTTGTCAAGCAGTTTTCCGTAATATTCATTTTTCTTTTCCTTGTCATTCTCATTATTGTATAGTGCCAGCATATCAACCATTGTAGGCGGCTGTCCATTATTTATAAAAGGAGTCCTTAAATAATTTGAAAGAAAAATGCCGTTTCTTGCAGAATTTTCCAGCTCAGATATTTTATTTTCCTTCACGCCTTTTCCAATTGCAGTGAATAAAAAATAAAATATTATCACTACCAGAACAAAAGCAACATATGCGGCAAAGTCAAGAAATACAGCGGGGATTCCAGCATTCTTGCTTTTTATCATAGATTTATTTTTCATTTTAGCTTATTATATTAAACTCCAATATTGCAGGTGAAAACTTGCCATTGTCATTGACTAAAACATAGACTTCCTTTCTAAATGACTTCACACTTCCTGCTCCTCCTTTAACAGTGGATAATGTTCTTGGCTCCCACTGGTCAAATTTATTTTTATTGTAAAATGCAATAACATCATCTTTGCTTTCCTGCTTTAATGTTATTTTAGCCGATATTATGGGATTATCAGAGCCGTAGCTTAAAGAAATCATGTCAAGCCCATTTGGATTTGCTTCGCCTATTTGCTTGAATTTATTTAAATCGATAGCGCCAGGATATACACGCTTTAAATCTTCATCAAAATATGATAATCCATGTTTTGAATACAATAGTCTCCCTATTAAAACGTTTGATTCCACTTCTCTGATATCCGTATTAGTAATTATGTAAAGCTTTACAAGTATAACGACAGCAAAAAGAACTGCTGTAAGAAACAGTATCTTGGGAATCATCATTATTATTTCCCCGGATATCTCTCCTCTTTTTCCGCTTATTTTCATTTTACTAAAGTTCCTGAAGCACCGGCGCCGCCCATCCTGCCTTCCCCATTTGGCATAGTAAGTGAACTATAAACTACAATATCATTTGTTTTCTTAAATTTTAGATTAATGCTTCCCTTATCATTCTTGATTATTAAATATTTAAACGGAGTGTTTTTGTCCTCGGCAAATAAATAAAAAACCCTCGAACTTGAATCTGTCTCTTGTGGCTCATATACTTCTACCTTATTTTGCATAAAATTAAACTGGAATGTGTTTCCTTTTGAATTCTCATAATAGGTATATTCCAAATCGCCTGGAGCAGCATAAATCGTGTTTACTAATGCTGAGGCATCCCTTGCCAGATAGTTTTTCTCAAAAATGGTTTGTTTGACAACTCCGGTGACAAAATTAAAAAGGGATAGGATTACAATAAAGGCCAGTACAATCTCAAATATATTAAAGAACATCTCATCACTAATACCTTTCTTATTATTGAATAATAACTTGGATATTGTCTTATTTCTCATTAAGATATATTTATATCCAAAGTTATTTATATTCTTTTGTTTTTTAAGATTACATTAAGTCTGTTTAGAATTATCTGTAACCCTTTTCCTTGCATTCGCCGGGTCATCATATTTATTTTCATTAATTTTAGATATATATATATAATATCTATTATCTTCTTTTTTGTATTCTTTTTCTATATAGATTCGCTGAGTTCCCCAATCTTCGCCGTAAAAAACAAGGTAATTGCCATTTGTGTCTGTCCTTTGAATGCCCCTTGTCTTTGGAGTAACTTCCCCTCCTTCGCTTAAGAAAGCCACATTTTTCCCACTAAATGCCTCGCTACTGCAGTCTGCTATTCCCTGGTCTCTTTTTGAAGAGTCACCTGACTCTTGCTGGTTTTTTATGAATAAGCACAGGCATGCTGAATTGCCGCATTTGAAGGGCTTGTAAAAATTATAGCCACCAAAGATTTTTAAAGTTCCTGGAATAATATCTTTATTATCATCCCAGTTAGTATCAAATCCTATTAATACATAATCTTTCCCAAGATAATAATTATCTACCCTGCCTTCTCTTGAATTTGAACTTTTCATAAACTTCTCTATGTCTGAATAAATTCTGTAAAAATTTGCCTTGCTGCCATCATCCTTCTGTGAAAGGGTGGCTGCATAGAGGCTTCCAAAGAATCCGATAAAAACAACAAGCAACAAACCAACAACAAATAAATAAACTACTTCTATAGGAATTTCAGTGGCCCCTCTCTTATTTCTTCTGAAGGATTTAGGGTACATTTTTAGTTATATCTTTTTCTCATTTGGAATACAACAATACTCATTTTTCTTTTCTTTCTCATCTATATTGCCATCACCATTTTCGTCATAAGGGCAGCCTAAACCATAAAATTCCGTGTAATCAGCTCCACATTTTATGGATTGACAAATACCACTTTTAGTTTTACAATTTGATAAAATATCAAAATTTTTTCCACTACTAATTATTCTTGGAGCTATAGCGTATAATGAGGCGCCAGCTACCAATAAAATAACCACTAACATAGCAATCATAAACCAAATATTTTCTATAGATTTCTTATTTTTCATTGCTACTTAATACAATTCTTATTTTATCTTCAGGCAGCATAAGTTGTTTACAGTCTTGCATTCGTCTCCGCCTATAACTAATGGTATAGGGTAATCCCCTAAACATCCTTCCTTATAATTTTTAACACATATGCCTCCTCTCGATGTGCACCCATTTATGTTTTTATTCGCTGTCCCTATATATCCTGTGAATATTAATATTAAAACAACTAAAACAATAAGTGCCAAAGCTGCTATAATCACTACATTTATTGTCATCCCCTGAGCTTTTTTATGTTTCATTTTAAGATACACATTTTTTATTTCCGTAGTTATTATCGTCTATAACAATAACACCATTAACTGGCTTTATAAAATTGACTTGACTAATGCTGAAAAAATCTTTTTGGCGCTCTGTACCTCCTTGATTATATATAATATTTCTGCTTGAGATGATGATGTATTTATAATTTAGTGATTTTTTATAATTATCAATTGTGTCAGATGGAAGTACCGAACCTGCCAACAAAGGCCCAATTAAAAAATTGCCTAAAGCAGTCCTTTTTTCAGGCACAGGAACTTTTCTGGAATCAAGAAGCTCCAGCACCTGAGTACCCCCTTCACTTGTAATTTTTATATTATAATCACCCAACTTTGTGAAATCAAAACTATCACAAGCACATATTCCGTTTTTTGAATTTCGCCCTATGCATTTAACCACCACATATTCAATTTTGTTATATAAACCAACAGCATTTTGAAGTAACTCCATGCCAACTCTTTCTGCTTCTTTTTGCTTCTCTGCATCAGCTTCTATATCCAAGTTCAGCCATTTTTTGAAAGGATTTGCAACACTATCGGAGCTTCTCACTATTCCGGCACGTGTCACATCAAATATTATAAAAAATACCACTGTGATAACAACTACAAATACCACAATCCCCCAGTTTATCTGTCCTTTCTTATTCAGCTTCATTTTAGTCAAAAGGTACAATTATGTGTTTTATTTTATTCCATGCAATATTTCCGAAACCAGTAAATTTTATCAAAATAATAAATAATATAACACAAGTTGCAATAATTAACGCTATCATTAATAATGTGGCATATCCTGGCGGGCCTTCCTCGGCTTTTTTATTCCATTTCATTATGTTTTCACTAATTTCATTTTATAAAAACTTTTCTTTATTGCTAAAATTTTTTATATCCAGCCTATCCTTGCCTTCAAGCATGGTGCACTTTAGCTGACTTAAATCTTCTCTTGTATATGTCCATAATAATATTTTTGTGTCCAAATTTGGGTTAAAACTTGA
>JAHFQA010000074.1 GCA_023266475.1 Candidatus Woesearchaeota archaeon | reverse complement strand
ATTAGACGTCTTGCACCTTAAAGATTATCGGGCTTTTGGATCCTTCACAGGATTAAAGATTATATGTGTATTATTTGCTGAACTTTTTATATAATTCACGAAGCCATTCTCTTCTATGTCATTGAAATAATTTTCAAGAATTATTGAATTTCTTGCACGATATCCTATATGCTAAAAATAGAAAAGACTATATTTACAACCCCCACTCCTTTAAGCAAGGGTGGCGGTTGCTTTAATCATTTTTGTACATTTAGTCCGATAAACGGCAATTAATAAAAAACTTGATATTTATCAATTAAAGCAAAATAGTCTAATTTATATAAATTAAAGCATAAAGAAACCCTTAAATGATAAAAAAGAGCAAAATTGAGTTTATTTAGAACAAAGAAGGCAAATTTTTACTAGTTTATATCAAATTTTTAGGTGATTTTTGTACATAGAATTTGAAAAACGTCCATATACCTAGATAAGATAGAAGAAACATTATCAAACAATCCAGTTCCACATAATGCAGTAGCAATAGAAGGAGAACATGGAATTTTCAGGATAAGAGTTGGCGATTTCAGAGTTCTATACAGGATAAATTATCAGGAAAATAAGCTCATTGTAGTCAAAGTGGATAAACGCTCAAGAGTTTATGATTGATTTCTATAAAAAGTTTGCTTAATCTACGGAGATTAGGCGAAGACAAAAGGAGAAATAATGGCTTTGATTGTAGAATTTAGTTATGTTAGACAAACCTCTTTTTTTGTTTTTTCTCAGTTATATATGCTTTTCCACCCAGCCATAGCAGCCAATAAAGCATGAGGGAACCAACTACTCCACCTAAAATAACGCTTGATAAAAAATGTAAAAAGTAGAGTCTTTTACAGATTCTGCGCTTAGCATCCCAACTTTATACGAAACAACAATGATTATGATAAGGCTAATTGCAGCATCAAATAAAGCTATTTTTAATCTAAGGTTTTTAGGCATTACTTCCTTAAAAATTTTTGAATAAATTCCACCTATTATTACGGCTGCTCCTGAACTAGCGGCAGCTCCAATACCGATTTGCCATTTAAAATATTCAAAAATTAGGGTAAGTATTAATGCTATTATAAATGCAACAACAAAAAGACCAATTGCCCAAACAAACCAATTTTTTAAAAACGATTTTTTGAACATAATTCTACTATAAAATGTGGCTTATAAAAATATTTCGCATGGGTGGGTGGTGGGGCGAGTGGCGGCGGGTGGATTGATTTTTTTGAATTCGTTAATGAAGCATTTTCTATTTTTAAATCAAATGCAACTTTAAAAAATGATTTTCTATCTGAAAGATAATCTAAAACATGAGTTAATGTATATCAAAGCCATTATTTCGTTAGTTAAATCTTGAATCTAAATGAAAGTAGGGATAGAAAAGTATCCGCAAATGTTCCTGCCTAACACAGTTATGGCGAACTTTTCATTTATTTTCCTGCACAAAAATCCAATCCACCGAGTTTTTCTAATAATTCCCATAAAACCTTTAATCTTAGATAGGCAAACAAGTTCTGTCTTAGTCCTATAAGTAAAGCGTCCTTTTGCCTGTTGTCTTCCCTTATGCTGTTTGTATGAATCAAGCCACATCTTGTGGCAGCCCCATACAAAACTTCTCCAGTACCTCTTATGTCTTTATACAATCTGGAATGGTTTCCATTCCAGTCCTTTCTTAATCCTGCTTTAGCACTCAGCTTTTTCCTTACACTCTTTTTTGTTGGCTTGTAGATGGGGATTAAATCCTGCCCTAATGTTTGGTCAATCAAATCGTATGTCTCAAATGCCGAATCTCCGAATGAATACCCTTTCAAATCTTTTCCGTTGAGCATAACCTGCGCCCCTTTGGAGTCTGATATCTTGTTATCAGAAGCAAGCATTCCCTCTACTATGATTGTCTGGCTTGGAGGGTCGTACCCAAGCAAGGTATGAAACTTTGTTGTCAGCTTTACCTTATTTCTTATCCCTTGTCTTATCCTTTCTTCTCTTACTGAAGTGCTTAAAGCAGATGAATCGGCAATGTGCAGCAAAATTTCGTCTATTAGACTCTTGATTTTGGTCTCAAGGATTGATGTCAGATTATAGATAAGCATGGGCGGAAGACTTGTGTAATGATACCAAAAACTGCCATGGTCGTAATGTCTGCCAAGATAGAGTTCTGAATTTAGTTCCATCTGCTCATAGACATCTTTCATGAGCCTTGAGAAGAGCAGAAACCCCACAATCTTCTCTTTTCTAACTTCACATGGCCTGCCTATCTTAAACGCAAGAAGCAGTCCGCTACGCAAAATCTCTTCTTCCAAAATGGAAGAAATTGTTGTCGTAGAAAACCTTTTTAACATCAAGTCTCTACGCTGCCTGTATGTGGTTATTGGTTTCATTTGGGTGTCCTCTTTCAAACCACCCATCTGAAACCTTCTTCTTAGGACTATGATATATATTTTTAACTATTTATTAGAAAAACTCGGAAGATTATACGTAAATTTACAGCCCAGATTGGATTATTAATTCATATTAAATAAAAGGCAAAATTTAAATAGGTTATTGAAAAAGTAGCCTTGGGGTGGTTATATGCCGTCTGACAAAAAGCCTTTTGAAGAAAAGGGCCCATATGATTCAAAAAAACAGGCAAGAAGTACTGCAGCTGCATTAAAGGTAGGTAAAAGATTAATTGTTGTATTAATTGTATTAATTTTATTATGGGGCTCATTTTTTGTAGTATATCCGGGAGAAAGGACGCTTGTATTCAATTCAATTGGCGGTTTGAAAGACAAAGTTTATGATGAGGGGATACACTTCAAAATACCGTTGTTGGAGTCTGTCATTAAGATGAATATCAGGACACAAAAGCAGGAAGAAGCTGTGTCTGCTGCATCAAAGGATTTGCAGGACACCCATACGCAAGTTGCAGTTAATTTCAAAGTTAATCCTGTTAAGTTGACTGATGTGTACAGGAATATCGGGCAGGCCAGCACAGGGCAGGATTACATGCAGACAGAAATAATGAATCCAATAATACAGGAAAGCGTCAAATTTGTGACTGCAAAGTATGCAGCAGAAGAATTGATAACAAAAAGGCCACAAGTTAAAAAAGATATAGACGAAGTTATTGCTGACAGGCTAAGCAAATATGGGGTTATTGTTGTTGATGTTTCTATAACTGATTTTAAGTTTTCTGACCAGTTCACAAGAGCAATAGAAGAAAAAGTTACTGCAGAACAAAATGCTTTGAAGGAAAAGAACAATCTTGAAGTTATAAAATTCCAGGCTCAGCAAAATATAGAGCAGGCAAAAGGAGAGGCAGAGGCAATCAGGATTGTAAATGAAGAACTCCTGAAAAGCCCAAATTATATTGATTACCTGACAATACAGAAATGGGACGGCAAAATGCCGCTCGCTTTGGGAAGCGGAAGCTTATTGAGCATAACAGGCACGCAAAAATAATTTTTTCATTTAATCATAAAAATCTTGTCCATCTTTGCAAAATCTTTTGCATACTCAAGCTCATTTTTGCTTTCGGAGTAGATTGTAAATAATTTTTCCCCTCTTTTTACCTTGTCCCCGATGTGCCTGTAAAGGTACAGCCCTGCGCCTTTGTCGCGAGGCGCCCCTGCTATTCTTGCGATTCTTGAAATGAGGATGTTGTCGATGTCCCTTACAACGCCCCTTTTATTCGACACTATATCA
>JAHFQA010000011.1 GCA_023266475.1 Candidatus Woesearchaeota archaeon | reverse complement strand
GCGATGTCGGAATGGATTTAATCAAAGACATAAGATTGATTTACAATAACTACAAATTCACAACACAAATACTTGTTGCATCAATTAGAAACCCAATTCATGTTCTTGAATCTGCCAAAATCGGAGCAGACATTGCAACAATGCCTTATTCTGTGTTTGAGCAACTCTTTAAACATACATTGACTGATGCGGGAATCAAAAAGTTTCTGGAAGATTGGGAAAAGGTGCCGAAGAAGGGACGAAAAACATTGAATTAGAAAGAATATTGGAAAATTTTAAAGATTTTTTTCAAAAACATGGGAAACAATTAGTTCCATTATATGGTATTGTTCAGATTGGTATAGACGAACATAGAAAAAATCCAACTATACTGGACTTTATGGATAACAGTAATGGAAATATAAGAGTTGCTTTAAGGGTTACAGGAATTGTAATTTACCATTCAGTTCCAGTATTAGTAGCAACTTATTCAGCTGCTCAATATTTTTCTAGATAATTTCTCAAACAAAACCCTTTTATACCATTTTCATTAACTTTATTCCATGGCACAACAACTTAACTTAAAAGATGCTAAATCACACGATTCCGCATACCATAGAAAAATCAAGGAGTTAGAGGAAGAGCTGTCTACAACAAAGTACAACAAGAAAACGCAAGGCCACATTGGATTAGTAAAGGCAAAGCTGGCAAAATTAAAGGAAGACTATCACAAAAAAGCATCTTCAAAGGGAAAGGGCGAAGGGTTTACCGTTAGAAGAACGGGTGATGCAACTGTTATTCTCGTCGGCTTTCCAAGCGTTGGAAAATCTACCTTGTTGAATGCAATTACAAATGCAAATTCACCTGTTGGGGCTTATGCTTTCACTACATTAACATGCATTCCCGGATTAATGGAATACAATCATGCAAAAATCCAGGTGCTGGATGTTCCTGGAATTGTTGAAGGAGCAGCCACCGGAAGAGGCAGAGGAAAAGAGGTTCTTGCATGCGCGCAAAGCGCAGATTTGGTAATAATTCTTGTTGATATTTTCAACCCGGAGCATCTGGACGTTGTTCAAGGGGAAATTTATGAAACTGGATTAAGGTTAAACCAGAAGCCACCTCAGGTAAGAATCGGAAGGAAAATAAGGGGCGGAATTGACCTGGGAACCACTGTAAAGCTTACAAAGGTGAATGAAGAAACAATAAAAAATATTCTGAAGGAATTCAGGCTGGAAAACTGCAACGTCGTGATAAGAGAAGACATAACTGATGATCAATTAATTGACGCAATTGAAGGCAATAAGAAATATATCCCTGGAATAATAGTCTTGAATAAGATAGACATGGTAACCAGAGAAGAATTAGAAAGGGTCAATTCTATTGTGCATCCTGACATATGCGTTTCTGCTGAAAATAAAATCAACACAGAGGAATTGAAAGAGTTAATTTTCAAAAGGCTTGAATTCATGAGAGTTTATTGCAAAGAGATTGGCAAAAAAGCAGATATAGGTATCCCATTAATTATGAGGAAAGGAAATACATTAAAAGATATGTGCCTAAAGCTTCATAAAGATTTTATTTCAAAGTTCAGATTTGCAAGAATCTGGGGAAAATCCGCAAGATTTCCAGGCATGGTCGTGAGAAGATTAGAGCATATGCTTCAGGATAATGATATTGTTGAGATACATTTGAATTGAATTACACTTGCATATAAAAAATTAGCTGATTATCTATTAAACCTAATGAAATTCCATAAGTTGCCTTTATTATTTTTGTACAATATTTTAACTAAGGTACTCAAAATCTACCAGCAATCTTTAAATATAACTTCTATATTTCATGTTGTATGAGAAAACTCGAAGATTTAATGGCAAATATTGGATTTGTATTCTACAGGTTGTTCTCCAGCTTCAAGTACTTCTTGTTTTACTTTAAGTATTGATTGCAGATTTATAACTCTAAATCAGCTTATTGTTTTTTCGACTATAGGTACTCTCCCTAAATATCAAAAAGAATAAATAATGGAAAGCATTCTTACAGTGTTGAAAATGAATATAGCATTAATCGGCTTTAGGGGAACAGGCAAAACAGTCATTAGCAGGCTACTTGCAGGTGTGCTTGACAAAAAGCTGGTTTCTATGGACGAAGAAATTTTAAAAAGAACCAAGCTAAGCCCAGAAAAGTTTGTTAAGAAATACGGGTGGGATAAATTCCTGGAGTTAGAGTCTGAAATCGTGGAAAGAATAAGCGATTTGGATGATTGTATTTTTGACACTAGTCATAGCATTGTTCTGAGGAATGAAAATATAATAAATCTGAAGAAAAACTCATTGGTGATGTTTTTAACATCAGATCAAAAAACGTTGATAAGGAGGATAAAGGGCAGCAAACCGGGTTTTCCAAAAAACATTGATTTAGAAAATATAGGGAGTATCTTCAAGGATTATGAATCCCGCTATATAAGCGCTGCAGATTATACAATTGATACGTCAAGTTTATCACCGGAAGAAATCTGCAGTTTAATTGCGCATTTTATTCAGATGGAACTTCAATAATTTTAGACTAATTTTGTTAAAATATGGATATCAAGAAGTTAGCAGACAGCTTAAACCCAGTTGAAAGAAAGGTTGTAAAAGTTTTGGATAATTTTAATTCCTTTAATGATATAATAAAAGTAACTGGCTTGAAAGATGTCGAAGTAATGAGGGCATTGCAATGGCTGCAGAATAAGAATATTATAAATATAAAAGAAGGGCATAAAGAGATTGTAAACCTTGATGAAAATGGTTTCGCATACTTAAAGCGTGGCTTACCTGAAAGAAGATTTCTAGAGGCGTTAGGAAAGCCAGCATCTATCCCTGAATTATCAAAAAAAGCCGGGCTCAGCAATGATGAGATTACAGTTTCTTTGGGTGCTTTAAAATCCAAGGCTGCAATTGAGATAAAAAAAGGCAAGGAGATTATTGTTTCAATAACTGACCAGGGTAAGTATTTGCTGAATAATGGTTTTCCTGAAGAACATTTTCTTAAGGAAATGTTTCCAAAAGAAATGAATTCCTTGAATGCAGAAGAAAAATTTGTACTTGACAATTTACGGAAAAGAAAAAAGATAGTCAAGGTAGAGTTATCAAGAATTATAAATGCTGAGTTTACAGAAACAGGCAAAAGACTTTTGAAAGAAAAGATTGATGATGAACTAATTGAGAGGATTACAACTTCATCGCTGAAAACATCCGCATGGAAAGGAAAGAAATTCAGAAGATTTGATGTCAAGATTAATGTTCCGCAAATTTTTGCAGGAAGAAAGCAGCACTATAGGTCATTTCTAGATGAAGTAAGGCTTAAATTCATTGCTCTTGGATTTAAGGAGATGAACGGTCCTATTGTTGAGACTGACTTCTGGGATATGGATGCGCTGTTCATGCCACAATTCCATTCTGCAAGAGATATACATCAAGGATATTACATAAAAGAGCCAAAATACGCCAAGGATTTGCCTGAGGAAAAGGTAAAACATATTAAAGCTGCACATGAAAATGGTTATAACACAGGCTCAAAAGGCTGGCGTTATGATTTTGATATTAAAAGAACCCACAGGCACATTTTAAGGACACATGATACTTCTATTTCTGCCAGAACCCTTGCGTCCAGAGAATTGAAAATTCCAGGAAAGTATTTCCAAATTTCAAGATGTTTTAGGTACGATATTGTTGATGCAACCCACTTGCCTGACTTCAACCAGGTTGGTGGCTTTGTTATTGAGGATGGAATAAATTTTGGCCACTTAAAATCACTGCTGAGAATGTTTGCAGAAGAATTTGCTGAAACTGACGAAATTAGAATAAAACCAAGCTATTTTCCGTTTACCGAGCCAAGCGCAGAGTTGCAAGCAAAACATCCAGAGTTTGGATGGATTGAGCTTGCTGGCTCAGGAATTTTCCGTCCAGAATTAGTAAAGCCATTGGTTGGAAAGGAAGTTCCTGTAATCGCTTGGGGAATTGGCTTGGATAGATTGGCAATGTTCAAGCTCGGCATAAATGACATAAGGCAATTATTTTCTCACGATTTGGAGTTTTTAAGAAATGTAAAAGTGATATAATGTCAAGTAAGCAATTCATTAAAATTTGTCCTATGTGTGGGAGCATTGATTTCCCAGAAACATCAGGTTTTGCACAAATGCTTGCGCCTACCCCTGAAAAATGCAGGAAATGTAATTACACCGGGTTATTTCCTGAAATTGAAATAAGTGAAATTGAAGGGTTCAGAAAAGAATTGAAGAGACTAGATTAGTTTCAAAATAATTCAAAAATATTTAAAATGAGGATAGTTGATATCGTGCTCTATTGATCAAAGCACCAAGCGATAAGAATTTAATAAAATTAATTAAAAATCAACAAAAATGCCAACCATAACCTTTTCGTTAAAAGACTTGCAGCATTTGTTAGGCAGAAAACTTACAATTGAGGATATCCAAGAGTTAGCTCATTATGGAAAAGGCGACCTTGAATCTTATGACAAAGAAATTGATGAAGTAAAAATTAATTTTGGCGATACGAACTTGCCTTATTTATGGAGTGTTGAAGGTTTTGCAAGGCTCATTAAAGGTGTATTAGGACTTCAAAAAGGAATACCAGAAATAAAAATGCAAAAGGGGTTATATCAGGTAATTGTTGACAAATCAGTGCTGAAAGAAAGACCCTTCATCGCTTGCTTTGCAGCTAAGGGTCATGAGATTGGTGATTACTTGCTGAAGCAAATCGTGCAATTACAGGAAAAATTTTGCGAGGGCTACGGAAGAAGAAGGCAAAAGGTTTCAATTGGATTATATTCATACAAAAGAGTCTCTTTTCCAATTCATTACAAAGCAGCAGAGCCATCATCAATAGAATTTATTCCTCTTGACTTCAAGGCCAAGATGAATTTAAAGGAAATATTGTCAGACCATCCAAAGGGAAAGGAATATGCATGGATTCTTGATGGATTTGACAAATATCCTGTTTTAATTGATGAAAAGAACGAAGTGCTTAGCTTTATCCCAATCATAAATTCAAATTTTACAGGAAAGCTTGAAGCTGGCGACGAAGATTTATTTTTCGAAGCGACAGGAACAGATGAAGACGCTGTAAATCTTGCTGCAAATATTTTTGCCTATGCTCTATACGACAGAGGTTTTCAGATTTATTCAGTTGAAGTAAAATATCCAGACAAAAAAATTGTTGTTCCTAATTTAGTGGAAGAATCCATCACCATAAGAAATGATCAAATAAAGCAATTGTTTGGCCTTGAGTTGGAAGGGGATGAAGTAAAGGCTCTCGTTGAAAATGCCCAATTTAATTTTAACATGTCGGTCAATCGCTCTGCGATTTCAGAACACCCTCAAAAACCAAAGGTTTTTGATGATTATAAAGTCCAGATTCCATCTTATCGTGCAGATATATTACACCCAAGGGATATAATTGAAGACATAGGAATTATGTATGGTTATGATAAAATAGGTGAGCTTCCATTAACAACTTTTACAATTGGCTCTGCATTAAAGCTGAATGAATTTATTGATAAAGTAAGAGATGTTATGGTTGGACTTGGCTATCAGGAGATAGTGAGCCATATTCTTACAGATAAAGTTTTCTTGTACAAGAAAATGAATATTGAGGATTTTGGAACAATTGAGATAGAAGATTACATGTCAGAAACCTATTCTGCTGTAAGAAGCTGGATTTTGCCAAATTTACTAGAGGTTTTTTCAAGGAACAAGCACGTTACTTTTCCTCAGAGGATATTTGAGGAAGGCTTAGTCAATATAAGAAAAGGTGAAAACATAATTGAGTTCAGCAGGATTGCAATAGCCACATCTCATGAAAATTCTAATTACACAGAAATAAGGCAGGTGCTTGATTTCATAATGAAATGTTTCAAATTAAGCTATAACATAGAAGAAGCCGAGCATGGCTCATTTATTGAGGGAAGATGCGCAAGAGCAACTGTCAAAGGAAAGAAAGTCGCTTATTTCGGGGAAATTAATCCCGTTGTCTTGGAAAACTGGGGTTTGGAAATGCCGGTTGCTGCTCTTGAATTGAATTTAACGGAGTTATTTGAATTGATGGAGAAGAGATAAATTTTAGATATGAAAGAAAAATTATTTTATTGGAATGAATTAAAGTTTGATGTTTCTAATCAAAACGTTTATCCTCCTAAGCCTGCCAGCCTGCTTCTTGCCGATGCTGCCATAAAAATAATAAAGCCTGAGGAAAAAGTTTTGGATATGTGCACTGGCTGCGGTATTGTTGCTATTGCAATTGCAAAATTCGTTCGAAATGCTAAAGTTTTTGCCTCTGACATTAATCCTAATGCTGTTTCAGTTGCCAAACATAATGCAAAGTTGAATAAAGTCAAAGTTGAGGTAGTTTTATCTGACTTATATAATAAATTTAAAGATAACAAATTGGATGTAATTGCAGTTCATCCTCCTGCTGTACCTTATGCTCCACAAAAAGATTGGAATATGCCACAAGGAATGAAAATTGCAACAAATGGGGGTTGTGATGGTTCAAAATTGGTAGTCGTTCAATAGTTGAAGCAAAGAGATGCCTAAAGAAAAATGGTAAAATTCTTTTGCTTCTTCCACACTGGTCAAATATTAAAACAGCATACGAAGCATTGCAAAGGAATTATACAAAAATATCTGAATTAGCCAGACTAAAAGTGGATTTTTCCCCGGCAATAGATTATAAGACTAAAAGTGAAGTTATTGATTATGTTTATTGTCTAGCCAGACAAAAAATTATAGAAATAAAATTTAAAAATAATAAACCTTATTCTACGGTTTCAATTATTGAAGCAACTAAAAAATAATAATTTTATTCTTTCTTTGCAGCCTTTGGTTTAACATTTTTCTTCCCTGTCGTTTCTGCTTTTGCTTCCTTTTTCTCTTCAACCAACCAAGCTTTTTCTTCCAAAGTCCCTTCTTTTGGTTCTATTTTATCCTCTTTCTTCTTCGGCTTGAAAATATCCCTGAATTTTCTCTTTTCCTCCTTTCGTGCTTTTAATTGTTCTGGTGTTTTTCTCTTCTTTTTTGGTTTATCAGTTTTTGGCTTTGGTTTTGTAACTCTCACTTCAATCCCAAACTCCTTCAAAGAATTAGCAACATCTTCATGGCTCGCATTCTTTTCTATTTTTATTGTTTGGTTTAATGGCTCCAGATGTAGGACATTGCACTTTCTTCTTCTAGTTTCGCCGTCAATTAGAACATATTTGTCGTCAAGAATGTCTACAATCACACACTTATTGCCAGCATCTCTTCCAGCAATCTTCACAGCCAATCTTCCAATTTCTATTGTCATTTTTCCTCCGATCACTTCATTGCAGATGACGTCGCCATTCATCCAAGTGATTTCTTTTGTTGTTTATTTTTACAAAATTAATTCATTAAATAATTTAATTAATGTAGTTTTTTGCTTCCTTTTTAACAAACTAAACGTTTTTAACATTAAGCTCTGAAATTAAAAAATGAAATTTATTGCCTTATTTTGTTAACAATCTCTTGCCTCATGCATCTGCTGCATAAAACACCTCCATAAGGTCTTTCCGGCCTTTTCTTTGTCTTAGCCATGCTTCTCATCCTGAATGGAAATTCTCTCGGGATTCCCTTTAGCAAAGCTCCGCAGTTGCCGCATCTTGCAGTCTTTGGCTTTCTCTTCTTGTAGTGTATAGTCGTCCTTCCACCCGGAACTTTACTAAACACTTTTCTTAGGCTTCTCGACCTTAATCTTGGTGCTGGCATGCATTAGGGAAATATATAACCATTTATAAAGCTTAGCACAATATTTAAATAAAGAAAATCAAAGATTTTCTAATTTAAAGATACAAAAATCAAAATTTTCGACATCTTTAAATATCCATACTTTCAATCAATCACCACCTATGCTAAAGATTTGCAGAGCAAAAAAAGGAGTATCTCCATTGATAGCAACAATTCTTTTGATAGCTTTTGCAGTAGCCCTTGGTTCTGTTGTCATGAACTGGGGCCTGAATCTAGATCTGGGAAAAACTCCTGACAAATGCAGAGGCGTTGAGGTAAAAATAAGGAATATAGAGGGTTCTGAAATTTGCTATGGAGGCTTCGGACAAAGCGGATACATTAACTTTATCATAGACAATGTTGGAGAAAAAGATGTAAATGGATTTGCAATATGGATCATAGGTGATAAGGGCACTAGACTTTTTGATTTGGACAACATTCTCATTAAAAAAAATTCTTTGTTTGAAAAAAAGGGAAAAGATGTCACTTATGACTTCACGACTTTCGGCAACATAAAAAAGGTCCAATTCGTGCCAAAAATAAAGTCCGAGCAGACAACAGAAATCTGCCCAAAAAACACTATAGAGGCATTGAAAATAGGAATATGTAGTTAATAAACCTTCAATAACTTTCTTAAGCCCATTGTAAAAATAATAGAAAAAATAATATATGTCCCAAGCCAGCCAAGTTTCCAGCCAAATAAGTTCAGTATTTTTCTAGGCCTATAATTAATTTGTATGCTTTTTACTTGGCTGTCCTTTATTTTCTTGATTGGCTCGATATATTTGTCACTATTTGTTACCAACACACTTTTTTGGTGTTTTTGCCCATTAAAGTCAACTTCAAGAAGATACTCTCCTTCAATTCCTTTTAAATTCCACGTTGCTTTGTTATTTTCAATATTCTTTATTTTGTCGCCTATCACTGTTATCGCTTCTGGCACAATTAAGTCCACCTTTCCATTTGTATTTTTTTCAAAATTAACGGTAATCGAAAATTCCTGTAGCGGCTTAATGCTTTCGTAAGCAAAAGTTGCGCTCATCCATCCAAATATAAGTATTATTGGAATAAATGTGATTAAAGTCGGCTTTAAGGAATGTGACATATATTTCATGTTCAATTCCATTGCTTTCTTTTGAACTTGCATCGCTTGCGCTGGGTTTCCTCTTAATTCCTTAATTTGTTTTTGATGACCTTTCAAATCCTCCTTAAGTTTTTTCATCAAGGCTTGATCAGTTGTGTATTTTGTTATAATAATTATTATCAAGGAAATCGTAAATGACATTAGTATAACTGCCCACAAGATGGGCAGTTTCAGCAAAGGCGAGAATATGATATTCAGAAAATCATAATAAGCCATTTACCCACCCATAAATTTTCTTAGCATGGGATTCATATCCATCATATGTTGCTTTGAAATATCCTCATATAGCCTGTAAACTATCATGACCGTCAATAAAATTCCAGTTCCTCTGCTTAATGAACCAGTCAAATCTGCTAATGATGCTAAGAATCCCACTGTAATACCACCCATTATTGTTAAAGGAAGTATGTACCTTTTCAATAACCTTTCAAGAACTCTTTCATCTTTTCTAAAGCCTGGAATTTGCAGTCCGCTTGCAATCATTTGTTGGGCTTGGCTTTTAGCATCCATACCAGCAGTCTGTACCCAAAAAATACTAAAAATTACGCTTCCAACAATGAAAAACATCATGTAGAAAAGCGCCTGAAAATAAGGCGCAGCACCTATAAACATTGTATGCTGCTGTATTATACTTCTTACGACATCGGGTCCTTGCAGCCAGTAAACAAATCCTGATAATGGTTGGCCGGTGTTTGCGCTAAAAGTTCCAAGCAGAGGGTAACCAATGTTCTGTAAAAGCCTGCCCCACAGCTGAAAGTTTGCGACTAATGCGGCAACTAAAATAACAGGAATATTTGATGTGTAAATAAAAGATAAAGGCCACCTAATTCCATGGCCCCTCACCATTCCAAAAGACAACGGGATTTCAACTTTCATTGCTTGGGCATAAACTGCAATAACAAAAACAAGTATAGTTGCTAGCACAGCAGATATCATTATTAATGCTGTTGTCACGTCACCATTTACCAGGCTTATAAAAAATGCAGGAATCGCGCCAGGGGGATATGTGGAACCTGGAGGTATAATCCAGTTAAATGCCTGTAAGAATATGCTCTTGCTTACGCCTGCAGCTATAAACAAACTTATTCCAGAACCAAATCCCCATTTGCTTACAACCTCATCCAAAAACAAAATGAGCATTCCACCTAAAAATAACTGAAATATCAAAATGAGTTGCAGCTGAAAATAAAAACCTGTACCTTTGAATTGCTCTGAAGGTGCTAAGCCGCCCAAAAATACGTAAATAGAGCTCTCAAAAATGATAAAAAACAAAGACATGAATTTCTGCGTTCCCTGGAATGTCTTCTTGCCTTCTGGCGTTGTCAAATCAAATTTCCATATTCCTGATCCATTAAGCAGTTGCAAAACTATAGACGCTGTAACTATAGGCCCTATACCAAGTGATATTAACGAGCCAAATTCTGCCCCAAGAATAATTGAAAGCGTTTCAAATCTCTGCAAAGCATTAATACCTAAACCAAATAATGGCAGCAACCCCAAAACAAAAAAAATAAACAAAACAATCCCTGTCCATTTCAGCTTCTCGCGAAAAGAAAGTGTCTTCTGAGTAGGCCCTTCAACTTCTGGCAGATTTGAGATAATTGTTTTCCAAATAGACATTTTATTAAAAAATCTAGAGATTTTTAAAGTTATTTTTGTTGTCAGTACCAAGACAAATTACCTCGCCACCGGCATCCTTTACTTTCTCCACTGCTGTTTTTGAGGCATATAGCGTTTTTATTTTGAACTTCAAAGATACTCTACCATCACCCAAAAGCTTGTTAAATCCTATTTTATCCAACTCAATGGAATAAACCCCATCTTGCATTTTAGCAAAATTTCTTGAAATAAAATTATTAATGTGCTGTTCAATAAACCCTATGTTAATGGGGCTGATTTTAACTTTCGGTGTTTTACTCACAAACCCAAACTTTCCAAAATACTTCTTATCCTTCCATATGCTTGGTTTCTTGGAGTCAGCTCTTTTTCCAGTGCCTGCCATCCCAGCTCCGCCTTGATGGCCTTTTCCCCTGTGCTTTTTCTTGGCACCCCAGCCATGCGTCTTGTGGCCCCTTTGCCTCGTATTCTTTTTTCTTTTATTGATTGTCATTTTAAATCATCCTTTTAATCAAGTCATTAATTACCGCTCCTCGATAACCAAGGGCACCACCTTCTGTAAAAGGTTGCTTGATCCCTTTTCTTCCAAATCCCTTCCTTGGGGCATTTAAGCGGAAATATTTTTTAATTTTCTTATTGTTAATAACAAAAAAATTATTATACTTTATTTTTTGCTTTGAATCGGTTGGCCTGCCTTTGAATTCTTCCCCTCTCTTATCAACTAGCAGGTTAAATGTTTCATCATCAACTTCTCCCCACGTGATATAGTCCTTGACTTTCTTAAGCATTCCATTGTTAACTGAGTTATCATTGAGCACGCAACAATAATTATTTTTGTAGAGCATCAAAGTCTTAAGCGTGGCCTCAATCCTTGTCCTTACACTATTTATACCCCGAACTCTTATTACTGCTAAACGTTTGTCATTTGATATCTTTTGCTCATTTTGACTCTTAATTGCCTTGTTCATTTTATTTTCAACGTACTATGTTGCCCTCAACAATATGCAGAGTCTGTGCGCTTTTTTCCATTAATTTAAAACCAACAAGTTTTTGTAAAGCGTCAAAGCATGCATAAATCAGATTAAGCTTGCTTCTAGTTTGCCCTTCTGTCCTTGACCACACATCTTTTATTCCAGCAAGTTTCAAAATCTTTTGGCATTCCTTTTCCACTTTAAGTCCTGTTCCTTTGGGAGCCGGTATCAATGTTATCTCAACTGAACCTGCTTTGCCTTTAACCTTAAATGGCACAGTATGCGCATCCCTGCATCCACAGCCCCAGTCACCACATCCTCTCCTTATTTTGATTACATTCAGTTTTGCCTGCCTTATTGCTTTTTCCCGTGCAGGTACTGTCTCTTTTGATTTACCATATCCTATACCAATATAGCCGTCTTCATTTCCGACAACTGCACAGGTTGCAAAATTTGGCTTATTACCCTCTTGTGTTTTTTTCTGGGTTTGCTTGAAAACTCTCTTTTGGCCCCCACCGAATTTTCCCTTGGATTGACCAATCATAAGTAAGTCAGTTGTAAGGTTTGGCAGCAAAGCTTCCACTATCTCCGGTTCAAGTATCTTGATTCTCTTATCCAAAGCGTAATCTATGTTATCGACTTCGCCATTTTTGACCATCATGCCCAAAGAAGTTTTTGGTTTCCATGCTTCTTTTTCAAAGGCTCCTTTTTTCTTAACTTCTTCAACAATTACCTCTTCTATTTCTTTTATTTCACCTAGCTCTGTAGCTAACCCTTCCTGTGGCTTTTCTATCAATACTTCCTCATCTTGAATTTCTTCAATCTTGTCGGCAATAAGTTCCTTCGCTTGAGCCTTCTCTTCAGTTTTTTTCTTAGTCATTTATTTTTCCTTTAACCTCATTGAAATGTGTTATGATATCTTCAGGACTTAACCCTCTTTTTATGTAGTTTGAAAATTGCTTATTGTACTTCTCTTTTTCATTTCTTAATTCTTTAGCGTATTTTGCTATATGTTCTCCTGAAATCCTTTCTTTTGAAGGAAGGACATCGGGATTGAGTGGTATTTTTAGGCCAGCGTCTGTTGCTCCTGCAAGCGCAGCATACAATCGTGAGCCTTTTGTCGAATTATTAAATCCAAGGTCTAATATGGCATCGCAAATTCCTTTTGCAACAGCTTTTTTCCCTGCAAGAAAACCAGCTAAGTATGCGCTTGACAGATTCCCATTATCACCTTTCCACCCAAATTTATTCAATACCTTTGAGTTTACAGTTAGTATAACTCTGTCCCCTTTTTGGTCATATTGAACTATTGAGACTTGAAAGTTTTTGAGTGATTTTCTAACTACTAATCTGGATTTATTCGATAAAAGTATTTTCATCCTTTTCTTATAGTATGTTCTTCCTTCCCTTTTCCTTCTGAAAGGGACTGTAATTACATTAACTCTTTTCATTTTTTACTAATCCTCTTTCCTTTGTGTACAATTTAAGGTGCCTTAAGCTCCTGAAAAATCCTCCTTTGCTCTTCATATACATCTCATGGTAGTCTTTTGTTGAAAGTGTATGCCTATCCCTTAATGACTTTATAAAGTCTCGTTGCAGCCTTATTTTATTCATCCATGCCCTTTTTGGTTGTGTTCTGGCCGTTTTTTTCCCCTTTCTTGAGCCGAAACCTTTTTGCCTGCCGGAGCTTTTTTGCTCTCTTCGCTTCCTGGCCCAGAACCTTGAAGTATTATGGAGGTCTTGTTTTGAAATTGCCCCTTGGTTTATTAGCGTTCTTACATCAGTCTTTGTAATAGCCTCTTTTATATCGTCAAGCCTCAAAGGATCAAAACTTATTCTGTTTCTACCACATTTCAATATCTGCGACGCCAATCTTCTTTGTACGTGAAGCATCTTTACATCCTCTTTGTAAGCAACTTGTCCTTTTCTTTTTTCTCAACATCCTTTTTTGGCACTTCCTTTACTTCCTCCTTTGGCTTACTTGTCACTTTCGTTGCTTGTTCCTTATTATCTTTCTTGGACTTTGTCTTCTTTGAATTTATAAAATTCTCAATCTTCTTGATTTGCTCATCTAAGTTTAAGTTCAAAATTGTGATTTTTAGTTCTTTAGCTTTCTTAAAGATTTCCAGCCTTTTTCTCATTCCAACGCTTTTTGACACAACTACACCTTCAACCTTTTGTTTTGTTTTAGTAATATCTTCAACAGAATATACCTTTACAATTTTTAATCCCGAATGATGCAAACCTCTAACTTTAATAGGAGATTTATATCCGGGCGATGGCATTTTTCTCCTACCCTTAAAATGGTGCCTTATCTTTGAATGAATTCCTTTTGGCTTTCTCCATTTGTAACTTAATTTCATTCTCTTGGGATTGTCCTGTCTTATGAATTCTGGCTTTCTTTCCTTCAGTTTCCTTCTTATTTCCAAAAGTGTTTCTATCATTTCATTTCTTTACCATCTTTGTTTATGATGTAAATCCCATCCTGGAATATTCTGTTATCATAACCAGGCCTTCTTGTCAACTGCTCTATGTCACCACTGACCTGACCTGCCATCTCCTTATTTGCGCTTGTAATGTTGATAAGTTCTCCTTCAACCTTTACATTAACACCTTCTTTCAAGCTTAATGTTCTGGGCAATTTCTCTCCAAGAAAATTTTTGACTACGAACTTGTTTCCGCTTACGCTGACATTCATAGGAAAATGACCAGAGCATATTTTTAAAGTATATGTGTGATTTTGCTGGCTACCCCTAATCATATTCTTGATATGTGCACTCAATGATCTAATTATTTTCTTGTCTTTTTTTGTCATGCGCTCAGACTCAAGCAAAATTTTCTTGTTATTTATTTTAATACTGACGGTATGCTGCTTGAAATACCTATTAATTTCACCTTTTGGTCCCTTAATTAAAAGGAACCAACCATTTACAGAAGCGTTTACACTTTCAGGCAAGTCTATCTCTTTGGTAATTTTCTCCTTCCTGTTCAATTTTGGCTTTTTCATTTAGTAGCAATAAGCTAAAAGTTTGCCTCCAATTTTCCTTGATTTGACATCATAATGTGTCATGATCCCTTTTGTTGTTGAGACAAACAATATGCCAAGATCCTTGGCAGGCAGATACCTTCTTTCAAATTTCTCAAACTCATTATTCCTAACGCTATATCTTGGCTTAATTACACCACACTTGTTTATGTTCCCAACCAAAATTAGCTTGATATAGTTTCCTCTGCTGTCTTCTGTTTCCTTAAAATCCCCAATGTAGTTATTTTCCTTCATAACCTTTAAAAGCTCTTTAATTGTTCCTGAAACTGGCTTAATCATGCATTCAGATTTACCTATTAACTCGTTGTTCAATATCAACGACATAACGTTTGCCAATGGATCGTTTAGCATTTTGCCACCTTAATTGTATTTCTTAAAGCCAATGTTTGTTGCAATTTCCCTAAAGCATGTCCTACAAAGGCCTAATCCGTATTTGCTGATATATGCCCCTGGCCTTCCGCATCTACGGCATTTCTTTGTTGCCCTACCATATTTTCTCGGCTTCGGAGCATTATGCTTGATATATTTCTGCATCTTTACGGGTTTTGACTTTAATTGCTTGAATTCTTTTCTATAATCACTATAAGTCATGCTTATTCTTCCTCCACTTTCACATTGAATTTATTAGTCATGAACTGCATTGCTTCGTTTTTTGAAATTCTGTGTTTTGCAGGAATCTTTCTTGTTTGTATTTTTCTTCTTTTAATCCTGTATCCCGGTCTTTCAAGAGTTATGCAAACTTCTAGTCCCATTATTCCTATCTTTGGGTCATATTTAATGCCTGGAATGCCAATATATTCATGAATGCCGAAAGATATGTTGCCATTATCATCAAACTGCCTTTTGCTTAATCTACATTCTATCGCGTCTAATAATCGTGTAAGTATCTTGTTTGCCTTTTCCCTTCTCAAAGTGACTTTACATCCTATCGGCAATCCTGGCCTCAAGCCCCATTCCTGTATTCTCTTGTGGGTGGTTGTTTTTATCGGAGTAGTATTGGTGATAGTATTAAGCAGAGCTAATCCTTTGTCCAACTTTGACTGGTCTTTCCCAGCACCGATATTCAAGGTTACCTTTTCAATTCTGATATTTTTCATTATTCTATCTTCATTCAAGAGTAATCAGTGGCTTTATGTCTCCTACAACAAAAGCATATTTCTTTGATGTTTCTATTAGGTTACCCTTTTGATCTTTGAAGATTATCTTATTCTCTATGATGTCTTCCACACTCCCAATTTCCCCTATGTGTTTCCCTCCTGTCAAAAATATAAAAGCTTTCTTGTCCAGCTTTAGGTGTTGCAAGATCTTCTTGCCAGGCAGTGATAAAATAATTGTATCCCCAACTTTGTATGAATTTGTATTGACAATTATGTTATTACCATCGTAAAAATTTAATTGTAATTTTCCTTTAACTATAGTTTTGCCAATTATCTTGCATGGCTTAATTAATGCTTCATCTTTTTTTATCTTTACCAGGTCTATTTTTCCCTTTTTATTCAATACAACCCTGAAATACTCGTTTATCTTTGCAAAATCAACTGTATCAAATATGCCAACCGGAAACTTAACATCCCTCCTGACCTTTCCATCAACCCTAACTTCATTTCCGTTAAGGATTTTTTTGGTTTCCTTTGTTGTAACAGAAAATTGAAGTATTTCCTTGAGCAAAGTGTTCAGAGGGATTCCTGTTTCTGTGCTATGCGGTCCGGAAGCCTGCTTTGTTACAAACTTAATATTCTTGCGCATTATCTGCCACGTTTTTGGGGCAGCTAGTCTCTTGACATGATTCGAAACCATTTTACTTCCTCTCTAATATTTTCATTCTCAATTTGTCATCTAAGTTAAGCTCAGTTATCATGAGGTTTGATGGATGTATGGCTACTTGTTTCTTCGAACCATCTTTTTTTGTTACTTCAATGTCATTCACAAATATCCTTGATTTAGTTATATTGATTATTTCAACTTTGTTTTCATATTTTTTAAATTGGCCGCTCAAAACTTTCACCTTATCTCCTTTCCTTAGCACAATATTTCTTTTTCCATATCTTTTCCTCAATTCCTTTGAAAGGTGCGCACTTAATAACTTGCGCTTAATGTGAAGTGGAGACTTTATTCTGTACTTTCTCTGCTTTCCTGGATTTTTACTGCTTTTCCATGCTTTTGAAAATTCTTTCATTTCAATCACTTAAACTACAATGCTTGCTATTTTTGCGATGCCTGGCCATCTTTCGCAGGCCTCCTTCGCTATAGCTCCTTTAAAAATTGTGCCTTTTGGGTTTCCTTTGTCATCTTTCAAAACTACAGCTGCATTATCCTCAAATTTTATCCTCATACCATCTGCCCTTCTGTATTCTTTTTTCTGCCTTACTATGATGGCATAAACCACCTGCTTTCTCATGTCTGGGCGTCCCCTTACAACAGACGCCATGACTAAGTCACCTATCCCACAACTCGATATCCTTCCCTTAACTGTCTTAGAGCCTATAACCGTAAATATTTTAAGAGTCTTTGCGCCGGAATTATCACAGGTCTCTATTTTACAATAGACAGGCAGGGCCTTAGTTACTCTTGCTTTCAGAGCTTGCATTTACTTTTCCTCCTGGGATTTTGGTTCCTCTTCCTTCTCTTGCTTACCGGCTTTTGAAGATTCTCTCGCTTCCATCTTTTCCTTAAATCCTTTCTCAAATCCTATATTTTCAACAATTACAAAATTCTTAGTTTTGCTAAGCGGCCTGCACTCCATTATTTTTACTTTGTCCCCCTCTTTTGCATTTATGCATTCTGGATTATGCACTTTCAATTTTGTCCTTCTTTTTTCATACCTCTCATATTTTTGCAAAAAGTATAGCCTCGCAAATTCTATAACAGCTGTTTTTCTCATCTTGGTTGAGATAACTGTGCCAGTAAATTGTCTACCTCTCAGGCTTAACTTACCATGAAACGGGCAGGTAATGCCACTACACTTTTGCTTGGGCATTTCCGCTGAAATGCCTATGCTTCTTGTTTCTTCTTTCACCATTTGAATTGTTGTCCGGTTTGTATTAAAATTTATTTTACATTCTATAGGTATTTCAAAACTATATTTCCCACACGTTTATTTTAACTCTACACTGCCTGGTGCAAAACCATATTCTATCAAAATTTTTTTTGTTCTTTGCTTGTGCTCACCTTGCAGCTCAATCTTGCCATCTTTCATTGTACCACCGCAGGCAAGTTCTGACTTTAGTTTTTTTGCAAGGTCCTTAAGATCTATTTCCTTTTCATCAATCCCTTCAACAATAGTATAGTTTTTGTTGAATTTTTTCCTCTCGATGTAAACTAAAATCTTTTGACTTTCTTTTGCTATAGTTTCGCAAACACATAGTTCCTTTACCAAGCCACACATAGGGCATATTTCATTCATTCCTTTTTGCTTCCTCCTTTCTGTTTTGATTTTCTTTGTGGTATTTTCTGGGTTGAATTCTTGTTCAAAAATTTTTCACGCTTTATAGTCAATATTTTAGCGATTGTTTTTTTAATTTGCCTCAGTTTGCCAGGACTCTTCGGAACAGTGCCTACGGCAACTTGAGAGTTTATCTTCATCAATTCCTTTCTTAATTCCATTGCCTTATTTTCCAAATCCAGGTCATTCATTGCTTTGAGTTCTTTCACTTTCATCTTTCTTCTTCCTTCTCCGTTTAGGCTTTTCCTTTTTCTGCTCTTCTTTCTGCTCAGTTTTAACTTCTTCAGCTTTAACTTCTTTAGTTTCAATCAGCTCAATGTCGTCTGGCAATTTAATATCAGGCGGCATTATGCTAACTTTAACGCCTATTATTCCTGTTTTTAGTTGTGCCTGCTTGTTAGATTTTCTTACTCCAGTGGCTACATCACCACATTTTTTCAAGTAACCTGAATAAAATCTCCATGATTTAGCCCTTGCGCTCGGTACTTTGCCGCTAATAATTATTTCTATCCCGAGGGCACCTGCCCTCATTACATCAGTCATTATCTTATGCCCTATAGACTTAAATTTTTCCGAGCCGAATTTTTCAAGTGCATCAACAATCTTCTCAGCTACAATGTTAGCATTCAAATTCGGATTTTCCACTTCACTTATCTCAATCTGTGGATTTTCCAGATCAAACCTTTTCCTCAATGTCCTTGTAAGCTGTTTTATGTTCTGCCCCTTTCTACCAACAATTAATCCAGGCCTTGATGAAAAAATTATTATTTTTTCTCCTAAAGGTGTCTTTACCATCTTGGTATGGCTGTGACCTACATTTTCCAAGCTTTGTGTTATATATTCTTCTATCTGGAATTCCTTTATTTTTTGTGCAACAAACTTTCTTTCAATCATTCTTTAATCACTCTTTTTCTTTTTTGATTCATTCTTTTTATTGTCTATTTTTCCTTTTTCTTCAATAACTATATCAACATTGGTTCTTTTCATTTTTCTTCTTGATTTTCTTCCATAATGCCATGCCTTGCCCGAATTATGTGCACTAATATGAGTGATCACCAAATTTGATGTATTTAATCCCTTGAATTGGGCATTCGCTTCAACTTCTTCAATCAACTTTATGAATTGCTTTGATGCTTTTTCAGGATACCTGCCTGGACCTATTTTTGTTTTGTGGCCAAGATCGAAATTGTATTTTTTGAAGGGAATTGCTATCTCTTTTAGCATGACCTTTTCCAATATTTTCTTTGCATCATTTATATTCTTATTTTTGATAAATCTACATATCTCTACACTATGCTTAAATGATATTGGCATGGCTATACCTCTTGCCCTTGCCATATGTTCCTTGTCAAAATTATTGAAAGTGTACCCATTCATTTTGCATCATCACTTCACTGATAAGCTAGCACTAGATCTTGTAGCTCCTATGCCTGGTGCGCTGTGTGCAACCTTTTTCCTAGTCAATGCGAATTCTCCAAGGCAATGCCCCAACATCTCTGGCTCTACGGATAATATCTGGAATTCTCTGCCTTGATGAACTTTTATTGTTACACCAATCATTTCCGGCAAGATTATCATATCTCTACAATGTGTTTCTGTGATTTTTTTATTGACCCTTATTTTCTTAAGGAGTGTTTTTTGCTGCTCAGTAAATCCCCTTTTTATGTTTCTTCGTTGCCGTGCAGGCAGCAATTCAGCTAGCTCGGTCAAGCTCATTTTCTTTAATTCTTCCAAAGTCTTACCTTTATATGTGAATTCTTTCTTCACCATTTTTGCCCCTGAATTATATTTTTATCAATTTTATCTCTTATGCCTACCAGTCCTCTTTGGTGCAATCTTGCCGACTTTTCTGCCTGGAGGTGAATTTCTAGCAGATTGTGTTGGTATTCCTTTTGCATGGGAACTCCTTCCACCAAATGGATGACTTAATGAATTCATAGAAGTTCCGCTAACTTTTGGCCATAATTTGTTCTTAGCGGTCATTGCATAAAATTTGTTTCCTGCTTTTAAGAATGGTTTTTCTGTTCGGCCTGATCCTGCAACCATACCAATTACCGCCTTGCATTCAGGTAGGAACATCCTTCTCTTGCTTGATGGTAACTCAACTATTATTGAATTGTCTGTTTTTGTGATTATTCTCGCGAATGCTCCACTTGTCCTCACAAACTTCCCACCATCTCCTGGATTTGATTCAATGTTAAAAATTGAAATCCCTTCTGGAATATTCTTTAAGGGCAAAATATTTCCAGTTTTTATTTCAACATTTTCTCCAACCTCAATCTTGTCACCAACTTTTATTCCTTCGGGTGCCTGAAGTAAGCCCGTCTCACCATTGCTGTATTTCAGCTCAAGTAAGGGGGCGCTATGACCACTGCTGTGAAGAATATCTGCTACATTAGCTGTTATTGGTTGGTCTTTCTTGAAGCTCACAAAAGCTGCCCTTCCCCCATACCTAAAACTAGGAGCCCTATACCTCGGGCCTCCTTTCCCTCTTTTTTGCTGAATGAGACTTTTACCCATACTTCATCACCATCTCACATTAAGCCCATTTGGGTTGCTATGTCTATTGCGGGGTTTTTTGCAGAAAATTTGATGTATGCCCTTTTCTCCCCATCCGCATTTACAAATGTGTTAACATCTTCTATTTCAACTTTGAACATTTCTTCTATTGCCTTCCTAATCTCCTTTTTTGTTGATTTTTTATTCACAACAAATACGAGTTTATTCTCTGATTCCATTAATCTTATTGATTTTTCAGTCGATAACGGATATTTTATTATTGAATATGGGTCCATTTTAATTAAACAAATTTTCCTTTTCCAAAATATGTATGGCATCACTTGTCCAAAATGTAAGCCTGCCTGGTTTACCGCTTGGCGCAAGCAGCTCCGTGTTCAAGTTCTTGACCTCTACAACGTCAATTCCTGAAATATTAGCAACCGCTGAGTTTAATTTGTCTGTCTTTGCCACAATAATCAAAGGACCTACCTTTTGTTTGTATTTTCTTCCTCTTGATTTTCCTTTTCCAGCCCTTATATTTCTATTTTCAATTCTTTCTAATTCTGCTTCCATGCCTAATTTTTTCAATACATCCACAACTTTTTTTGTCTTGTCCAACAATTCAAATTTATTGTCCAAAACAAAAGGATAGTTATACGGGGCAAAGTGCCCTCTTTGTGTGACAAACTCTTTTGAAATTGTCGCTGCAATAGCGCTTCTGATTGATTTTTTCCTTTCCTTATCATTTATTTTTTTCCACCATATTTTTTCAGCTTTAGGTGGGTGTGCTCTCCTACCACCGACTGTACCAGGTGCAAATGCACCTACCCAGTTCATCCTAGTGCCTCTTCTAGTCATAATTTTTCTAGGCACTCTTGAAATCCCATAACCATATGATGTCCTGTAATCTCTTCTTCTCCTAGATAGTTTTGCTGATGCTCTTTTTCCAGCTCCTTTAGATGCAGCGTAGGGCTGCCTTCTGTGGCTTTGAATTGCCAGTACAACTCTTTGTATCAAATCAGGCCTATATTCCTCATTAAATTGTGGGGGTAATCTTATTTCACCTATCTTAGTATTTGTAGTGTCAATAATTGGTAGTTTCATTTTATCTGCCTTGTTTTGATTCTGTGCTTGTGTATGATATCTGTGGTGCTTCAAGTACATTCTTTTTTGGTCTTACTGCATTAGTAAATCTTATCAGTCTCTTTTGGGTTCCTGCAATCGACCCTTTGATAAGAACGTAGGGGTTTTTTATAATACCATAATGAACAAAACCACCTTTTGTGTTCATGTCAGTGGGATTATTTCCTATCTTAACAAGCCATTTGTTGTATTCTGTTCTCAAGTGGTATCCCATTTTACCAGCATGAGCAACTCTCCACATTATTTGGCCTTGTGCTTGCCAAGATCCCAAAGAACCTGGGTTTCTTCTGCTTTTTTCTGATTTATGATGCCTCAATGAAATTCCGAATCTTCTCATCGGACCCTGAAAACCCTTTCCTTTTGTGATAGAGTGTGTGTCTAACAACTGCCCTTCTTTAAAAACTTCGCTTACTGTTATTTCCTTGCCAAGCTTTTCTCTTGCATACGCAAGCTGCTGCTCTTTTGTGCCGCCTATGGCAATCTCAAACATCTCAGGCTTCTTCTTCCCAATGCCGGTCTTGTTTGGTTGTGTGTGACACATCAACCTTACAAAATCAAAATCTGTTGCTTCCTTTCCCTTGTTTTTTGGGATTAAAATTTTTCTTGCAACATCTTTATCAAAAGAATCTTCAAAAATCTGAGAAACAAACTTTAAACCTTTATTTGTTTTTTTGTAAAACATTATAGAAGTAGTTTTTAGTGGTGGGCATTCCACGACTGTAATGGGGCAGAAGATATCCATCCCTTTTGTCAGGGAATGTTGATTATTATCATTTATTAGTAAGTGTGTCATTCCAACTTTATAGCCAGCAAATCCGAGTGGCCTTGTTTCCTTGGCTGCTGACCAATTTCTGATTCTTGGATAGCTCTGCCTTGATCTGACTCGTGGCCAAAATTGCATGCTTCCTGCTCTCGGTTGTCTTGTCCTGGGCATTTTTTTTAAATGTCATAGACTAATATGTCTATGTTTTTGTTTATGTAAAAGAAGCCTTTTATTGAGTACCTTTTATAGAAAACAGTTTAATCAACTGTACTGAAAAGGTAATCTTTTCAGGCTTGTTTTATGCTTTGTGTTTGTGTAATCAAACACCAAAGTTAATTATGGATCTAAGAAAATTCTGTCAATTTATAAAGGTTGTGGAAGATATTGAGTAATTTACAAAATCCAAGATTGTTTTTTATAATTGTAAATCCGGGCTTATGCTAATTTGGAATAAACATTTTCAATGTCTTTAACAAATGGAGAATTTACCCATATGCCAACATCATAAGTTGGATGAACTTCGGTGTCATCAAGAACCATGAAGATTATTTCCTTGCCGTCAACAATGCAGAATCTTGCCCTGTTTTCAGTGTGGGTTACTTCAACGGTTTGTCTTAGTTCATCAACATATTTTTTTATTTGATTGTTTACTTGTGTCAATATCCTTATCTTTACATTTTTCTTTTTTAATTTCACAAATAAACCCTTAAATTTATTAGAAATGGTCATAAATTCATTTTGGGTTGTTGATATGAATATTGATTTCTGTGATTTTCTAATTATATATTCAATATGATTATATAAGTTATGCCTTCCCCTCAATGAACCACTTAAGTCAGCTGGCTCAACTAATTCAACGCCTTGAGTATGTAACGTGCTTAATTCGTTTATAACGTCGGTGTTTTTTAAATCGGTTAGCTTCTTAATTTCGTCTTTTGCGTAAGATTCAACATTCTTCTTGACTCTTTCAACAACCTCTTTTGGAGGAACAGCTATGTATTTTATTGGCTTGCCTAATTTCATTATTACAAATCCTTTCTTTTCCAAAGACTCAAGAACATCATAGCTTCTGCTTCTTGGAACATTTGCTATGTCAGAAAGCTCGCCTGCTGTAGAAACTCCCCTGCTTAGCAGAGCAGTCCAGATTTTTACCTCGTAAAGGTTCAAACCAAGATTTTTAAGTTGAATTTCTGGTCTTAGAGCAACCATAAACATGGTAAACTAATTTCATTTAAAAATCTATTGTTTTTATTATTATATAGTAATAAATAATAATTCACCCACACCTTAATTTCTATTGGAAGGTAACTTTGGTCTTTTTTATACAAACTTTCTTTACTATATAATATATTTTTATTCTATATAGAAAACAAACAAATACAACCATAACCACCTACCCAAAACCATAAACCAAAATTTCCATACGAAATTAAGGGGTGGTGTTGGTAAAAGAAAGATTTATATACCTATATTTCACTTGGAAATTTATGATAGAAAAGGGGTTAGATGTATTCTTTGAAGTATTTCTAAGAAAAGATAGTGTCTTTTTTGATAAAAAGGCGCTTCAATCAAATTATATCCCAGAAACAATCCTCCACAGGGAAGAACAAACCAAACAATTGGCTAACATACTTGCTCCGGCACTTAAAGGTGAAAAACCATCAAACACATTCGTATATGGCAAAACAGGTGCTGGTAAGACACTAACAGTGAAACACACCACAAAAAAATTGATGGAAGTAGCTGAAAGAGAGAATATATCATTAAAGGTATTATATATTAATTGCAAGATTAAGAGAAGTGCTGACACAGAATATAGGTTAATTGCACACCTTGCGAGAGAATTAGGTAAATCAGTACCCCCAACAGGATTGCCAACAGAAGAAGTCTACAGATCATTTTTCAAGGCACTGAATAAACAAAAGCAAAACTATCTTCTAATTCTTGATGAGATAGATCAGCTAGTTAATAAAACCGGAGACAATGCTCTTTATAATTTAACCAGAATAAATGAAGAGGACACAGAATCTCAAATTTCAATAATAGGAATATCAAATGATATCATGTTTGTTGAAGGTATCGACCCAAGGGTAAGGTCTTCCCTTTCTGAAGAAGAAATTATATTCCCACCCTACAATGCATTACAAATCCAAGCAATATTAAACCAGAGAGTTGAGTTTGCATTCAACAAGGAAATTATAGATTTTGGGGTTATAGAAAAGTGCGCAGCATACGCCGCCAGAGACCACGGCGATGCAAGGAGGGCATTGGAGTTGTTGAGGGTTGCTGGTGAATTGGCAGACAGAAAAAACGCAAAAAAAGTAACAATTGAACACATAGATGATGCTGAAGCAAAGATTGATAGAGATAGAATTATAGATATGGTAGCAACACAACCAAAACAATACCAGCTTGTGCTTTACTCAATCCTTTTCCTCCAGTCAGGAAGAAAAAATAGCTTGTTCACCGGGGAAGTCTATGAGGTATACAAATCACTATGCAATAAGACAAACACTAGCATATTGACACAAAGAAGGGTATCTGATATTATATCTGAGTTTGACATGCTTGGAATAATAAATGCCAAAATAATATCAAAGGGTAGATATGGGAGAACAAGAGATATTTCTATTGAAATACCTGAAACAACATTGCCAAAGATAAAAAAAATTCTCGAGGACAGTATAAGAATATAACATGCAACAGGAACTCACCCAAAAAAAACGCGAAATTGTCGAGATTTTTTTAAAAAACGGAGTGTTGGTGAGTTCAGAACTTCTAAAAGAAATGGATGAAAGTGGAAAGATTTCTAGAATATTTGAAGTTTTAACAGCAAAACACACTGAAAATTTGAAGGTTACGGACCTAGATTTGCGCGAATTAATCCACGAATCAAAATCACAAAAAATACAGAGTGCAAACGAATTAAATATTAGAAAAGCACCTATAGACGGAGTAAAAATAGTATATTCCTACAAGGAAGAGCCAAAAAAACGGGAGCCACAAGATTTTGTTGACTATTTTAACAACCGTTACAAAGCGATAGAAAAAATTCTCAAACAAAGGCAGGAACTCAAAAACACTGTATCAATCAATAAAATAACAAACAAAAGAGAAAAAGTACAGGCAGCAATTATAGGTATAGTCAGCGACAAACAAATTACAAAAAACGGAAATCTACTTTTTGTTCTCGAAGACCCAACAGGCCAAAGAAGGGTTCTGGTAAACAAAAACAAGCCAATCCTATTCAATGAGGCTATGGACATTGTTTTGGATGAGGTTATTGGTGTTGTAGGTGTAAATGTAGATACGCTAATTTTTGTAAATGAAATTATTTGGCCAGATATCCCAGCAAATAAAGAGCTTAAAAAAGCAGAACAAGAAAAATATGCATTGTTTTTGTCTGACTTGCACGTTGGATCTTCGAAATTTCTTCCAGATGATTTTGAAAGGTTTCTTAAGTGGATAAACTGTGATCTAGGCAATGATCAGCAAAGAAATATAGCTAAGAATGTGGAGTATATATTCATTGCAGGCGACTTAGTAGACGGATGTGGAATTTACCCCGAGCAGGACAAGGAGCTTTCAACAAAAGATATTTATCAGCAATATAAGGAATGTGCGGAACTTTTAAAACAAGTCCCTCAACACATACCATTAATAATTTGTCCAGGCAATCATGATGCATTGAGGATTTCTGAGCCACAACCACCCTTATCAAAGGATTTTGCCAAACCAATGTATGAGTTAAATAACGTTGTAATGGTATCCAATCCATCGCTAGTAAATATTAATTCATCAGATAATTTTGTAGGTTTTGACGTCTTAATGTACCACGGCTATTCCTTCGATTATTTTGTGGCACAAGTAGACTCATTAAGAAATAAGGGAGGCTACGACCGGGCAGATTTGATAATGAAGTTCCTATTAAGAAGAAGGCATTTAGCACCATCACATTCATCAACACTTTATATTCCAGACACGAAAAAAGATCCGCTGGTAATAGAAAAGATCCCAGATTTTTTTCTCAGTGGTCATATACACAAGTCTGTAACGGCTAACTACAGGAACACTACTTTAATTTGTGGGAGTTGTTGGCAAAGCAAGACGCTATTTCAAGAAAAAATCGGCCATAATCCGCAGCCAAGCAGAGTGCCTGTTGTGAATTTAAAGACAAGAGATGTAAAAATACTGAAATTTGGGCAAGAAAATGATTAGTGAAGAAAAATACATCAATAAAATAACAAAGAAAGTATATGATGCTTACAAGGTCGCTAATGAAGCCAGAGCTTTAGGATACGATCCAGAACCCACAGTCAATATCCCACTTGCCAAAAATATGGCAGAGCGTGTTGAAGGTTTGGTTAGTGTCGTTGTGCCTAAAATAATGAATGTAGGTATTCCGAAAAGAATAAAAGAACTAGAAACGATTTATGGAAAACTTGATTGGAGAGTTGCACTTACAATATCTCTAGAAACAGCTGAAGAAAAATTCTGCAAATTTGAAACAAAAAAAGAGGCCATAGAGGCAGGGATACGGATGGGATTAGCATATCTGACTCTTGGTGTTGTGGCTTCTCCCCTTGAGGGATTTGTTGAACTAAAATTCAAGAAAAGGCAAGATGGAAAAGAATATTTTTCATTAATGTATGCTGGGCCTATCAGAAGTGCAGGCGGAACTGCTGGAGCTGTCAGTGTTATTATTGCTGACTACATAAGAAATAGTATGGGTTATGATATTTATGACCCAAGCGAGAAAGAGATTAGAAGGATGATAATAGAGTTGTATGATTATCATGAGAGAGTTACTAATCTCCAATACCTACCCAGTGAAAAGGAAATAAGGTTTCTCGTCAGCAACCTTCCTATACAAATTGATGGTGATCCATCAGAAGAGATAGAGGTTTCTAATTACAAAGATATTGAAAGGATAGAAACAAACAGGATAAGGAGTGGACCATGCCTTGTATTGGGAGAATGTATTGCCCAAAAGGCTGTGAAAGTATGGTCTCAGCTTAAAAAATGGGGTGGTGAATTTAACTTAAGCAATTGGGAGTTTTTGCAGGAATTTGTGCATATACAAAAGGAAGAAAAAACAAAGGAAAAATTTTCAAAAAAAGGAATTGTGCCAATCTATACTTATATACACGATCTTGTTGCAGGCAGGCCAGTTTTGGGTCACCCTTCTGCTGTAGGTGGTTTTCGCCTAAGATACGGCAGATGCAGAACTTCAGGGTATTCTGCAACAGCAATACATCCCGCAACAATGATTGTTCTTAACAAGTACCTTGCTATAGGGACACAACTAAAAGTTGAGCGGCCTGGAAAAGCAACAGCAATCACAGTATGTGATTCAATAGAAGGACCAATAGTAAAATTAAATGACGATAGTGTAGTAATAATTGATACAGAGCACCAAGCAAAGCAAATTGTCAAATCTATAAAAGAAATCCTCTTTTTAGGTGATATCCTAGTAAGTTATGGGGATTTTTTCAACAGGGCACATACTCTGGTCCCTGCAGGCTATTGTGAGGAATGGTGGGTACTTCAAGTAGTAAATTCAACGGCAAAATTATTTGGAAATGTTGATTATCTAAAACTATCAGCATTAACCAATATTGAAAAGGAAAGGTTGGTAAAGTTAACGAAAAATTATTTTTTTGAGAAGCCGACTGCACGAGATGCAATATCAATAAGCAATAGCCTTGAGGTGCCTTTACATCCTCGCTATACCTATCATTGGAAAACAATTTCAAGGGAGGATTTCATGGAATTGTTAAGGTGGTTAGTATCCGGAAAAATAGAGTTGGAAGATGGTAAAGTCAAAAAAATAATATTGTCAAAAAATGATGTTGGTAAAAGGGTGCTTGAATGTATAGGTGTGCCTCATATATCTATCATTAATGAGTTTACTGTGATTGAAGATGATGACGCAGAGGTACTATCCGAAATATTAAACTTAGATGAAAATGATGTTTATGGAAAATATGAAGCCGTAGAAAGTGATGATGTTTTAGAAATAGTAAATTCAGTATCCAAGATTAAAGTAAATGACAAGTCTGGAACATTTATAGGTACTAGGATGGGTAGGCCTGAAAAAGCAAAGGTCAGAAAAATGGATGGTAATCCACATACACTTTTTCCAATTGGAAAAGAAGGTGGTAAACTAAGATCATTTCAAAGCGCTATTGGGATAGGGATAGTGGAGGCAGAATTTCCACTTTATTTTTGTAATGAATGCAAGAAAGACACGATCTTCAACATTTGTGACCAATGCAGTTCCAAATCATCTAAGAAATATTACTGTCGCTCTTGCGGTATGCTTGATGAGGCAAGATGTAGGCATGGTGAGGCATTACATTACAAAACACAGAGAATCGATATAAACCATTATTTCAAAAACGCGTTAAAGAAATTGAATATGGTTGAGCATCCGGATTTAATAAAGGGAGTTAGGGGAACTTCAAATAAGAATCATATTCCAGAACATTTAGCAAAGGGAATTTTAAGGGCAAAATATGATATTCCTGTGAACAAAGATGGAACTACAAGATATGACATGACACAGTTACCAATAACCCATTTTAAGCCTAAGGAAATAGAAGTGTCTGTAGAAGATATTAGAAAACTAGGATACGAAAGGGATATTTACGGCGATATTCTAACTGATGAAAGCCAGATTCTGGAATTGAATCCACAGGACATCATAATCCCAAAATGTGAAGATGCTCCTGAAATTGGCGCAGATAAAATTATTTACAATGTAAGCAAATTTATCGATGAGCTTTTAGTTTCACTCTACCAATTAAAAGGAGTTTATAACCTAAAGTCTGAGAAGGATTTGATAGGAGAACTAGTAGTTGCATTAGCCCCTCATACATCAGCAGGAATTGTGGGAAGGATTATAGGGTTCTCAAAAACCCAAGGGTTTTACGCGCACCCATTATTCCATGCTGCAACAAGAAGGGATTGTGATGGAGACGAAGCATCTATAATCCTTTTGATGGATGCATTGCTAAATTTTTCAAGACAATTTTTGCCTGACACCCGTGGTGCAACCCAAGATGCACCATTAGTTTTGACATCAATACTAGTTCCAACAGAAGTTGATGATATGGCCTTTGATTTGGATGTTGTAGAATATTATCCGCTTGATTTTTATGACGCAACATTGAAATTTGAATTACCATGGAACATAAAGATTGACAGATTGGCAAACTTGTTGAACTCTAAAAAAGACACTAAAATCCATTATACCCATCCAGTCAGCAACATAAACATTGGTGTCAAATGCTCAGCTTACAAGACAATTCCATCTATGGAAGACAAATTGAAAGGTCAGATGGAACTTGCAGACAAAATAAGGGCAGTCGACGCCTCTGACGTAGCTAGGTTAGTGATAGAAAAGCATTTACTAAGGGATATAAAGGGTAACTTACGAAAATTTTCCCACCAACAGTTCCGGTGCAGCAAATGCACAGAAAAGTATAGAAGGCCACCACTAACAGGCAAATGTTTGGTTTGTGGCAGCAGACTGATTTTTACAGTGACGGAGGGATCGATAGTAAAATATTTAGAGCCAGCCATTTCATTATCAGACAAGTACAATTTACCGCCTTATCTTAAGCAGGTCCTTGAATTGACAAAAAACAGAGTTGAAG
>JAHFQA010000010.1 GCA_023266475.1 Candidatus Woesearchaeota archaeon | reverse complement strand
GAGCACTACTCACTCCACCATTCAAAGAATTGGTGGAATTCCGTTGTTTAAAAAATTAAATCAACAAACTTTTTACACTTTAAATTCCATTTCCATCTGGCTTTTTAATTCGTCAAGCAGCTTTTCATGGTTTTTTATAAATTTTACCTCGCTTAGCCTGTCTTTGGATTTAGTGGCCATTATCTGCTGCAGCCTCATTCCAGAATCCAAGGAAGAATTCGCCAGCTTAGAAAAGTTCATTATAAATTTCATAATCATATAAGTCTTTTTCAATTCACAATAAGTATCAATTTCGTGAAAAGCATTCTGTTGCAGCATTACTTCCCTTATCAATCTTGCAACCAGTAATACCAATTGCTGCCTATCTGGCAACGCATCGGAACCGACAAGCTGCACAATTTCCAGAAGCTTTTCTTCCTCTTGCAAAATACCCATCATCTCTGATACAAGGCTATGCCATTCAGCAGCAACGTTCTTTGAGTACCATGGCTCCAAAGCGCCCAAGTACAAGGAATATGATGAAAGCCAGTTTATGGACGGGAAATGCCTTCTTTGGGCTAATTTAGCATCCAAAGCCCAGAATACTTTTGTGACCCTCAAAGTGCTTTGAGTTACCGGCTCTGAAAAATCACCTCCTGGAGGGCTTACAGCTCCGATAATACTAACACTACCTTCTTTTTTTGTTCCTAATGGAATAACCCTTCCAGCCCTTTCATAAAATTGAGCCAGCCGGGATGACAAATAAGCTGGGTATCCTTCTTCGCCTGGCATTTCCTCCAATCTTGATGAGATTTCTCGCATTGCCTCTGCCCATCTTGATGTTGAATCTGCCATCAAAGCAACAGAATATCCCATGTCACGATAATATTCTGCAATTGTGGCACCAGTATAAATGCTGGCTTCCCGTGCTGCGACAGGCATGTTTGAGGTGTTTGCAATCAAAACTGTCCTGTTCATCAATGGCTTGCCGCTTCTTGGATCAGTTAATTGCGGAAATTCGGTCAGCACTTCAGTCATCTCGTTCCCTCGTTCCCCACAACCAACGTAAACAATTATGTCCGCATCAGACCATTTTGCAAGGGCTTGCTGAGCTACCGTTTTTCCCGCTCCAAACGGCCCAGGAATAGCAGCAACTCCGCCTTTTGCCAATGGAAACAAAGCATCAAAAATCCTCTGTCCTGTAATCAAGGGTGATACCGGCCTTAATTTTGATGCAACAGGCCTAGGAACCCTAACTGGCCAATTATGCTTCAACCTCAATTCAAACCCATTGTCAAGCTTTCCAATTACATCATTGACAGTAAATTTCCCAGGTTTAATCTCAGCAATCTTTCCTTTCTGGCTTGGAGGAATCATAATTTTGTGAATAATTCCAGGATTTTCTTCAACCTCGCCTATAATTTGGCCAGCTGCAACAGCATCACCAGTCTTGACGATTGCCTTGAAGTCCCATTTTTTTGCTTGGTCAAGGCCAGGAGCATCAACTCCTCTCTTAATGAAGTCTCCCATTTGTTTGACTAGGATCGGCAATGGCCTCTGAATTCCATCATAAATGCTGCCAAGCATTCCAGGCCCAAGCTCTACTTTTAACGGCTCCCCAGTGTTAACAACAGGCTCGCCAGGCTTCATTCCGGATGTGTCCTCATAAACTTGGATTATTACTTTGTCTCCTTCAATCTGGATTACCTCTCCCATCAGTTTTTCATTTCCGACCCTGCAAACATCATACATTCGTGGCTTTATGCCTTTTGCCACAACAACAGGCCCTGCAATTCTGTACAAAACACCCTTTTCCATTTTTTCACCTATTTCCATAAATCCACTCCAACTGATTTTTTGATTAGCCTTTTCAAACTGTCTTGCTCTACCTTCGTTGAAATTGGAATAAAAACTGGGTCAACAGAGGATTCTATTTCAAGCTTCTGATGTGCCTCAAGATTGTCAATTATTTTTTCATCAACAACTACAATGCCAAAATCCTTATTAGCCTTCAAATTTTTCATCTCGCTAAATTGATTTTCATTGAGTTCGATTGTGTCTTTTATTCCTGCTAATTGAAATCCAACGATGAATTCACTTCCCCCTATAACTGCAATTTTCACCATTTTAAGTTTTACTTTTTGATTTTTGTTTATTTTATTAAATATTCTGTTGGTGGATTTTTCACTCAAAGATCAGCTGGCTTTCAATAAATTCCTCGCTTAAGCCAAGCTGGTTCCCTTTTACAATTATTTTCAAATTCCTTACCTCAATGTCTTTTGCAAACATGTAGCCAAGTATCACATCTATTGACAAAGGGTGCTGGTGGAGCAGCAATATTGACTGCCTGAGCAAATACTTATACAAATTGATTTCAAGAATTATCAACGAACTTGTCTTTTTGAAATCGTCAAAGCCCTTTGCAATAACATCTTTATATTCTGTTTTGTTTAACGCTATTGAAAGCTCGTCAATGTCATCAACACTAGCCAAGCTCATTATTTTTGCATCTTTTGTTTTATCACCACATGGAACTATAAATTCCTTTATAATATCTTTTCCAAGCTTAGCTTTTTTCAGCCTCAATAATGTCATTAAATTCAGCACTTCGACTTCCTTGAGCAAGAAATTCCTAAAAAGCTCACCTTCCTTGGGCAATGCTTCAGAAAATTTTATGAGATTGCTGTAGTAATACTTGTCAAGCGCATTTTCAATTCCTACTAAAGTCTTTTTTTCGTTGAAATCCTTCATTGCATTCTTCAGCAGTGAAAAATCAATAATATTATTATTCCTTAAAATTTCTTCAATTGACTCTTTTTTCATAAGTGCAATCAGGAAGTCATAACTTAAAGTTCCTGCTCCCGTTATTGAGCTTGCTATTATTTTTTCGTTAGCGTTAGTCAATTTTCCCCTGATTATTGTTTTAATATCTTCAATATCCTTTCTTTTTGCGTATTCTCGAATAAGTAAGCCAAGCTCGTATGAGGAGATTCTCATCAATTTCTTAAAAGATTCTGCAAGATTCCTGTTCAATGCCAGCTCCAGCAAGTCAGAACCTGAATGCTCAGTTGCCAATGAATTTATTTCTTTTTTATAACTTGAGTCCTGCAAAAATTTTACAATTTCGTTAAAAGACATTTTAAGCATCTTGTGGTAATCTTCCTTATTGAAAAGAAGAGACCTCATCACAACAGTCCTTACGTAAGTATAAGGGTAAAATCCCAGCTTGACTTTTTCCGTATTTTTTTGCTTTTGCAGTTTAAGTTTAAGCATTTTCATCCGAATGTGATTTTATTCATGTTTTGCAATTCATTTTCTTTAATACTCTGAAGCATTGACTCAAAGGTATAATCCACTCTTATTGTCCTGTCCTTGTTTTCTGCTATTATGCCGCCAATTATGTTAATCTCTTCGGGATTTATACCTTTTAGAAACTTCGAGTCTTTTTTATTGCAGTAAACAAAAGACACTTCAATATCTTTTTTTGCCCTTTCTATGAGTTTTTTTAAATATCCATCCCTTTTTTTGTCATCCAGGCTTTCAAGCTTTCTGCGAACTTCGGCAAAAAGATTCTCAATAATCTGCTTTTTTGTCTCAAGGGTTATTTTCTTGATTTCAAGATCAGCAGATGCTAATTCCTGCCTTTTTATGATTTCACAGGATTTTTTGGTTGCCTCTTCAGCCTTTGATTTAATCTCTTCTATTTTTTTCTCTGCATCCTTTATTAATCTGCTTGCCTCCCTTCTTCCTTCGGCTAACAGGGAGTTTGCCTGCTCTTTTGCATTGCCCAATATTTCTTCCTTTACTGCTTCCAGTCCCATTTTAGATATTATTTATTTTGCCAGGTTCAGTATCAGTATGGCTACTACAAGCCCAAAGATAACAATAGTTTCTGGGATGACAGTAAGGATTAATCCCTTACCGAATAATTCCTCCTTTTCAGCCATTGCGCCTACCGCAGCAGCTCCGATTTCCTTTTCAGCAATAGCTGCCGCAATAGCGCTCATGCCAATAGCCAAGCCAGATCCTATTGCCACCAACCCAATCGATATGTCTACTGCCATATTCCTTTACCTCCAATAGTTTTAATCACTCTTTTGCTCCAAAAGCTTGATACTTCTTCGCACCGCCGTGGAAAAATTTTGAAAAAAACTCAACATAGTGCAATCTTAACGAGTGCAAAAAGCTTCCAAGCAGTCCAAGCATTATGTTTATTGTGTGTCCTATTATTAAAATCATTACACCAGCTAATATAAAAAGCCCTCCCTTGTGGAAAAATTGTGTTGACTCATCGTTTATGATAACAGCCAGAATCACAGAAGACAATCCAATTGCCATTAGCCTTGCGTAAGATAATATATTTGTTAAAATGCTCGGTAATTCTATTATGCCCTTTATGCCCTCGCCCTTTAGCAACATCAAAACTGAAAATGCCAAAAATGAATATCCTATCCGAGCAGACACAGCTATTATTTGAAAATAGGATAATGCAACCATCGCAATTCCAATTTCCAACACAATCCAGCTTCCCTTTTCAAAAATCGCCATCATAAACCCATGCGACTTCATTTCATTGATAAACCCGATAATTAAACCTATATTTACGTGAACAATCCCTATCCCTATTGCAATATACAGCAACGAAAACATATCATGCTCTCTGCTCAGCAGATGCCATAATTCCATTTCTCCAATTTTCTCAAGCCCAAAGAATTCGCCAAATAATACCCCGAATAAAATAGAAACAAGTGATGCAAGCATTAGTATATTTAGAAGGCTTCTGGATTTTGGCAATTTTTTCTTTATGAGCCAAAAAATTAAGAAACTTACTATTCCATAGCCAATGTCGCCCAGCATCATGCCAAAAAGTATAGGGAAAGTCAAAAATATGAAAAACGTAGGATCAATCTCCATGTAAGTTGGCATACTGTACAAATCCAAAAAGAACTCAAATGACTTTGCATATTTAGGATTCTTAAGCTTTACAGGCACTTTGTCATTTTTCTTTGCCGGCTCGAATTGAATAAACACTTTATTTTTTGAGACTTTATTAATCCTGTCAATAGATTTATTTAACTCGTCGCTTGGAATCCATCCCTTAATTAGGAAGCTCGACTTCGTTGATGCGAATTTCAAAGGAGCTTCGGCTTTTTCAAGCTGCTCATTTAAGAATTCTTCAGCAGCCAATAAAAACGATTTATGTTCCTTCCTTAAGCTTTCAATTCTTTTTTTGACTTCTTCCTCTTTCTTTTGCAGATTTGCCTTTTCTTCTTCAATTATATCCATGTTGCTGGAAGCGTTCCCCTTCAAATTTGTTAAATTCACGAAATTTACAGGAGTAAAACCAATTTTTTGCAATATGGAGTTTGCATTTTCCTTTTTGCTTGCATCAATATACAAAACCACTAAGTTTCCTTTGGAGGTCAAGCTTTCCAAGAGCATAAACTTTGCGGTAATCTTCTCAAGCTCCGTTTTTAATTCTTTGTGATTATTTTTGCTTTTGAGGTAGCCGGTAAAACGGGCCAATGACTTGAATGGAAAAAATAACTCAAGAGGAATGTCAATTCCTTTTAGGATTTCCAGCTCCTGCTTCACCGCTTCATTTCTTGATAAATGCTCTTCTATTTTTTTAAGTTCATCAGTGCGCATGACCAATTCATCACCAAGCTTTTTTACAGCTAATCCTACATCCAAAATGTCCCTTTTAAGCTCAAAGCTGGAATCATTTTTTTTTATATTAAGAGATGAAATCATTGAGCGCACCTTAACTAAAATTTCAGAAATCCTGCTGGCGCTCTCCAAAGGGGTCCCTATATCTGCCAAGTCATTTTTTGAATGGTCAACGATGTGCAGTATTTTCAGGTTGTGAAGTTCTTTGATAATGCCTTCTAATATGTTGTTTGGCCCTGCTATTATCACGCTGCTCATATCATGCGGGCTTAGCATCTTAAATCGTCTCTTCGAATTTTTTCAGAACAAAATCAACAGCTATTGGCATGTTCTTTTCTGATTTTGCCTTAAGCTGCTTTATTGTTGTTTTGCTTTCTGCAACCTTTTCTTCTCTAACCAGTTTTGATTTTTCTTTAAAATCAGCCAGCTTTTTTTCCTGAAGTTTAAATGTTTCTTCTACTGCTGAAGCCAGCATTTTTGAAGACTTGGCTGCTGCTTCCTTAATTATGTACTCCTTTTCCACTTTTGCTCTTTCTATAATTTCATCTGCCTTTTTTTCTGCCTCTTTGATTTCAATTAAAATTTCTGCTTCCATTTTGTGTCAAACCGCTTCATAATGGTTATATATAAAGGTTATTGGTAATTCTATTCAAAGTATTCTTGGAGAACTTTATAAATATGTCGGAAACTCTAGAGTTTCCAAACACTCGAAAATTTGAGAAATTTTCTTAATGTTAAGTAAGTTTTTAAATACAATTTAATATCCTATTTATATGCGCCAGTAGCTCAGCTTGGAGAGAACATAATTTGTGTTTTCGTGCAAATAGAGCGAAAGGTTCCTAACCTTTAGGCCGAGGGTTCGAATCCTTCCTGGCGCGTTTAACTCAATAAATTACATATATATTCAACAATCCGAGACACATGTGATTTCATGAGCAATAATGGGTGCCCCCCATATAAAAGTTTGACTTAATGCTAAACAAAAAGTGCTTTAAGCACTCTGCCTCGTACTTATGAGGAACCCATGGAGTAGTGCTGTCATTGCACAGCATGAAAATTGTTGTCCGAAGCGAGAGAGCAGAAAAAATAGTATTAGATTCTTTACATATGCTTCAAAGCCTTTTCCATCACAGGAATCACTTTCTCGGCCTCGTCCTTGAACATCCTGCCAAGTTTTGCAAAGCTCCATTCTCCATTTTGATTCATATTTTCCCTTGAAACTTGAAGCTTTTTCTCGCCGTCGTTGTAGGAGAAAACTCCGACTGTAATTCTTGTAGTTTCAAAATTTATCGCTTCAGAAAATAACTCTTTATCCAAATTTTTATCAAATTTGCTGAATGCCATTATTGCTTCACCAATAATAAGAAATCAGATATAGGTTTTAAAGGTTTGGAATTGGAAGTTTATTTCACAAATTTTTTCACCAATTCCATCACTTTCTTCCCATCCACTTTTCCACGATATTTGGCCATAGCCAATCCCATGTAAGCACTTGCATTTAAATTTGGTTTTTCTTTTATTATTTTTTTTATTTCATTTTCCAGTTGTTCTTCTGAAATTGCTTTGAATTCTGAAATTTCCAATTTTTCCCCTCTTAATTTTTTTTCCAACAAATCTATTATTGCTTCCTTTGATATATTGCCTTCGTAAAAATATGAAAGGACTTCCTCAAAATCCTCTGCTTTTAATTTGGATTTTATTTCCTTTGGAGTATTTGTTAACACCCTTACAATGGCCCAGACATCCTTGCCTTTGAATTTTTGCCTAAGGTATTCAAAGTTTTCATCATTAACAAGCTCTTTTGCCATGTCATTGGAAATGTTGTACCTTTTTGCAAACTCTTCAATTTTTTCGCTTAATAATTTCGGCAGTTCTTTTTTCAGTTTTTCAATGTGATTCTTATCAACTTTTACAGGCAAAACATCCGTCTCTGGATACAACCTTGCCGCCCCAGGCAATGGACGCAAAAAAGAGGTTGTAAAATCAGTTTCCGCTTTTCTTACTTCTTTGGATAATTTTTTCCCAGCTTTTATTGCTTCCAATTGTCTTTTAACTTCGTACTCAATAACTTTAGGGATGCTTCTCAAATCTTGAAATCCTTTTATCTCTGTCCTTGCACCTTCCATAATTGATATATTGACATCCTGCCTTATTGTACCAAGACCTCTTTTCACATTTTCAACGCTTCTTAGTACCATGCCTATATGAGATGCAGTTTCCTTTGCATGCTCATGATCTTTAATTGACGAGTCGGTTGCAATTTCTATTAATGGGATGCCGAGCCTGTCTAATTTATACCTAACAAAATCCGTGCCTTCCTCTAATTTCTGTGCAGCTTCCTCCTCAAGGCATATAGTTGGAATTACAACCTTTCCATGAGATGTTTCTATAAATCCATTAATTGCAACAAGCGCAGTTCTTTGAAAGCCGCTTACATTGCTTCCGTCAACAACTGTCTTTCTCATCACTTGAATTTCATCAACAATTTTTGAATTTAGCAACAAAGCAACCTTAATTGTGGTTTCCAAGGCTAGATTATTCATTAAATGAGGCGGCTCTTCATCATATTCAACCAGGCAAGTGTCTTCCGAATTGCTTTCATAAAGAAACCTTTTCCTTTTTAACATCTCAAATTCTGCTGCAATGTCAACATCACCTGTCTCACCGGCAACTGCCCTCAGCTTTCTTTCCACTTTTATGTCAAATTCCTTGTCAGAATTCAAAGTTGGACAGCTACAGAAAAGTTTTTTCCCTTCAAGCTGCTGGTGAATTTCAAGACCGCATTTAAAACCTAAATCTTGATAGTTTATTTGCATTTTTATATATTAATTTTAATATTTTTGCATATTAAAATCTTATTTTTTCTACCTTTAATAACTTTATCAGGAATTCTATAAAATCCCTTAGATTATTTTTAATTTGTGCTTCCTCAAGAGATTTATAATAAATATTTCTTTCAGCATTTTGGATGTTAAAAAGGAATGTTTGTTTCCTCTTCATTGTCTAAGACCAAAAAGCTGCCTTCCAATCCTTTTATCTTCTTGTAAGGAATAGAAATAAGCTTATTTAAAATCCTATCGAAATAAAAAATTTCATAATCATTGGGATTTTCTCTCTTGTCCCACTTAATCTTATTAAGCAAATCTTGAATTGGGGTCATTTAGTACAAAAACGCGTGTTCATCGCTTCTTTCTGTTATCTCTCCAGCATAATTTGTAAGCATCATTTTTTTCACTTCATCAATTTTTGTTGTATGCCCCAAAACCCACCCTAGCTTTACATAAGCAGTCTCCGACAGCATGTCTTCTGCGAAAATGCATCCTAAATCAATTGACAACTTTCTTAAATTTGTGTAAACATAAGGATGAACTCGTCCGTAAATCGTCTGCGATACAATAACAACAGCAACATTATTTTCAATCAGTTCCTTAAATTTTTTAATCAAGGAATATTTTTGATTCATTGTTGCAACATGCCCAAGTGCTGTTGCTGCAATCACAATGCCTTTATATTTTTTCTCTGCATAATAATCGAGAACATCCGGACTCATGCCAGGATAAACATAAAGCAATGCTGTTTTACTTTCGAACTTGTCATCAACAATAACTTTCTGATTATTTTTTTTATTGTAATTTGAATTCAAAATCTCTATTTTGCCGTTTTCAAAAACTTTTGCCAGAGGCAATTCATTTATCGGGCGGAATGCATCTCTTCTGCTTGTGTTCAACTTTCTTACTTTAGTTCCCCTGTTTAGTATGCAGTAATTGTCGTTGCTTGTGCCATGCATGCAAGTTACAACACAAGCACCGTCAAACTTTGCAGCGGCATGGACTGCGCAAAGCAAATTCATAAAGGCGTCTGAAGAGCCCCTGTCAATGCTTCTTTGGGCTGCTGTAAATACAACCGGCCTGTTCAAATGCTTCAAAAAAAATGACATCGCAGCTGTTGAATAATGCAAAGTGTCTGTTCCTTGAGTTACTACAACTCCACGAACTTCATTATCATTCAACTCTTTTGCAACTCTGTTTGCCATAATTTTCCACTCATCTGCAGCCATGTCTTCGCTCATAATCCCCATTACTTTCTCAGCCTTTAAGTTTGCAACATTCTCAAGCTCTGGTAGCATTGCAACAAAATCCTCTGCTGTGTAATCAGCGTAAACACCCCCGGTCCTGTAATCAACTCTTGAAGAAATTGTTCCTCCGAAAGACAAGATAGAAACGGTTGGAAGATTTTTATTGTGGCTTAGCTTGTGCTTTTCCTCTTTCTTTTTTTCATATTTTCTTAGTACTTCAATCTTTTCAATTCTTTTATTGTCAATGCCGATATTATAGCCATTGTCTAGCTTTATAATTGTATAATTCTCCTCAAAAATTTCTGGGCGGGGAAGCATTGTACCTTCATACACTTGCTCTTTTGTATGCACTTTGACTTCATCACCATATTCAGGTATCATAAAAAAAGAGTTAGAATAAGTTTATTTAAAGATTGTGGAAAAAGAACTTTAGTGCCATTTTACAATGTCACATTTTTGGTCAAACTTTTTGCGAAAAATTTTGTCGTCGTTAACTCACGAGAGTGTTATCCCATATATCCTGGCTTGTCGTCAAGCATCTGCTTTGCTCTTGCGGATGTTAACTGTTCCTGAAGCTCCTCATAGTATTTCTCAACATCTTTTGTAACAGATGGCCTTACTTTATCAAGGGCTTTCTCAAAATGCCTTTTGCTGATTTCCCTTGAGTTTATGTCTTCCCTTAATGCAAGAATTGCAGCTTCCCTGCAAACTGCTTCAATGTCAGCTCCAACATAGCCCTCTGCTTTTTTTGCAAGAATTCTCAACAAGTCTTCTTTTGTTCTTATATCTTCCCTGCCAAAAATTTTGTCGCCGTCTTCATACTCTACCCCAGTGGCGTCTCCTCCTTTTCCGATTGTTTTGGTAGCAACCATTCTCTTTGGCTTAATTTTTTCGGTGCTTGCCTCAACGCTTATGGGCATGCCTTTCGTATGAACCTTAAAAATCTCCAGCCTTCCGTTTTCATCTGGAATTGGAGTCAGGATCATCCTATCAAATCTTCCAGGCCTTAACAACGCAGTATCAACAATATCAGGCCTGTTTGTGGCTGCAATTACAACAACATCATGCAAATCCTCCAATCCGTCTATCTCTGTCAATAACTGGTTTACAACTCTTTCGCTAACGTGGCTGTCTGAGCTTGCCCCTCTTTTTGGCGCCAATGAATCAATTTCATCAAAAAATATAATGCATGGACTTACTTGGCGAGCTTTCTTGAAAACTTCCCTCACAGCCTTCTCGCTTTCACCAACCCACTTGCTTAACAATTCCGGCCCTTTTACAGAAATAAAGTTTGCTTCGCTTTCATTTGCAACCGCTTTTGCAAGCAAAGTCTTGCCTGAGCCAGGAGACCCATACAGCAAAATTCCTCTTGGCGGCCTTACGCCCAATCTCTTAAATGCTTCAGGATGCTTCAAAGGCCATTCAACTGCCTCGATTAATTCCTGCTTTATATCTTCTAAGCCTCCTATATCAAACCACTTTACATTTGGAATTTCAACAAAAACTTCCCTCAAAGCGCTTGGCCTTACAACCTTCAAAGCTTCTTTGAAGTCTGGCTGGGTTATTACAAGCTTCTCTAGCAATTCCTTCGGCAGGGGCTCATCTTCCTTCAATTTTATGTCAGGAAGGACTTTTCTCAATACAATCATGGCTGCTTCCTTTGCCAATGATGCCAAGTCAGCTCCAACAAACCCGTGAGTAATTTCAGCGAGCTCTTTTAATATGACAACCCTTGCATCATAATTTATTTTTTCCATATATTTTTTTAATTTCGAAATTTCAATTTTCTTGAACAAATCATTTTTTTCAGGATTTTCAACTAGATATTTGGTAATTGTTTTTTCCAAACTCCTTGAATTTGCGTCTTTATATCTTAACAAATTCAAAATTGCCTCTTTGTACTCTTGCTCAAAATCGCTTTCTTTTACAAGATTTTCCCTATTGTACATCGGCATGTTTCTCGTGTGAATTTTGAGAATATTTAGCCTTCCTTCTTTGCTTGGTACGCCAATTTCAATTTCCCTGTCAAATCTCCCTGGCCTTCTCAATGCAGGATCCAAAATATTTGGAACGTTTGTTGCTGCAATCACAACAACTTTTCCTCTTGATTGCAGGCCGTCCATCAATGCCAACAATTGAGCAACAACCCTTCTCTCAACTTCCCCTCTCGTCTCTTCTCTTTTTGAAGCAATTGCATCAATCTCGTCAATGAAAATTATCGAAGGGGCATTTTTTTCTGCTTCCTCAAATTTTTTACGAAGGTTTTCCTCACTCTGTCCGTAATATTTTGAATTGTGTAGTAGTAACAAATTTTGTGTAACAAAACTATCTTTATCGACTGTGAAATCATACAATTCTTTTTCACCCACAAAATCTATTTTTTTTATTTGCTCCCATCCGATGTCCTTTCTATTTAGCAGGTTAACCTCGTTAATTAAAGTATTATCTATAACTCCATATTTTTTAATTAAATTGAAAAGTTTATTTAATGAATATCTTGTAAACTTCCCTTTTCCATAGATATAATAATCATTATTTCTGAAATTTTTGTATAACATTCCTTCCTTTATAGATTTAACAAGATATGTTGGAACAGGTATATTCTCAAATTCCTTTATTTTTTGATTTGAATTTATTTTTTCTAATTTGTCGAGTTTTGAGGTAGAACTGCCAATCGATAAGAACTTATTTCTTCCTTTATATCCCCTAACTACTAATTCATACATCAATCCTTTAGGAGTTTTATGGGGTTTCAATTTAGTCGAAATTCCCAATCTCAATTGTATTAAGGATTGAAGTTCCTGCAAGAATTCTTTAGATTTACAAAATATTTTCGGAGTGGGGTATGTAAATTGTTTATTATCTTTTGTCCTAAAAGGAGTTATAGCTACGCACCCATCGCCATCAAAATAACCTTTCACAAATGATTCAATTTCTTTTTTCGGCAATGAGTACATATATGACGGAATTTTACTCTCCTTCTTGCCACTATCAATTCCTAACTTTATAAAATATTCAGATAGGACTTTGGAATAGATCGTAACTCTGCCGTCTTTATACTCCTTTAAAGAATCTATTGCAAATAAACCCTTAGCTAACTTCTTAAATCTCTGTCTTAACAGATCATCTTTATTGGCAAAAACAATACTTTCTTTTCTTTTGTCAATATGTCCATCCGACATTACCAATCCCAATAGCTCCATCAATTCAGGTGAGGTTTTATTCGGCAGTCTTATCCAATTGCTTCTCGACAAGTTCCTACTTTTTATAGTATACAAGCTATTTTTCTCCACCAAATTTTGAATTGAAAAATTAATTTTATGACTTTTTTCTTTAACTTTGACTTGATTTAATTTTGCAATGAAATCGCCTTCCTTCAAATTTCCCAAGCGTTTCCATTCTAATGTTCTATTACCGTAGACTAAAAAAGGCTGATTAGCTGAGACAGTTAAAGCATTCCCATCACTAAATTTTACCTCATAAGAAGGTGCCATTAATTTAGTTACATGAGTTATTTTAGCCTTTGAAATTTTGCCATTCTTGTCATAAGAATAAGTTGAAATTGGCTTCTGTAATTCAATAACTTTTATCTTTTCTCCTTCTATCTTTCCATTCTTTTCAGCCTTGTCAAAAATATTTTTTGCTTTAATAGGTCCTTTAGGATTTGTAAGTATTTTTGTATCACCATCAACACACATTATCTCTGGCCCATTAATCAATATGAAATGAGAATTTGTTTCATTTGCAACAGCTTTTGCCAGCAAAGTTTTTCCGGTTCCAGGCGGCCCATGCAATAAGACCCCCTTTGGCGCCTCAATTCCTAATCTTTCAAATATTTCAGGGTGCTTTAAAGGAAGTTCCACCATCTCCCGCACTTTTTTGATTTCATCCTGAAGACCTCCAACGTCCTCATAAGTAATGTCCGGAACTCTTTCTTCCTCAATTTCAACAGCTTCTGACCTGAATTCAATTTCGGTCTGGTCAAGGATTATAACAGGTTGCTTTGGGTTAGTGTCTATAACAACGAACTTTATGTCGCCAAATCCAATGCCCATCATACTTTCATCAAGAATGCTGAAGATGTCTTCATCAAAGAAAGGATTGTTCATCATTGTTGTCTTTCTTCTTCTAGCTCCTCCAAGAGAAACAATGTCCCCTTTAACAACTGCCCTTCCCAATAGGCCCTGCTTGAAAATTTCTGCAGAAGCTCTAATTACAATGCCCTTTCTCGCAGGAGCAATTATAACTTTTTTTGCCTCTTTTACCTGAGCTTTTCCAATTTTTACAATCTCCCCAATTCCCGTCTTTGCATTTTTCCTTATAATTCCATCCATTCTAATGATATTTAATCCTATGTCACCTGGATAGGAGCGATCGGCAATTGCAACTGTTTTTCTCTCACCTTCAATCTCTACTATATCACCTGGCTTGATATCGACCTCAGCCAAATAGCCAGAGTCAATTCTAACTATGCCTTTGTTTACATCATCCTGAATTGCTTCTGCTACTTTTAGTTTGAGTTCTTTGTCTGCCATTTTATTCTAACACCAAGAATAAGCATATTATTTTATAAATGTTTTGTTCTGACTTTACGAACTTTAACCTATATAACTCTTCTCAGGAGCCACCATCTGAACCTTTGGCATTGGAATTGGCGGAGGCAAATTTACATCCTGGCTTAAAATCAATGCCTGCACATTGCACTTAGAAAGAATTGAATTGAGAAGCCCTCCCATAATCTCCTTTGGAATCTGCTTGTCTTTTTTCCAAGAACTCAGTATTTCCTTTATCTTCTTAGGCTCGTCAAGATATAGAACTTCGCCCTCAAACAAAATCGAGCCTACATTTGGCTCATATTGGGAAGCAAATTCAAATTTAAACTTTATAACGTTTTGCTTGTCTTTTCCAAGTGAAAGGCTGTCCTCAACAACATCCTTTATGCTTACATTGTTGTTTATGTCAATCTTTCCAGTAGCAGGCTCTTTCTTTTCTGCGCTTAATTTTGTAAAACCAAATCCGACTATCATCTTATTACAGAGAAATTATAATGGTATATAAAGGTTGTTGATTGATGGTTTCGAAATGTGATGTTGAATATATGTTTATGCAGCTATTCGCAAATCTATGGTTTGATTGCCAAATCTTGGTGTAGATGAGCCTAAAATTTTTCTTTGGGTGTAATTAGCATAATTGCTAATAATTGGTAATGGGATGATATGAACTCCATCATGCTGAGAATTTGTGCCATATTCCTCATTAAACAACTTTTCTAGCGCCTCTTCATATTTAAAAGCAAAATCTCCAAGCCTGTTGCGAAGATCTTGAATAGCTATAACTTGTTTTTGTCCCTCAGCAAGGGAAGAATTCCTTACAATATTCCATTCTTTATAGGAATCAACATTAATTTTATAAATATCAGTTTCATATTTAACACCACTCACAAACTCCACTATAGTATGATAATAAGTATCCAGATTTGTTAATTTGCCTATTAAAATTTCTTGTGCTTTTTTATCAACAACTTCTTCTCTAATTTCCCTTATTAATGCGTCTAGTGAAGTTTTGTCTGTGTGCTCTACCTTTCCACCAACAAGAGCATATTTTCCCCTTGCTTCTTTGATTGGATACTTTAGTGGTTTTAACTCAAAATAAAATTCTCCTGTTTCTTTATTATAAATTATTGCTGCCGCTCCTCTTTTGGTGTCTTCTTTTTCATCTGGGCGAGTTTCTTCTTCAGATACACCTGACTTGTGATACCGCACAGATTTTGCTGGTTCGAAAATAATATTTCCCAAACTTGCCAATTTATTTGATTCGGAATCAATTTTACCATCTAAAGAATCTGATTTTTCTTCTTTGTTTACTCCAGATTTTCTGACTTCTGCTATTTGTACTTGTGCGTGATCGTCGCTTGAATAACTTAAAGCTTCCTTGCTAGGAATGTCATCTTCTAATGCATCAGCATCTTGTCCAGTAGTTTCTTCAACTGATGATTCCAGCCCTGCGTCGCTTTCCATAGTGATTACAGAATAAATAGAATTATTTTAAATCTTACTATAACAAAGTTAAAGATAAGTTCTAACTCTTCTTCTGACCTTCATATAGCTTTTTCACATAATCTAAAGTATTAGCTTCTTCCGGACCCTTATCTTCTCGAATCTTTATAATTCTTGGAAAGCGCAACGCATATCCACTTTCATAAGTCGGCGATTTTTGTATTTCTTCATATTCAACCTCGATCACAACCTTTGGATTTACTTTTGCTTCCTTTCCTTTTTCAGAAATTATTAATGGCTTAAGCAATCGTGTCATTTCCAAAAAGCTTAATCCTTCCTCTTCCTTTTCCTTTAAACCTGTGCTTGCTTTTCCAATCTCAACAAAATTTCCATTCTCGTCTATGCAAGCAATCGCATAGCTGCTCAGCCATTTTGCCCTTTTTCCTTCACCCCACTCTGCCCCTACAATTACTAAATCCAGAGTTTCCATTACACTTTTGAATTTAATCATGTAGCCAACTCTAGCTCCTGGCTTGTATGGCGCATCAAGGGCCTTGAACATTAAGCCTTCATTTCCTGCATTTACAGCTTCCTTGAAGAATTTTTCCACTTCCTTTTTATCTGACGTGATCTTGCTTTTTGCAAGAACAATTTTCATTGGCTCTTGCTTTATGATTTTCTCAAGAAGTTTTCTTCTTTTTTCAAATTTTTCATTAATCAAATTCCTGCCCTCATAATAAATAATGTCAAATACATTGAGCTCTACTGGAAAATCTTGGGAAATTTTCTCAATATCATATTTTCTTTTAATCCTTTGAGAAATGTTCTGAAATGGCAGGTATTTTCCAGTTTTTTTATTGTAGCCAACTGCCTCAGAGTCAAAAATAAAGCTTTTTCCCTTGACATTTTTCTTCACAAATTCAACAACGTCTGGGAATTGTTTGGTTACATCTTCCAGCCTTCTAGTGAATAGTCTTATATGGCCTTTATCACTTTTATGCGCTTGTATCCTAAATCCATCATATTTGAATTCAATTGCAGCTGGTCTGCCCACTGTTTCAAATGCTTCTTGTATTGTGTCAACTTTGAGGGCTAACATAACCTGTATTGGAATGCCAACCTGCATCTCAATATTTTCCAGACTCTGCATTCCTTTTTTTGCTGCTTTTGCAACAACTGCAAATTCGTTTGTAACATCGTAAGCGCTTTGAACTGCACCCAGGTATTTGTTGTAGATTTCCCTGTCTTCAACTTCTATGTCATTTCCTTCTCTGGTATATTTTACTCCAATTTTATCGTTAAAGAATGTCCATACAATCGCATCTCGCATTGCGCCTTCTCCTACTCCAATGCGCATCTCTCCAAGAATGGTTTTTACAATGTACTTTGATTCAAGCGGCTTTGCTGATGTCAGAAGCTCTGCAATCAACTGAGTTTTTCTTTCAACAGTTCCCTGTCCTTCAAGCTCTGCCAATTTCCTAATATTGTCAAAAACTTTCTTAACAGCCAATTTTGTAGAATGCAATGTTGATTGTTTTTTTGCTTTAACTATAAGCTCTGCAACCAATCCTAAGTCGCCTTGCTTTTTCCACTCATTTTCAATTTTTTCAATACTAATGCCGGTTGCAGTGCTCAAGGATTTTAACATTAATCTAGATGCAACTCCAAGTTCTCTTGCATCATAATTTGGGAAAACTCTTCCTTCAAGAAGAAGTATTACATGTTCAATGTCGTCAAGGCTTACATCTTTCAAGAATTCCGAGATTATGTGTGTTTTCTCAAGCCTTTTTGTTGTCTTGTTTAACTGCTCGTAAACATCAACTAATTTTGAGTAATCCATAGGATATTGATATTTTCTATTATTTATTAAGTTTATTGAAATATTTTTTAGTTTTTAATTGGTCGTATTTTATTGTATTTTTCAGTTAACTATTTAAATATCCTTATCCAGAATGGATTTGATGGAGACAAAAGATGAAGATATTGAGGAAGAGCATCATGCACATAATCATCACATGAGTATATTTGAATGTATAAGGACAAGAAGATCAGTAAGAAAATACAAGGACAAGCAGGTTCCTTGGGATAATATTGTTGAAATTTTGCAGGCTGGAAAATACGCTCCTTTTGCAGGAAACATTTTCAATGCAAAATTTATTGTTGTAAAAAATGAAGACAAAAGAACTGAAATTGCTGAAGCCAGTGCCCAACAATATTGGATGCAGGATGCCCCGGTCCATATTGTGGTTATAGGCGAGCCGGAAAAGGCAGAGAGATATTATGGAACAAGGGGGGTAAGGCTCTACACAATTCAAGGAGTTGCTGCTGCAATTGAAAACATGCTGTTGACAGCTCATTCACTTGGATTGGGATCCTGCTGGGTTGGGGCTTTTGACGAAACAGAAATAAGGAGGCTTTGTAATCTTCCAGAGCATGTTGACGTGCATGGAATTGTAACTATTGGATATGCCGATGAAATTCCTGAACCACCTCCAAAATACAGAATCGAGCATATCATGTTTTTTGAAAAGTGGTGGGGAAGAGTTGAAGGACCCAAAACAGGTATAGGAATGTGGAGCCCCTACATTAAGAAAGCTGTTGTTGAAACACACAAGCATATAAAGAAACACAGCAAAAGATTGGTTGAAAAGGTCAAGGAAAAGATAAAGAAGAAATGATATGAATTAATAATATTTTCAATTATTAATAAATTGGCGAAGTGTTTCTATATGGCAATCTGAGAAACACCGAGCACTAAAATTTGTGAGCGAAGCGAACGAATTAAAAATTTTATTTAAATTACTTTTTCTCTAAAAGTTATCCTTCAGCTATTTCATTTTTTGCTTCTTGCCGTACACATTAGGGCAATTCCAATAAAACATTTTCAAAAACATATTGTTCTAACTAATACTTAAATAAAAAAATGTGGCCCATCGCTGAGCCACCGCTTGCCTTCATAATGAAAAACGTTGGGGGTGGTTTTCTAATGAAGGCAAAGAAACAATCTCACCACAAAGACTAAAGGGGTGATTATGAGTTTTGCCTAATTTACTAATTCTATTCCAAGTTCATGGCTTACAGCAACCGCTGCTGGCGATGGCCTTCTGAAGTCAACCTTGCCAAGCACCCATGGACTTTTGACACCTGTGATAATAGACATAACTGTTATTCTGCCTTTCATGTCATCAACAACTCTTGCGCCCCAGATCACATTTGCATCATCATCCAAACTTTCTGTTACTAATTCACCTACCCTATTAATGTCATCTAAGGTCATGTCCGGGCCGCCGACAACATGAATCAAAGCGCCAGTTGCTCCTCTGTAGTCAACTTCCAGCAGTGGATTTGACAGTGCTCCCTTTACAGCCTCTTCAACTCTGTTGTTTGTATCTGATGATCCTACTCCGATAACTGCAACTCCGCCATTTTGCATAATTGCCTTGACATCAGCATAATCCAAATTTACGAGTGAAGGAACTGCAATAGTTTCAACAATTCCCTTTATCATCGTTGCAACCAGCTCATTTGCAACTGCAAATGCTTGCTGTATTGGCAGGTTTCCTGCTATTTGCACAAGCCTGTTGTTGTCAATAACAATCACTGTATCAGAAACTTGCCTTAACTGCTGCAGTCCAAATTCTGCCTTGTCAACACGTGCTCGCTCGATCTTAAATGGCATTGTTACTGTGCCAATTACAATTGAACCCATTTCCTTTGCAAGATGTGCCACAATTGGCGCAGATCCTGTTCCTGTTCCGCCGCCCATGCCTGCGCAGACAAAAACCATGTCTGCTCCTTTAAGTGATTCTTTCAGCTCATTTAGGGATTCCTTTGCTGCCTCAGCCCCTTTTTCAGGAAATCCTCCGCAGCCTAAGCCCCTTGTAACTCCTTTTCCAATCAAGAACTTACGATCAGCATCAATTATGCCAAGATGTTGTTTATCAGTATTGCACGCAATTATTTCAGCGCCCTTAATTCCTTTTTTGTAGAGCCAGCCAACCATGTTGTTGCCTGCTCCGCCAGCACCTATTACTTTTATATTTGCCTGTCCGACTTCAAAACTCAAGCTTGTATCTTGTGCTTGTTTTAATGCTCCTTCAATTAAAAAATCCATTTTCATCTTCCCCCTTTTCCCCTAGCGCAGTGGTTTTCATATATATTTTACAATATAATCTTTCAATTACCGAAATCTTTATATTGCTCTTCTATGGTTACCCTTTTAGAATTAGTTTGTGCCAACAGACTGATTTAGTTTCGTTTTGTAGTTTTTTTCGTACAAAAAAACTGGAAATTCCAAAATAAGCGTATTTTAAGTTGCTTTTCGCCAAAAAAGCTGCTTTAGTTGAGTTTTTCGCCAAAAAAACTCATATTTAATCTTTTCTTAATTTTAATTTAATGAGTAAATGCATTTATAAAGATTTCTGGGATTGAAAATATATTTTAGTTTATATGTGTATCAAGGAAAATTAAAAAAATTTTTACTAAACAGTAATAATTTCAAGAAAATTTAAATATAGGTTAGTATTTCTATTGTTCTATTCAAAACGTATCAATAGACCGATATTCAAAAGAAGATAGAATAAATTGTAACGAAAGGTCGAAGTTTTGATGTTGATACATTAAAAGATAATCACCGTACTGAGGAAGCTTTAGATTATTCAAGCGACGATTAATTTAGGTGTATAAAATGAACCTGGATTATGTTACATATGATTTTTACAGATCTAGTAATGGTGGTCAATTGTCAAGAGAAAAATTTCTCAGAATTAAAATTTATGAACCTTCTCTTGAAGATTATGAAAAGGCTAGCGAATGTATGGAAAGGGCTTCAAAGAAAGTTAAATTAGCGCAAACAATGGATTCATCTAATGTCTTTATTGTTGCAAAAATAATCGGAGCTTGTGGTCAAAAGATTCCGAAGGATGCTAGGGGCATTGAACCAGACGAACTTTGGCTTTTACGGGAGGCCTACCTTCTTCAAGGAAAAAATGCTAACTTCATAAATCCAATGCTTCTTGAAGGTAGATTAAATTGCTGAAATCATTCTTAAATGTAAATAATTTTATAATTAAATGCAATTACTAAACTAAAATGCCACTCTACTTCATCGGTTTAGGATTGGGAAATGAGAAAGACATCACAATTAATGGTCTTGAAGTAATAAAAAAATGTGATGTAGTTTATTTTGAAAACTATACTTCCATTTTAAACTGCACAATGGAGCAGTTGGAAAAATTTTATGGAAAAAAGATAGTTACTGCGAGAAGAAATATTGTCGAAGCAGATGATAATGAAATCATTGAAAACGCTAAAAGAAGAAATGTTGCTTTTCTTATTGCCGGCGACCCATTAGCTGCAACAACACACATTGACTTGTTTTTAAGGGCGAAAAAAGAAGGAATTAAATGCATTGTAATACACAATTCATCTATAATAAGCGCTGTGGGAATTACTGGACTGCAGGTTTATAAGTTCGGAAAAATAACAAGCATTCCTTTTGAAAATGAGAATGTTGAAACTCCTTATGACGTCATGAAAGGCAATTTAAGTTTAGGATTGCATACTTTGTTCTTGCTTGACTTAAATCTAGAAGAAGAAAAAGTTATGGCAGTAAATGACGCAATAAGATATCTGCTAAGAGTTGAATTGAAAAGAAATGAAAAAATATTTTCTGAGAAGACCCTTTGTGTAGGTTGCGCAAGAATCGGAAACGAAAGTCAAATTATTAAAGCAGGAGCAGCAAAAGATTTATTGAAATTTAATTTTGGAAAGCCAGCTCATTGCTTAATTGTTCCGGGAAAACTGCATTTTATGGAAGAAGAAGGGTTGAAATTAAATTTGTAACAGGAACATCAGTACATTAAGGTCCATTTCAGTCTGGATTCAATTTCTTTTAAGATTACTTCTTCTATCGAGCCTGAAATTCCATTATTTCGATTTTGCATCACATATGGAACTGATATTTGGCCTTCTCCAAACAATATGGCTTCTCTTTCTTCCAGTGATATTCCTGATTTAGATATGGCATCCAAAGTTTCAATACGCGCAGCAGGCGCCCTGAAATATGTCATCAATGCATCCAAATTATTACTTAAAACTCTTAGAGTTATATAAACATGCGAATTATTATCCTCAATTTTTACGTCACCAAGAATAGTTGTTGGGACATCACCATTGCCCTCATAAATTATTTTAAAAAGGTCATCATATACTTTCGCAAGACCGTTTTCTATGCCTTCAGCATTCGTTACATATATTTGGCTGGACTCAAAGAAACGTGTATTAGAATTGCAATGATTTTGTACTGCAATGCCAATTGGTTGTATTAGCGCATGAACCAGTTCAAAGGCTTTAACATAGTCAAGAGGTCCTTTCTCGTATGGAATCAAATACTTATATTCTGCCATTTTTGTAGACTATTTTATAGTGCTAGAAAGGGTAATTTATTTATAAACTTAATCATTAAATTTAAATACAATGTTCAAATCTTTAGATTAGTCTAGCTAAATTCAATAATACAGCCCCGTAGTGTAGCGGTCAAATTCTCTAATTATATTAGGGAAATCGAATCATTCAGCCCTTTGGAGGCAGCGGAAATCAGAGATTTTCTGGTCTTTCGTTGTTAGCGAAAGGCTGAGACGGCAGTTCGAATCTGCCCGGGGCTATTCATCTCGTTCTTGGTTCTTCGTTGGTCGTTGATAGTTCTAAGGCTGGAATTAGTTCGCTTTATGACCTATCGCAAGAGGACTTGAAGCAAGCGATTACTACTCTTTCTAACATACGAAAAAAGAAGTATAAACGTAATAGAGAGACAAAGTATGGGACTATCAATAAAGGGTTCACTCACGACGAGCTACGGGTGTTTTTGGAGTGCTGTAGAAATGAAAAAGCAAGGCTTGCTTACAGCCTTATGGCGATGCTTGGATTGCGAGTTGGTGAGGTTGTAAATGTCAAATTGGATGACCTTGATTTTGAAAGAAATAAGATAAGAATTGCCACAGAAAAGGCAAATACTGGCGACTTTTTATACCTTCATAAGAAGGTTCGAATAATCCTGGAAAGTTGGGTTGCAAAGTTTGAACCTGAAATTCGGAGCCATGAAAACTATGTGTTATTTGGCAGTTCCCGTGATTCTACCAAGCCAAATGTCAGTAAGAATTGGCTTCGAAATTACTTCAGGAAAGTGCTTGTTTTGGCAAATTTGAATGAGTATTATGCCTATAGCGATGAAAGCATGTTTTCCATATAGCCCACCCAAAATAAAATCTTTCATTTCGCACCTATCTCTTTGATTATTGTATCAATGTCAAAATATCCTGAAATAATTTCAACGGAATGCTTTTTTCGCCAAGCAATTAACTTTACAATGCGATTGACTTTGTTAAGAAGAGATATATCATGTAACGAACATCCAATTATTAGTTTTCTTTTTTGCTCATGTGAAAAATATGGGTTTTTATCCAGTCTGTTAAGTTTCCAAAAGAAATTAATTCTATTCAAATAATTAGAAAATTGTGGCTTTCTGTATGAACGTATAATATAAATTCTATTCGTTCCAACTTTCGCTGTCCGTAATGACGACTTCATTTCCATAATCACCTATTAAACTATATGGAAATGTTCTTTCGTCGTCACGACTTACTGGAACATTTATCATCGAATTTTCATTAAATAATTTCTTACAGAATCTACTTTATTGCTTGAGTATTTAAAAATATCTCTTTGGAAACCATTTTACCCAAAAGTTTATATCACGAAAAAAAATTCTTCTACCAACGATAGGTGATTTGATGCAAGACGAAAGAAAATTAAATGTTTATCAGGAAGGCGTAAAGCTTTGTAAAAATATCTATCTTGTAAAATACCCTGTGAGTGAACAATATGGTTTACAAAGTCAGATACGACAAGCATCTTCAAGCATTCCTCTTTTAATATCCGAAGGTTGTGGTAGGGAAACAAACGCCGACACAAAGCATTTCTGGGTTCAAGCAAGAGGAAGTGCCAAAGAAGTCCAGACTGCTTCGAAATAAGCAAAGAATTGGGCTTTGTTGACTTACAGACATACAATCAGCTTTATGACCAAGCCAATCACATCGGAGCTATGTTGACAAGTCTTATAAACAAAATAGGTAAAACTGAATAATAACCTTGATGTGCACGAACCTTGACACTCTATGTGAAAGTTAGAATCACTGATAAATATGCATTAAAAATGAAAATACGAACAAAAAAAGGGATTATTGAAGCCCTCAACTTAGCGAAAAAAATGCACATAAATCAAAAGCGAAAATATAGTGGGAAACCTTATATCGTCCATCCATTAAAAGTCATGAATATTTTACTTGAAGTAACTCAAGATAAGGAGATTCTTCAGGCTGCATTATTGCATGATACTATAGAAGACACTCCTTTAACTTACAAGAAAATTAGATTCAAATTTGGAAAGAGGGTTGCCGATTTGGTTCAGGAAGTAACTAATGATAATAATGGAAATCCCAAAATCAAAACAAGAGAAGGGTTAATGATTAAATTGGCTGATATGCTCCACAATATTTCTGACAATAAAGATAAAAGGTATATAAGGAAGAAAATAAGATTTATTGAAAACATAAATATTAGCAAGAAAGGGATTGTAATGACGAAAAACAGGAAAAAAACTAAAAAAGAATTAAGAGAAGAAGAAATAAGGCAGGGGGAAGAATTAACTGAATTAAGTGCTGAATTGAAAGATTAAAATCATATGGTTTTATTGACCTATAGGGGTATTGTCCAACCCATGACATAGCAAATCATGCTAGAATAATACTTGAATACTTATCAATAAAGCAGGTAAAAATGAATAAAAATAATGCTGCAATCGAACCACGCAAAGTAAATTTAAAGAAACTATTAACTAAAGACTATAAACCAAAAACGAATATTTCGAATCTGCCCGGGGCTATTTTTCAATAAGATTTATAAAGATAATTAGATAAATTAATTATTCGGGGGTGTTAAAAATGATATTATCATTGTACATTGTAATTTTTGTTGCGGTAATTTTAGTTTTGAGTTCTATAAGGGTTATCAACCAATATGAAAAAGGCGTTGTTTTTACATTGGGAAAATTTACAGGCATAAGGAACCCGGGTTTGAATTTTGTTGTTCCTATTGTTCAAAGAATACTGGTTGTTGACATGAGAGTACGTACAATTGACATAGAAAAACAGCAGATTATGACAAAGGACAACGTGCCTGTTGATGTCAATGGCGTTGTTTTTTTCAAAGTTCAAAAAGTTGATGATGCGGTAATAAAGGTTCAGGATTATGAATATGCAATAGCCCAGTATGCGCAGACTGCACTGAGGGATGTTGTTGGCGGCATGACTCTTGACACAATACTTGTTGAAAGGCAGCAAATAGGAAATGAAATAAGAAAAATTGTCGACAAGGAAACAGAGCAGTGGGGCTTGGATGTGCAAGTAATAAAGTTGCAGGATATTGAGGTCCCGGATGACTTGAAAAGGATTATGAGCAGGCAGGCAGCTGCAGAAAGAGAAAAAAGAGCAGTTGTTATCAAAAGCGAAGGAGACAGGGATGCTGCAAAGAACCTCTCAGCAGCTGCAACTATAATGGCAAAATCAAAGGGCGCAATGCAATTAAGAACATTGCAAACTCTTGACGGGCTTGGACCTACAGCCAGCAACACAGTCATAATGGCTTTGCCTGTTGAAGTGATGGAGTTTTTCCAGAAACTAACAAGGAAGGAATAAATTTATAAATCATCAATTATTCCAGCGTATTGAAAGATAGCACGGTTAAAAGCTTGGCTATGCTGGATGAAATAGGATTTTCTCCAGAAATTTTATTAAATAAATAGGCGAGAGGCAAAATTTAATGGCAGAAAAAATTTTGCCGAGCACAAGATATTGCGACGAAGTCGCGGTTTGAAAAATCAAGTTTATACTATGTCAAAGTCGCGAAGCGACATATTAATATATAAAAATTAAATTTCAAATAAAAAATGGCAAGAATGCATTCAAGGAAGAGGGGAAAGCACGGCTCCAAAAAGCCTGCCAAGAAGACAGCACCGTCTTGGATTAGGTACAAGCCAAAGGAAGTTGAATTATTAATTGCGAAGCTCGCCAAAGAGGGAAAGTCAACTGCCCAAATTGGAATTCTGCTGAGGGATACCTACGGTATTCCAAGTATTTTGGCTTTGTGCGGCAAATCAATTAGCGCAATCCTAAAAGAAAAAAAATTGCTGCCAGATATTCCTGAAGACCTCACTGCTCTTTTCAAGAAATACGCATCCATTGTAAAGCACCTTGAAGCAAACAAGCATGATGAAACAGCAGCCAGGGGTTTGCATCTTGCAGAGTCATTGATTAACAGATTAGTTAAATACTACAAAAGAACTGGAAGAATTCCAGAAACATGGAAATTTGATTCGGAAAGAATGGGATTTTTTGCTGAATAGGTTTATTAATTCTAATTTAAGAGTCAAAAATAGCCAATTTCTGTGCACAAATTATTTTGTGATACAAGATAGAAAAAAGTACTTAAAATTTGCTCAAGAAGTAATTTCCCTAATCCTTTCCACAACCTCGTCAATCAAATAATCAGGTGTGGAAGCGCCAGCTGTAACACCTATTTTTTCTTTTCCAGAGAACCATTCTTTCTGCAATTGTTCTTGTGATTGTATAAAATAAGATTCAACTCCAAATTCTCTGCATTTTGCATATAATTCTTTTGAGTTGCTTGAGTTTTTACCTCCGATTACGATAACAATTTCGGATTCTCTTGCCAATTCATCTGTATCGCTTTGCCTTTGCTTTGTAGGATTGCATATTGTATCAACAAAACCATATTTTTTATCGAGGTTTCTCAAGCTCAATGATATTTCCTCAAATTTTTCATTCCCTAAGAGGGAGTTGATATTTTCAATGAGTTTCTGATAACCATAAACTGACATTGTTGTTTGGGACACAATAGCAACTTTTTCAAATTTGTTTTCAGTTATATAGTCAAAAACTACCCTATACTGCTCCGGCTCTTCTACAATAAAAGTGTCATTTCCCTTAAGATGATAGCTTGTCCCTATTGCTTCAGGGTGGTTTCTTTTTCCAAATAAGATAACCTCATAGCCATTACTCTTTAATTTGATAGCCACATTATGCACTAAAGTAACCAACGGGCATGTTGCGTCATTTAGATTTTTGCCTTTGGTAATTAATTTTTTCTCAAGAATCTGGTACGTTGTTCCAGGCTCGCCATGCGCCCTTAAAACAGTCACAGCATTTTGTGGAACATCATTGATGTTGTCCACAAAAATTATGCCTTTTTTTTCCAAATCACTTATAACTTTTTCATTATGCACAAGCTGGCCATAGACGTAAGTCTTGTCATTATTTTTCGCAACTTCCTCAGCAATCTCTATCGCTTTCTTTACGCCAAAACAGAAACCGGCGTGCTTTGCTACTTTTATTTCCATAATTTTATGAAGAATCTTTTAATTTTTGTTTGTCTGTTGAGATTGCGGGCTTAAATTTTCTTTTGCAGCTTCTTTCGGAGCCTCTTTTGTTATAATATTTTTCTGCCTTTCTTCCTGCTCCTTTTGCTTTTGCATCAGCTTATACTCTTTCTGCCGCTTCCTGTCAGCATACTTATCTTTCAAAAGAATCCATAAGAAGAATAAAATAATTACAATGACAAAAAAAAGTGCAATATAGCCCACTATTAGAGCAAAAAAATTAAAAGATGATAAAAATGCCATTAGTTCCCCCAATTAAGGTAAAATGCTGCCTTTTAAATAGTTTTTGAAATGAATTCTGAAGTTATTGAAACATAAGGTTATATTGTTTTTGTCAAAAAAACAAAAGGGTAATCATATTGTATCTTGAAAAACGCCTCTCTTGCTTCATAAATGCTGTTAAAAACCCCGTAAACAGTTGGGCCAGAGCCTGAAACCACGGCATTTAAAGCATCATTCCTCAATAAATTTTCTTTGATTTCATTTATTACCTTATATTTTTTCATTACGATTGGCTCAAAGTCATTGTGAAGGTTTTCTGCGATTTCTCCTATGTCCTTTCTTTCAATTGCTTTTATTAATGCATTTATGTCAGCTTTTGACTTTATTTTCGGCCTCTGCTTGTCAAATAGAGCATATGCCCATTTTGTTGAAATTCTGAAGCCTGGATTAATAAGCACTATGTTCAGGCTGAAAGACTTCTTCAGCTTTTTAATTTTATCTCCTATTCCCTCAACCAATGCTGCATTTTCGCCTATGAAGAATGGGACATCAGAGCCAAGCTCTGAAGCAAGCTCAATTAACTTTTTGTCCTTTAGCCTTAATCCCCACAACTTGTTTAAATGGGTCAAGACAGTTGCAGCATTGCTGCTCCCGCCTCCAAGACCAGCTTCCAAAGGTATATTTTTCTCAATAAATATTTTAACTCCGTGCCTTATTTTGAAATTCTTTTTCAGCATCAAGGATGCCATATAAGCCAGATTTTTCTCATTTTCTAGCTCTTTGTTGGTGCATTCGACTATTATCTTATCTTCGCTGATCGGCTCTATGGAAATTGTATCGCTCAATTCAATCTTCTGCATAACAGACTGTATGTTATGGTATCCACTGCTTAATTTCTTGCCTATCTTAAGGTACAAATTGACTTTTGCGTATGAAGGGGCACCCATAACAAGTGAATAATACAAATAATATATTAATATTGCTGATTTGGCAGTTGCATAAGCATATAATAATACCTTCAATTCCCAGCCAATATGATATGAATGGCACAAGAATTATGAGTTACACTGTCTAATTTCCTAATGTCACAACAACAAAACACTGAATTCCATTTCCCTTCCCGAATTCAGTTAATTCTTCTCCAGAAGTATATGCAATTCCTATGCTTTCTTTGCTCAATTTTAGTATTTTTGACAATGAGTCTTTTATTGGTTCTGTATACTCCTCAAGTTTAGGTTTTTTTGCCTCTATCATAATGCTGACATTATTAATTTTAAGATTTTCTCTTATCAATTTATTCAAAATAACCTTCAGATACTCCTTACTGTTTATTACACCCTTTTTGCACATTGGATCAGAATAATAGCCAAGCGACCTCTCGCCGATTGCAGTACTTATAGCATTAAACAGTGAATGCAAGATTACATCTCCATCGGAATTTGCCTCCAATCCAGCTTCTTTTGGAATGATTAAGCCACCCAAAATCAGCTTCTTAGTTTTGTCTTCTGAAAATTTATGGCTGTCCTGCCCAAACCCAACCCTCATTTTCAAATTTGTATTGCTTCTTCTCATCAAAATCCCTTCTGCAATTACTAAATCATCTTTGGTTGTTGCCTTTATGTTTTCGTAAGAACAAGGCACAACTCTTACTTTTTTGCCGAATGCTTCCACAATTGAAGCATCATCAGTTACCTTAAGATTTTTATTTTTTGCGTTCTTAAAAGCATCCAGAAATAATTTGTATTTGATAGCTTGTGGTGTCTGAATCTGGCACACTCCTTTTCTTTCAAGAGATTTTTCAACAAAATCATCATTTATTTTTTTAATCGTATCCTTTAATGGAAAACCTACAGCAGCTGCACCATATTTTCTTGCAGCATTTATGCATTCGACTATTTCAGTTTCCTTCACTAATGGATTGCTGCCGTTGTGAATTACAATAATATCATTATTTTTCCCATGTTTTATTGACATTAACCCGTTATAAACTGAATCCTGCCTTTCCTTGCCGCCTTCAACAATGTTTTTTATTTTGGAAAAGTTAAATTGATTTTTTATTTCATTTATTTTTTTGAAATCATTTTTTTGGGTTACAATAATAATTTCATCAATCAGATTGCAGCCTTGAAAAGTTTTTATCGTGTAATAAATCATTGGCTTGCCTAATAGCGGAAGAAGCACCTTATTCATGCCTTTATTTATTCTCCTGCCTTTGCCGGCAGCAACTATTATTGCAAAATTCATTTTAAGGAAATTTGTGATTGCTTATTTTTTATTATTGGTTTTACTAATGCTAAATGTATTATAAAATTAATGTTATTCTTTAAATTTTAATTTCTTTCCCAACAAATTAAAGTGATTACAATTAAAAATATGCAAAAAAATTATAAAATCTAATTCCTCACAACTAATTCTTCTTCAATTATATTCTTAGTTTCTTCCTTTACTTTTTTATCAACTTCAAGAATTTCATTCAAAGTTGGATTTTTTATTAAACTATGCCTTTCCATCATCTTTCTTATTAATCTCGGAATGTCCAAAAATCTGATTTTACTCCCTAAAAATGAATTAACTGCAATTTCATTTGCAGCATTCATCACAGCAGGCAAAGTTCCTCCCAATTTTCCAGCTTCATAAGCGTACCCTAGGCATGGAAACATATCAAAATCCGGCTCTCTGAATTCAAGATTTTTTATTTTTGCCAAATCCAGTGAAGTTTGCATACTCAGAAATCTTTTTGGGTAAGTCAAAGCATATTGTATGGGAATTTTCATGTCAGGCAATCCTAATTGTGCAATGACTGATTTGTCATGGAATTCCACCAAAGAATGAATAATGCTCTGGGGATGAATAACTATTTTTATGTTGTCGTAATTTATTCCGTAAAGCCAGTGCGCTTCGATTATTTCAAAGCCCTTGTTCATCAGGGTTGAACTGTCAATAGTAATTTTTGAACCCATATCCCAGGTTGGGTGCTTCAAAGCATCTTGTATTGTTACATTTTCCAATTGCTGTTTTGTGTAATTTTTGAAAGGGCCTCCGGAGCATGTTATTGTTATCTTATTCACTTCCTTGATATTTTCCCCATTCAAGCATTGAAAGATTGCGCTGTGCTCTGAATCTATTGGCATCAAATTAACTTTGTTTTTCCTGGCCTCTTCCATTATAGCAGAGCCTGCTGCCACCAAAGTTTCTTTATTTGCCAATGCGATGTTTTTTTTATTTTTTATTGCATTATGGGTTGGTTCAATGCCAATAGAGCCTACTAATGAGTTTACAATAGCATCTGCCTCACTTAAGGTTGCGATTTTATTCAAACCTTCAATTCCGGAATAAACTTGGCAAGAAGAAAAATTCAGCAAATCGTCAACTTTTGACTTGTCCATTATCGCAACTGCTTTTGGCTTGAATTCCTTTATTTGCTTTAATAATAAATCAGAATTTTTATTTGTTGTTAGTCCTACTACTTTGAATTCGTCCGGAAATTGCCTAACTATTTCTAAAGTTTGAGTTCCGATGCTGCCTGTTGAGCCTAAAATTGAGAGGTGTTTCATTTTTTAGATTTTAATTTTTTCCAAGCCTTTTCTTCTTCTTTACTATTCCAATCTTTAGCCAATGATTTTTCGCTGGCAAATGCACAAAACATTTTTTCTTCATAATCAGAATATTCCATAAGTAAATCTTTAGTTTTTCTTTTTGTCTTTAATATGCCAAAAACTTTACTAACTTCTTTTTTATTCATCTTTCACAAAATCATAAATTTCCTGCTGTTTTTTTGAATTTAATGATATATGAATTTCACCTGTTGATTGCTTTGTTGTTATGAATTCCATTGCAACAAGCTCTTTAACAGCCTCTTCAGTAATTTTTTCGCCTCTAAGATGCTTTGGAATGGCTTTCTTTAAGTTAGTCAATTCTGTATGCCTGCCACCCCAAATGTCAAGGTTGATTAGCTTTCTTAAAAACCTTTTCATAATAAATAGCTTATCCATTAATATAGTGGGTTCAATTTGATTTATAATAGTTTACTCCAAATATGGAACAAATACGTTCCAAAATAGAAACATTTAAATATTCTTGCATTAGAGTAGAATAATCATGGAATCAATATTTACAAAAGCAATTGGTGATACGCCTAAAATAAAAGTTTTGGAATTTTTAATAGAGGGAAGGGAATTGGATTACTCAATATCCGACATAGCAGAAGGGGCTGAAATCGGAAGGACAACTTTATTCAGGATTTGGGACGATTTTATTGAATTGGGGCTTGTAAAGCCCACTAGAATAATAGGGAATGCTAAATTGTATAAGCTAAATCTTGAGAACGCTTTTGTCAGGAAAATAGTTGAGATGTTTGACACTTTGGTTATTGAGCCGCTGAATAAAAAGAAGAAAGTGGTTGTGAGGGGTTGAAAGAAATTTTAAGTATATTTTTTAAAGAGTCTAGTTAAATATTCCTCCAAGTATGATAAATCATCATG
>JAHFQA010000009.1:25650-31969 GCA_023266475.1 Candidatus Woesearchaeota archaeon | reverse complement strand
ATCAGAGATATTTGCGGCAACAAGGTTATTGACCAGGAATGTTCTGAAGGAGGATTTGCAAGCTCTTGCGTATTATTAAACGCAACTTGTGGTGCACTTTCAACTCAAAAAACATGTGTCGATTTAGGCAACACAGGACAAGCCCCACTTGTTGATTTAGATATTTCACAATGTGGATGCGGTGATATAAAAGTTAATGTAACCGATACAGCAGACTGCTGCGATAGTGTTTATGAGGGTGCATTGCCGCAATGTGAGTCATTGTTCATAAACAAGCAAGGGCCAGTTGATCATATCGACATGGAGGTTTATCCAAAAGCTGACAATCAGGATAACTTCTGGGTAAGCGAAAAGGAAATTATTGACTTGACCTTGAGGGATGAATGTAATCAGCAAATTACATGTGAAAATTCACAGGTTGATGTCGAGCTTTCAGGCGAAGATTGTGTTAATGACACAATCAGAGTTGACAGCCCATTAACTGTTGAACCAAATCCAGAATGGCAAGAAGACAAATGTGAATTTAATGACGAGCCAGTTGACAAGGTTGTCATAAGAAACTGTGCTGAAGGAAGCAAAGAACAAGGCAACAAAGAATGGACGGACTTGCCAGAAAAAGATGACATTGTTGTTGATAAGATTGCATTCTCATACAATGGACCAAGTTCAGATGTCGAAGTTTGCGTTTATGAAGAAACAGAGCTAGAAGCAGGATTCCAGCCATCTGGTTCAAATGCAGACTTGAAATGGAAGTGTGCAGAGTTAGATGATTCAAGCAGTGTTACTAAAGTACCATCGCCTGACAATGATGTTAGTGGCAATACAGCAAATGACACAATACACAGTGCAGGTGGCAGCCATGATAGTGGACTAGGAACTGTCTATCTAATGGAGCTTGATGACAGAATCTCCAAGTTTAACGGAATGAATGAATACGACAATCAAAGACTAGGTGGAGCAATTGTAGAGCCAGGCGACACAAAAGACTTTTACATTGTACTAAGCTCTGCTTACAATACTGTTCCATGTGGAACATATGATGCAGACTATTTGTACTTTGAAGACTACAACAGTCCAGATATAATAAGATGGACACCTGAAAACAAGTACTTCACACACGTAATAGACACATTAGAAGGTACTGAGCAATACACAAGAAGAAACGACGACTACGATAGCACAGACCCATATCCAAATACACAGGCATCAACTCCAGATTATGGATTTGGTGATACAATATTGCACCGTGCAATATTCTTTGATGGTAAATTACTAGTGTACTTCAGAGACTTGGTAGCTGAAACTGTCAATATATTTGTTGGCGCAAATCTACCAGTTGTGCTGGTTGACAACGGATTACCAGTATCTCCAGACAATCAAGCTGAAGTTATATTCTTAACTCAGCCAGCAACGCAAGTTGTTGCTAGAAACCATGGTGACTTAGAAGGAGATTCATTCATATGCGATGATGCAGGATTCGAGCCGACAATTGAGTTTGATCCAGACAACAAAGATCACGAACATGCAGACCCTGTAAGAAATTGCAGGCCAGCAAAGGCATGTGACGGAGAAGGATATGACATTAACTTGCAAGTTGCAGATGGATTCCAAAACCAAGTTCCATTACAAGGAATACAAGTTCAGCTTGATTCATGCTTGGAATTCCCACATTTCGTATACTTAGGTGATACAACTTTCCCTAACCTAAAGCAGAATATAACAATTGATTTATGGGACTTCCTAGGATTGCATGATTTAAGCAGCGAACCAAGAGATGTTTGTTTTGATATGGCTAAATTCAAAGCAGCTGTATTAAAATCACTTGATTCAATAGGACTGCAAGGCCCTGATGGTGATTTTGTTAAATCATTTGTTGGAAGCGAAGAGTTTGACAAGTTTGTCAGTAGCATATTTGACAATAAAAATGCTATGTTTGTTGCAGTATCTGGTTATCCAATAACCATAGATGCAGCAGGACACCTTGTTGTAACAACAGACTCTAATGGTAAGGCAAAGGTAAGAGTCGAAAGCAATGCATCAAGTATGTTTGATGTAAAGAGCTTTGATACAAGCTTCAGAATCTTCACAACACCTCATGCATTAGATGCAGACTTTTTCGATGTAGCATTTGCACCAGGCAAACCAGCTGTATGGGACATATTAGCAATTCCATCAACTGGTATACCAGCAGATGGTGAGGATGAAGCCAAGCTATTGATAAGAAAGCTCGACGCTTGTGGCAACCCAGTTGCAGTTGACGAATCTGCAAAAGTAACTGCATTGTCTGACTCAGGCAGAGCTGTAATTTCAAGAGACTTTAGCTTCAAAAACAACTATGACAACATGGTAGTTGGTGACTTAAACCAATTCACATGTAAATCACTATTCCCATGGTTCGAGGATTGCAGCTTGCAGTTATTGGACGATGTGATAGAAGATGTTACAGTTGTAGTTGAAGATGCAAACTGTCAACAGACATCAGAAGGATTCTGTTCAGGACCTGAAGATTCAGGATGTCAGAGCATAGGCAACGAACAGCAATGTAATAGTGGTGGCTTATGTTCAGGAGAACAGGGATTTGGATGTGAAACCTTTGAAACCCAGGTTAAGTGCGAAGAGAACATAGAAGCATGCCATTGGGATCCATGCAGTTGGATACAAGAAGAAGTATGCCAACAAAAAGATTCAACGCAAGTTAAGTTTGTTGGAGCGCCAGTCAAATTAAAAATTACAGAAATCAAGCACTCTGACTTGATACCAGCAGATGGCTGGCTACTCTCAGATCCACAGTTTGAGCTTCCAAGAGATGCTTGTACTGAAGAGCAGCAAAGAGAATGCTTCTTAGGCGGAGAGCCAGAAGTATGCTTCAAGAACTGTGTCCAGTATGGAAACACAGGAGCATGGGTAACTGTTGAAGTTCAAGACAAGTTTGGCAACAGAGTTACCGGCTATCTTGGCGATGGCTTTAAAGGTGATCCTGGTGATGTCAAAGGCAACCCAGATAATGTATTTGAAAAAATCTGTGTAGCTCTAGACGACCCAAGGGCATTCATTGCAGACTCAACATTTGGATGGATTGGCTTAAGTCCTTCACCAGATGCTTTCTTAAATGGCAACCCAATATATTGTGGTGACCTAGCATATGGAAAAGGCTCATTCAAAGTATCCTACACGATGCTTGATGATAATGGCCAGCCACTAGATCCAAGAGAAACAAGAAAGGTCATTGCAAGCGTATTTGATGTATGTGATAGAAGCAGGTTTACTGATGACCAGTGGAAGGCAATTGACTGGAAAGAAAGAAGATGGGATGACTTATGTAATGCGCAAGAATACAATGAAAACAACTTGCCAGACAGTGAAACAGCATCAAGGCTTGATCCAGACTCTAACAAGATAATCTTTACATCTGTTCCAGACAGGTGGGACATCAACTCTGATAAGGTAGTTGTTGCAGCTGATGGAAAAGATTCAGCAACAATAACAATTAACACAGAGAATGCTTTCATGGATATAAGAACAAGAATGGATGCAACTGTGCAATCAAGCTTGCTTGGCTCTAAGCTTGAGTCAGAAGCAATAACACCTGGATGTTATGTAAAGGGTACATTTGATCCAGTAAACCCAACAAGCATCAATGTACAAACAGAAGATTGCTCTGGCGGTAGGGCTGAATTGAAGTTAAGTTCAACAAAGCCAGGAATAGCAAGAGTAACAGTAACTGGTAACGGCTTCGGATGTAAGGAATTCGTTAAGAGCAAAGAGTACAAAGACTGGTTTGAAGAGACATTCGGCCACTCAATAACTATTAGCTTTGATTTGTTTAATTGGACACAAGACTGCATAGAAGCCTCGACACTGAATTGCACAATCAAGGAATCTGGGGAAGGTAGAAATAAAACTCAAAAACAAGATTGTGTAGATTCAGCAAAAACAAGATGTAATGGACTAGCAGAATCGTTCCACATATTCTTTACAGAATATGAACAGTTAACATCTGGTTCCAGTGAACAAGAAAACACAGTGCTTTACACACCATTCTGTAAAGAGTTCGGTGTGATACCATTGACACCAAAAGATATCGAGATTGAGTTCAAGCAATCATTCCAGAACAAGCTTGAGTTAAAGCAAGGTTGGAACTTCTTTAGCGTTCCAGTAGCACTTGACCCAAGCAATGATCAATGGGGAGAGCTGAACTTGACAAGCAAATGTACAGCATCAGCTTCATGGAATGATGCTACACAAACATGGACATCTCCAGTTTTGTCTGGTACATTTGTAGATCCGCTGGAAGGATACTGGTGCAAAGTAGCAAGTGACCTAACCATTAATGTTGTGCCAATGGACACATCAGGAAGCGTATTCCTGCCACCAACCAAGGCAATTTACCCAGGTTGGAATGATGTAGGATTAAGCACCTATGTGGAGATGAAGACTGAGCATGCATTGATATCAATCGATAAAATCTACACCCAAGTTTTAGACTGGGTAGAGACATTGCAGAGATACTTCGCAATGGCTAACACAGGTGAGCTAGGTGGTGGAGATGTTCCAGGAACAACAGGAACAAACAGCATGCAAGCAGGCCAAGGCTACTTCATCTGGTCAAAGGATAATGGAGACCTAGCTGGATTGTCTTAAGCAAGCAATTACTTTTTTATTTTTTTATTTTTTAAAAGAGCCACAGAGATAACCTGAGGTGATGAGAGTCAGAATACATGGGAAGACAGAAATGTGCAAGAATTACAGTACTATTAATCATAATTTTTTCAGCTGTGCTATTAAGCAGTCTAGCATTTGCGCAAAGTGAAGCGCCTGCACTGCCAGCATTCTTTTATGGAAAGGCAACAGTCAATGGAAAAAGTGCACCTGTCAATTCGTATGTTATAGCAAAGATAGCGAATGAAAAGAGAGGCCAATTAAAGATAACAGTTCCGGGTTTTTACGGAGACCAAAATACCGATCAAAAGCTTGCAGTAACTGGCAGCAGAAGCAGCATCGGAAAAGATATTGAATTTTTCATAAAGCTTCCAAAGCTTAAGGAAATAAAAGCCACTCAAACATTTAAGTGGCAGTCAAGTTCAATCAATAAGCTTGACCTGACATTCATCGGCGAAGAAATCATTGATAATTCAACTGAAATATTAGATGAGCAGTTAAGTGATAACAAAGAGAGTTTTTTTTATGACAGGATAACTGCAGGAAAGCAGCTGATGATTTTGTTAAGCAATGAAAATATTCCAATAATTAGGCTTCAGTTAATAACAAAAAGAAATTTGACAAATGTCACTTTCGATTTTGAAGTTGTTGACAATCCAAGTGCGCCAAAATTGGATGGGGTGTACAAATATTTGTCCATAAGCGCTCCAAAAATTCAGCAAAGCGATATTCAAACAGCAATTTTAAGGTTTAAAGTTTCAAACGAATGGTTCGCAAATAATAGTTATGATTCAGACAAGGTCAAGCTGCTAAGATACAATAGCAACAAATGGAACGAGCTTACAACATTCCATGAAGGCAGCGATGAAACAGATAATTACTACAGGGCTTCAACGCCTGGCTTCAGTTATTTTGCAATAAAATCAGAAAAGTTGAATGCAACAGTCAGTGCTCAACTTAACGTAACAAAGAGCATAAGCGCAAGTACTCCTGCAAAAGAGTCTGAACAAAAAAAAGAAGCAAAAACAGAGCCAGAAAAAGTAATTGAGCAGCAATCAAGCGTTAACAGAATGACTGGCTTTGCAGTGGAAAAAGTCAAATCCAATCCAATCATTGGAGTAGCATTGGTTTTGGTTGGAATATTGATTGGCATTTTGCTGACGTACTTTTTCGTATTAAGAAAGAAACCTGAATCATAAATTCGTTGGGGGTAAAATAAATGTACAAAAAATTAAGCATAGTCCTTTTTATGATGATTGCCCTAGTTGTACCTATAGAATCTGTTTATGCTGCCTATTGTAATGGTGGATTTCCGCACCTTTTTTATGGAGCATTAAAAATAAATAATCAAAATGCCCCTATTGGAACTACAATCAGGGCTTCTATACTTAATAGCGTAAGGTCAAATTATACTACAACAACTCTAGGCAATTATGGTAATGCGCAAACAAGTGATAAATTTGGAGTTCCAGGAGTAGTGCAAGGATACCAAGTTCAGCCAAATATTACGTTTGAAGTATTTTCTAATGGAGTCTGGATCCCAGCCTCTATAAATAATTCTCTCGCCTCATATCCTTATGTATGCGGCAGCACAGACAAATTAAACCTTTCAGCTGGAGCTGCAGGCCCTCAAGATAATGATAATGATGGGTTTAACTCT
>JAHFQA010000009.1:0-25550 GCA_023266475.1 Candidatus Woesearchaeota archaeon | reverse complement strand
CCAACTTTTTGCGGCACAGGTGCTTGTTTCTCACAAGGTATAATGGCTTGTGTAGATGGCGATATGGTAAATACGTGCCAGCCTAATCAGCCAACAAATGAAATATGTGACCAGATAGATAATAATTGTAACGGAATTGTCGATGAAGGGAATGTATGCCAAGAGCAATGCCCTGATTCAGACAATGATGGTGTTTGCGATGATCAAGATGTTTGCCCTGGATTTGATGATAACATAGACACTGACTCTGATGGAATACCAGACGGCTGTGACCTTTGTACTGATGTAGACTTAGATGGTTTTTGTGCAGAAGAGGATGACTGCAATGATTCAAATGGTGATGTTAACCCAGATTCATTTGAGCAATGCCTTGATGGTATAGATAATGACTGTAATGGCTTGACTGATCAAAATGATCCTGCTTGCGAGCAGCAATGCCCAGATAACGATTTAGATGGAATCTGTAATAATGTTGATAACTGTATAAATGATGCGAACTCCAACCAATTAGATTCAGATGGAGATGACATAGGAAATGTATGTGATACCTGCCCAGGATTTAATGATAATGTAGATACTGACTCTGATGGCACTCCAGATGGTTGCGATGATTGTCCTTTGGATGCTTTAAACGATGCAGATCAAGATGGGGTTTGCGGCAATTTAGATGTTTGCCCAGGATTTGATGATACCAAAGATTTAGATCTTGATCAAATTCCAGATGGCTGCGATCAGGATGATGATGGTGATGGAATTAATGACACCATTGATAACTGTCCTAAACTTTATAATCCTAATCAATTGGATTTAGACCAAGATGGCATAGGCTCAGCATGCGACAATGATGAAAATGTAACAACCTATAACATATCCATTTCAATATTTGATGGATGGACATTATTTGCTTTACCTTTCAAGCCGCTTGGCATAGATAATTCAGAGGAATTAGGCCAGGCAATTAGTGATGCTGGGGCTGATTGTGATGTAATAATGAGATTCAATGGCGCAACACAGCTGATGGAAGACGACATACTAGGTTTAGCTGATCCATCTTTTACATTATCAGGAACAGAAGGATACTTTATCCACTGCGACAATGCAGCTGAGTATGAATATCAAGGAACTTTGTGGGTGTAAAATGACATCTATGAAATCATTATTAGTTTTTTTTTTCGTTGGCATTCTAGCTTTGGGCATTGTTCATGCTCAAATTAATCCAAAACCTATTCTATATGGGCAGGCTTTTAATGGCGTTGCGGCTGCTGATGGTTCTACTGTAAATGTTTATCCGCAAAATTCTCCAGGCGATGCTTTAAGCGATACAGTGGGCGCAGCAGGCAATACAGGCCTTTCAAGCTACTGGAAAGTTAACCTAAATAATTTGAACACAGATGTGAATAATGGAGATAAAATTGTCATTAACTTGACTGATGGCATTGATTATACAGTTAAAACATACGAAGTCAATTTAAATGACGGGATAGTTTATTTTTCATTAAACCTAAATCCGGCATTTCAAGACTACGATGGTGATGGCTTTTTCGCAGATGTTGACTGCAATGATAATAATCCTCAAATAAACACAAACGCAGAGGAAATTTGCGGGGATGGCATTGACCAAGACTGTTCAGGCCAGGATTTATCATGCGAGTTTTCAGCAAATATTACAATTTTTGTGGGTTGGTCATCATTTGCTCTTCCAATCAAGCCAGCAGGCATAGACAATTCTGAGCAGTTGGGCCAGGCTATTAATGGATTAGGACTTGATTGTGAAGTTGTCATGAGATATAATGGCAACACACAATTGTGGGAAGATGACATACTTGGATTAGCTGATCCATCTTTTACATTATCAGGAACAGAAGGCTACTTTATCTTTTGCAACCAAGCCGGTGTATTCAATTATGAAGGAAATCCATGGGTATAAAAATGTCAAGATCAACTCAAGTCTCATTAGCCCTTGTAATTTTCTTTATCCTATTGGGCAATATATCCATTGCAGTAAACAATAATCTCAAGCCAGTATTATATGGGCAGTTCTTTAACGGCAATTTGAATGCAGACGGCTCAACAGTCACTGTTTATCCGCAGAATGCACCTTCTGATAACTTGACTGATTTTGTTGGCCAAAATGGCAGCATGAATTTGTCAACATATTGGAGCATAAATCTCAATAATTTAAATACAAACATACAGAATGGAAATATAATTGTAGTTCAAATCTCAAATGGAGTTAGCACAACCACAAGATTCTATACTGTAAATTTAAATGATGGAACAGTCAACTTATCAATGAATTATAATCCCTTATTCCAGGATTACGATAATGATCATTCATTTGCAAACGTAGACTGCAATGACAATAATCCGGCCATAAACCCGTCTGCTACAGACACGTGTGGAGATGGCATAGATCAAGATTGCTCAGGCTCAGATGAAAGTTGCCCATCACCAGCTCCTTCAAGCACCGGAGGCGGTGGCGGAGGAGGTGGAGGAGGCGGTAGTGGCGGAGGCTGCACTAATAATTGGCAATGTACTGCATGGTCAGCATGCGCTTCGAATGGACAGCAGACAAGATCATGTTCTAATTCAGGCACGTGCTTAGGAGATTTTGGAAAGCCTGCAGAAACTCAAAGTTGCAACTATTCAGCTCCATCAACACAAGGCACAAGCTCATTATCCCAAGCAGAAAAGACTGAGTCAACAACTTCTGGTTCTAGTGGCGGAGCATCAGCCCCATCAGCAGGTAATGCAGCGCCTCAAGGTGTAATCCCACCAGAGCCAGCAGCCCCAACAGGATTTGCAGCTATAACAGGAAATGCCATATCAGCGCTTACAAGCACAGGCGGCCTTACAGCAATATTTCTAATTGTCCTGATTGCCTTAATTCTAATTGCAGCATATTATTACATGCGCAAGAAAAAAAAGGATAGCGAATTGTAAAACCCAAATCTTTTTATAGCTATTAAAGTTGATTTCTGTACATGAAAAATCTCAAGGCAATGCTTGATGAAGTGCTCAAAGAAATTCAGCCAGACAAGAATTACGAGAAGGAAATATTTGAAAAATTAAATGATATTATCAATAAAATAAACAAAAATCAAAAAGATATCAAGGCAATTCTAGGTGGCTCAGGGGCAAAAGGCACTTGGCTTAAGACATTTGATGCTGATATTTTCGTATTGTTTGATTATAAAAAATTCAATGGCAAAAGCGATAACCTATCAGGCATTCTTGAAAAAATACTGAGAAAAAAATTCAAAAGTGTTGCAAGGCTGCATGGCTCAAGGGATTATTTCCAGATAAAAGAAAAAAATTTTACATTTGAAATTGTTCCGATTCTGAAAATTCAAAAATCTGAGCAGGCAAAAAACATTACCGATGTAAGCCCACTGCATTCCAATTGGGTAAATAAGCATAAAAAGCTCGTCAATGAGATGAAATTGACAAAGCAATTCTGCCAGGCTCAAAATGTTTATGGCGCTGAAAGCTACATTCGCGGATTTTCAGGATACATCTGCGAAATTTTGACAGTCTATTACGGCTCTTTTTTGAGCCTGATAAGAAATGCAGCAAAATGGGATGAAAAAGTAGTTGTTGATGTTAAAAAATACTATAAAGGCAAGGATGTGTTCAAAATTGTAAATACATCAAAGCTTGTTTCACCTTTGATTGTCATAGACCCCGTTCAGAAAGACAGGAATGCAGCAGCAGCATTAAGCAATGAAAAATTCGCAGCCTTTAAAAAGGCTTCAAGAGATTTTCTGAAAAATTCATCTAAAAGTTTTTTTGTTAAAAGAGAATTGAGCGCATCATTTTTAAAGTTAAAATCAAATAATAACAAGCTTATAATAATACATATCACGCCCATTATCGGAAAAATTGATGTTGTTGGCAGCAAATTATTGAAAATTTATGAATTTTTGATAAATCAATTTCTAAGGCATAATTTTAAAATATTGAAGTCAGCATGGGAATGGGACAAAAAAAACGATGCAGCTTTGTATTTCTTGTTTAGCAAAAAGCCATTGCAAAAATTGATAGAGATTAAAGGTCCGCCTATTAAAATGAAGAAGCATGTTGAGAATTTCAAGAAAATTCATAAAAGAACATTTGTCAAAAACAACAAATTATTTGCAATGGAAAAAAGGCAGTTCTTAGTCCCTGAAGACTTTTTAAAGTATTGCATAAGAATCCAATTTGTCAAGGAGAGAAGCAAATCAATAAGCCTTAGAATTACATAAAATGCAGGCAGTAATCTTAGCGGCAGGAAAATCAACAAGAACTTACCCATTGACACTGACAAGGCCAAAGCCGCTGCTTAAAGTTGCAAACAAGACACTTCTCGAGCATAATCTTGACAATTTAATCGGCTTGGTTGATGAAATAATTATTATAGTGGGTTATAAAAAAAATTTGATTAAAAAATATATGGGATACAAGTACAAAAATATCAAAATAAGATATGTAGACCAAAAACAGCAGCTTGGAACTGCTCACGCCACTTCTTTGGCTGAGCCATACATTAAAGGCAGGTTTATTTTGTTTGCTGGAGATGATATTTATTCGAAACCAGACATGAAAAATTGCGCTAAAATGCAAAATGCAGTTTTAACTGCCAGGGTTAAAAACCCTCGAGATTTTGGAGTAATATTAGCGAAAAATAATATTTTAATTGATTTTGTGGAAAAACCAAAAACATTTGTTTCTGATTTGATAAGCACATCATTTTACTCGTTTGGCAAAAAAATATTTTCTTATATTAACAAAATAAAAAAATCAGCAAGAAATGAATTTGAGTTGCCTGATGCTGTCAAATTGATGTCAAAAGACGAAAAATTTTATTGCATCGCTTCAAAACATTGGCTGCCAATAGGATACCCGTGTGATTTGCTTAATGCTGATAGGATTTTAAGAAAGGGCAAAAACTTAATCGGCAAAAATTCAAGAGTTTACGGGAATATCAAAAACTCAAGCATAGGCAACAATTGCGTGATAAAAGGAAATGTAAAGAATTCGATAATAATGGACAACACGCTTATTGATAAAAATTCTGTTGTTGAAGATTCTGTTATCGGCGATAATGTACATTTCAGAGGCAAAATCATTTCAATGAGTACTTCATATTCCACAGTTAACGGTAAAAAAATAAAGGTTGATAGATTAGGGGTGATAATTGGGGACAATGTTACGGCCATCAATGTCAAAATTAAAGCAGGCTGTAAAATTTGGCCCAATAAAAAAATCAATAACAGAATAATTATGCATGATATAGTATAATGAAAAAAATTAACACCGCCTTAATGTTGGTTTTTAGTATTATTATATCTCTTTTATCTTATATTTTTGACAGTTCTGTAAAACTGTTTTTTAATGGATTGAAAATCCCATTATTTGATTCCATTCTATCAATTATTACTAATTTTGGTGTTGTAATTGTTGTAATGCTGGTTATTCCAACAATCATTATAAGCAAAAATGATACCAAATCCCAAGAAAATCGGGGATTTTCTAGGTCCAGAAAATTTAGAAAACTTTCTTGGGAAATTAAGTTATTATGGCTCGCTTTTCTTTCAGCTGTTGTTTTATCATTTATTATAAAGTTGATTTTCTTGAGGCAAAGGCCTTATGAAGCAATTTCTTACCCTATGCTTAATATCCTCAATTTCTCATTTCCGAGCATGCATTCTTTGGTAGTATTTGCATTGCTTCCACTATTATCAAGATTCTTACCAAAGCAAAAATATTTCTGGGTTATTTTTGCATTTATGGTTGCCTTTACAAGAATTTATTTTGGATTTCACTTCCTGAGCGATGTAGTATTTGGCGCTTTTTCAGGTTACTTCACTGGAATACTTATTCTGGAATTGAATGACAAGGGAAAAATATGAAAATAAATAATTTTGAAAGGAATAGGCAGATTTTTCATATTTTTCTTGGATTATCTATTGTAGCATTACTGAAATTTGGATTTATCGATAAGAAATTCATATTGTTGGTTATCATTGTAGGCTTGATTTTGTCATACTTGAGCAAAAAAACAAAAATTCCAGTAATTCATAATCTTCTTGAAAAGTTTGAGCGTGAAAAAGAAATTGAGATATTTCCAGGCAAGGGCATAATTTTTTATTTTATAGGCGTTTATATTGCGTTATTGTTTTTTGCAAAAGAAGTAGCCATGGCTTCTGTCATGGTTTTGGCTTTAGGTGATTCCATATCTCATTTATATGGCTTGCACCTGGGAAAAATAAGGCATCCATTTTCAGACAAGAAATTCCTTGAAGGGACAATTGCTGGATTTGTTTTTGGTTTTATAGGCGCTCTTGTATTCTTGCCATGGCACGAAGCGTTTTTTGCAGCTCTTGCTGCAATGATAGTTGAATCAATTGAAATTAAGATTGGAACAGAGCAAGTTGATGATAATCTGATAATTCCGTTTGTTGCCGGGGCTGCGGTTTGGATGGTTAGGTTATTATAACAATACTTTTATAAACGAATATCTCTTTTCTTTGTGGTTTAAATTTGTTGAGGTACAAAAATGCTTAGCGAGCAATTGAAGGATGTTTTTTTGAAAAGCAAAGACCCTTTTACAGACATTATCGGGCAGGAGGATGCAAAGAAAGCGATCAAGTCAGCTTTGCTGATGAACCGCCATATTCTGATAGTTGGCGCGCCTGGAATCGGAAAAACTACTTTGGCCAAAAACATAGCAAAATTATTGCCAGACATTGAAGTTAATGAAGGCTGCTCATATCATTGCACAATTGAAAATCCAGTCTGCCCTTCTTGCAAGCAAGATAAAAAGAAGAAGACAGTAAAACTGTTAGGAGAAAAAAGATTCGTAAGGGTGCAAGGAAGCCCTGATTTGACAGTTGAAGACTTGCTTGGCGATATCGATCCAATCAAGGCATTGAAATTTGGCCCTTTAAGCCTTGAAGCCTTTACTCCAGGCAAAATATTCAAGGCCAACAATGGCGTTTTGTTTTTTGACGAATTGAACAGGTGCCCTGAGAAATTGCAGAATGCTTTGCTGCAGGTTCTTGAGGAAAGAAAAGCGACCATAGGCTCTTATGACATTGATTTTGACATAAATTTTGTTTTTATCGGAACAATGAATCCCGAAGATTCATCTACAGAAAAATTAAGCGATGTTTTGCTGGACAGGTTTGACATTGTATACATGGACTATCCAGAGAGCATTGAGATTGAAAAGAAAATAGTTGTTACGAAAGGAAAAAAGCTGGCAAGCGTTAGCGATGAATTATTGACTTTAATTGCTTATTTTGTAAGGCTATTAAGGGCAGATGAAAAGCTGGAAAAAAAGCCAAGCGTAAGGGCATCGATCGGCTTGTATGAAAGAAGCCAGTCAAACGCTTTGCTTAATGGAAGAAAAAATATCCAGTTTGAAGACATTAAAGACGTTCTTGTTTCTGTTTTGTCGCATAGGATAAGGCTGAAGCCAAGCGTACGGTACTTGGAAAGCGTTGAAAATTACATCAGCGAGAAATTCCACAAAAATGTAGAAGGAACTAAATGGCAGAATCATTTAGAAGAGGAAAAAACTGGTGATTTACGGTAGCGAAAAGCTTGAAGTAAAAGAACTAAGCAAAGCAGAGGAATTAAGCGGAAAATTGCAGTTCCAGCAGCTTGAAGATAAGTTCATGCACTCTGTTCTTGAAAACGACAAAAAAATAATTGACAGCGGCAAGCTTATCAGTGACGCAATAAACCAAGGCATGTCATCTTTTTCTCCTGACTTGATGTTTGAGCAGCTTGTAAAAAATTACACAATCGCAAAGCATATTTATGGTGAATCCATAATAAGACTTGTATCTGGATACGAGCCTGATTACATTAAGAAAAATGTCGGAATACCTGAATTTCAAAAGGAGCTTAAGGAAAAAATACAGCAGAAGATTGAGGATTTAAGGGAAGATGGGTTTTTGATGAAAGACAATTCTTTGTCTGAAAAGGGAATCGAGCTTGCTTCTTTGGTTTTATACTTTGAAGAGCTTGACAAAATAATCCCAAAAGGGATAATTGGCGAGAAAATAAGCAAAAAAGTCTTCATTTATGGCGAGAAAGAAAATGCAAGATCGTACAAAAAAGGCGACAGGTACCGCGACATTGCACTGAAAAAATCAGTCAAGCTCGCTATTAGGAGAGGCCACAACTACTTTGGCAATAAGGATTTGCAGGTTTATGAAAAGCAGAGTAAGGGCCAGACTTACATAATTTATGCTCTTGACGCTTCTGGATCGATGAGGGGCAAGAAAATAGAAGCCTGCAAAAAAGCTGGCATTGCTCTTGCATACAAAGCTATTAATGAGAGAGACAAGGTTGGATTGATAGTTTTCGGCTCTGAAGTAAAAGAAGCGATAGAGCCAACTTCTGACTTTACTGTTTTGCTTAAGGAGATAACAAGAATAAGGGCTTCAAAGGAAACAGATATTGTTTCTACATTGCAAAAGGCAATTGAATTGTTTCCAAGCGATAATATCACAAAGCACTTGATTTTGATAACAGATGCTTTGCCGACAAAAGGTGATGAGCCTGAAAAATCAACTTTGGAGGAAGTATCAAATGCCAGAAGCAAAGGAATTACAATTTCTTTGATTGGAATCAATCTTGATGAAAAGGGAAAAAAGCTTGCAGAGAAAATTGCTGAGGTTGGAGAAGGAAGATTGTATGTTGTCAGGAACCTAGAGCACGTGGATATGATCGTCTTGGAAGACTATTATGGCCTGTCCTGAAATGTTCTATTATTGCATCTTTATATTTTAACTTACCTGCAAGTATACTGTTACCATAGCCTACCAAAACAATTTGCTTGCCTTTTCTCCCAAAATCCTCAAATTTTTTATTGTAAACTGAACCATGTTTTTGAATATAAACTGGTTTATAATTTTCAAAATCTGTATTACCTTGCGGAAAATAATCTGTAAACTCTATATATTCTAATGAACTTGTCTTGTGGAGTCTCATATACATTATTAAAGCTAAGCTTGAGCGCACCTTTTGCCTTTTCTTGAGTATATCTATTAATTCAGAAGGAAAATTAATTCTCCATTTATCCCTTTCAATTTGAGGGTAATAGATGCCACCAAATGGCACATATTTTTTCACAATTTCTTCTAACATATAGTAAATGATAACATGAGCATTTTTTAAATCTTTCTATTTTTTACTTTATAAGTAGTAACAATTACATTTAAATATACCTTTTAATTCCTAAATCCTATGAAACTCCTAGCTTTTACAGATTTACATGGCTCTTTGCTTGCTTTGAGAAGAATCGAGCAGGCGGTGAGAACACAAAAGCCAGACTTGTTAGTTTGTGCTGGAGATGTATCTATTTTTGAGCAGGGTTTTATCAGCGTAATGAGGAAATTGAACAGATTAGATAAGAAAATCGTAATAATTCATGGCAACCATGAAGAGCCTTCTATTTTCAAAAAGTGCGCAAGACTCTTTAAGAATATTATTTTTATCCACAAAAGGGAATTTATTATTAATAATGTTGTTTTTCTCGGCTATGGCGGCGGAGGATTTTCCTTGATTGACAAGGAGTTTGAAAAGACATCAAGAAATAAATTCAAAGATATAATTAAAACTAATGAGGATAAAGAAATAATTCTTATAACACATGCGCCTCCATACAAAACAAAGCTTGACAAAATAGAAGGAGGACATTGTGGAAACAAATCAATAAGGCACTTTGTTGAAAAAAACAAAATTGATTATTTAATTTGCGGGCATATCCATGAGAATTTTAACAAGGAAGATAAAATTAATAAAACAAAATGCATAAATCCAGGCCCTTTTGGGAAGATTTTGTTTGTTTGAATTTATTTTGAATATTTTTTCAATTTTATTTAATGTTATCAATATTTTAATGCGTTAAATAAGTAACAAAAATAATAACCAAAATATTAACTGTTTCAGAAAATAAAAAAGGATTAAATTGTTAATTAAGATAAAGTAACTAAAACATTCCTTCTAATCAAACTTCATAATCCTTCCCTCGAAATCTTCCTTCATCAGTAAAACAACTCTAGAGGGCTCATGCTCATCTATTAATTTGTAATCAGCAAATTTGGCAATTTCTTGTGCAAATTCCTTGACTTCATCATGCAATGGCATATTCAATTGTTCCATCCTTTCCCTTGACATTCCAACCCACATGTATGCCTTGACCTCAACAAATATTGGATTGCTTAATTTTATGATTTCAGCCCATTGCTCTGGATAAATCATATTTAACCCTTTTATTAAAGTAAACCTTAAAACAGTTCTTGTTTTTTCACGCAGCTTTGGAAGCATGCTTAATGTCTTGTAAAGCCCTTGCCATGCATTCTTTATAATAGGCCTGTCAATAATGTTGAATAATTCCTCATTTGGGGCATCAACAGAAATATAAAGCTGAGTAGGGGGCTCCTCCAGCAATTTTTCAATCCTTTCTGGCAACAATCCATTGCTCACAACAAATGTGGAGAAATTCTTTTTTTTGTATTCTTTTATCAATTCAGGCAATTTTGGGTACAAAGTAGGCTCCCCATCCAAAGAAATAGCAACATGCTGTGGATTCATGGCCCTTTCAAATTTCTCATCAGGAGTTTTTTCATTTCCCCCAAATCCTGAAAGCAACTTTCTTTGTGCTTCAATAGTGCCTTCAACAATATCATTAGGCTCATCAATTCCATTCTCCATCGCCGTCTGGGTATGGTACCTTAAGTCACGCCAGCAAAAAACGCACGCATTGTTGCAGACAAAAGTAGGCGTCATCTGGATGCATTGATGGCTATTGATGCCGTAAAACTTATTTTTGTAGCAGCCTCCTTCGCCTCTCAAGTCGCTTTTAGTCCAATGGCAGGTTTTGACTCTAGAATGATTGCCAACAACTTCATACTGCTGCTTTTTCAAAATCAGCTTAACATCTGCTGTAATCATATGTTTGGCTAAAACCCAAATCTATATAAATTTTGAGGTTTTCAGCTAGTTTATGGATTTAAAGCCCGCTTTGCAGAAGCTCGAAAAGAGCCCAGATTTCAAGAAATGGCATCAGAAAAATAAAAATACATATTTCTCATATGCTTTTAAAATTCTGGAGGAAATGGGCTCAGACGATTGGCAGCTAGGATTTTATGATAAGAAAAAAGACAGAATAACCACTTTTATGATGGTCGGTGGCAATATCAACATACGGCCAGAAGAAGAAGTATTCAAGAAAGAAGATACAAAGGTAAATGAAGTTCAGCTTGATAGTGTAAGATTAGCTTTTGACAGCATTATTGCAAAATCTAACGAATTCCAGAACAAGAACTTTCCAAATGACAAAAGTGTTAAGACAATTGTAATACTCCAAAACATACCTAAATATGGCAACGTTTGGAATATCACCTTTGTAACTGAAGCATTCAATACTCTAAATATGAAGATAGACGCATCAAGCGGCAAGATTCTGGAACACAATCTTTCATCTATATTATCATTTAGGCAGAAGTGATTAAATAGTGCTTAACATAGCCTAGCAAAACTATAGTTTTCAAAACTATATTTTTAATTGCGAATTCTTTAAATATTAGTTAGATGTTAAGAAATGGGTTTTCTTTGTGATTAGAATGGCATTAAAAGTAAAAATCAAGAAAGTGGCAGATGTCAAAACCCCTTTCTATGTCCACAAAGGAGATTCCGGAGTTGATTTGTACTCTGCTGAGGATTATTTGCTGAAGCCAATGGAAAGAAAATTAATAGCAACTGGAATCAAAATTGCTGTTCCTTATGGCTATGAAGCCCAAGTAAGGCCTAAAAGCGGCTTAGCTATAGAACATGGAATAAGCCATGCGAATAGTGTAGGAACAATAGATTCATGTTACAGGGGAGAAATAAAAGTGCCTTTGATTAACTTGAGCGGCAAGCCCTACAAGATTGAAAAGGGCAGGAAAATTGCGCAAATGGTTTTTGCAAAGGTTGAGGAAGCTGTTTTTGATGAAGTTGATGATCTTGGAGAAACATCAAGAAATGAAGGCGGATTTGGAAGTACAGGAATGGATTAGTTAGAGAAAAGAGGTGTGATTATGGGAAAAGATACAAGCAAGCCAATAAGGTACAAAACAATTCAGAAGAATACAAAACTAGGGCAGTTTGTTGCTGATGAGAATCTTGAAGTGATTGCGGAAGACAAGCCGCCTGTAGATTAAGTTTAATCCAATACTTTATCTACTTCTTTTCTTACATTCTCAAATACATTTGCCAACGGTTTTGAAGAGTCTATTATTTTTATGTTATCCTTCAGCAATTTATTCAAATTTAGAAAATTTTCCCTGATTTTTTTCATGAACTCCAGCTGCTCGAATTTCTCTTTTTTTCTGTGTTCAATCCTTTTAAGCGCAATGGACGGCTCAACATCAAGTATAAACGCTAAATCAGGCTTTCTGAAATTTTTGTTTTTGCTGATTACTTCTTTTACATCCAATCCCTGGGCCACTTGAAATGCAATTGTTGAATAATAATACCTGTCGCAAAGCACAATGTTTAGCTCGTCTTCATTTTTATTTTTTAGAAAAGGCTCCATTGTTGCTTTCAAATGCTGCTCCCTGTCTTTTATAAACAAGCCAATTAATGTATTGCTGCTGGCAAAAGGATCTTTTTCATTTTGCAGCATTTCCCGAATCTGCTTGCCATAACTGCCGTTTGTCGGCTCCCTTGTTGTTAGAATCCTGTATCCTTTGTTTTTTGAGAAAAGATAATTATGCAGCATCTTGACTATCTCGCTCTTTCCGGAGCCGTCAATACCATCAAGAACAATAAAAATTCCTTTTTTCACTTGTTTCGAGATTATTTGTGGATTTATTAAGTTTGTGTAATATAAAAATAAATTGAATAGAATCTTAAATAACTTTAAATTTAAGAATAAAACGCAAACATATAATTAAAGCTAAGAAAGAAATAAAATTGAAATAAGCTATGCTGATAACCCTTCTGCGCTTTTTCTTTCAAGATACAGCTCATTAATGTCATTATAAACCTTGGACTTTTCTTGTGGGTTTAATCTGTTGTACAGCTTCATTACTTCTATGTACTCTATTTTTGCAGTGTTCACATCAAATTTCATCAGCGCTTCTCTTGCCGTTTTAATGCTGTTTTGTATGGAGGAAATATTATCTAGTTCTTGAGTTTCTGAAGCCAAATTATCTTCCGCAGGAGTTTCTATAGTTTTTTTTCTCTTCTTGAACAAACTCTTAAAGAAAGATGGCTTTTCCTGCCTCTTTATATTTTCAATCGCACTCTTTATTTCTTCTTCAGCTTCTGCAACCGCTTTTGGCTTAAATTTTTCCTGCTTAAGGTCACTAGAAAATTTATCCAGCTCATTGCCAAAATTATCTATGCCAAAATCCTCCAATTTATCCGGAAATTCTATGCTTTTTGAATCGGTCTTTTCTTCTGCAAAATCAAATTGAAGGTTATCAATGCCGAAGTCTTCATCTAATTCTGGAATCGTAGTCGAAATTGATTTTTTGACCTCATTTTTTGCAGCATTAATTCTTGATTTTTTTCCTGGCCTTGCTTGCTTGGGAGTAATATTTTTAATTTGTCTTATGTGTTGATTTTTGACAGCTTTTTGCACCTTAGTTTTTTTAATATTCTTTTTTCTGTCTATTGTCGTTTTTTCTCGTCCCGGCTTAAGGTCTTTATTAAGGCTCTTTACTAAATCATCAAATTCCTGGATTTCTGGAAAGGCTTCAGCTTTTGCTTTTGATGTTTCAGAAGCGAATTTTGGTTTTTTAGTCAACTGTATGTCTGTGTTGCTTTCATTTGGCAGCTCCTCAATATCCATAGTTGGAAACGGCGGAGGTGGCGGCAGTAACTCATCAGACTTAGGCTTCGGCTTTAAGAAAAACATATTATATACCTCTTTTATGCATCCTTATTTTAACTGTTATAAATATTTATTGGTTTAATCAATTATTTCTATAATTTTTTCTCTTGATTTAAGCCCAGACACTATTTTGACTTTCTTTTTCAGCAATTTAGAAAGGAATTTAACAATTTGTATATTTGCCTTGTTGTTTTCTGGCCGTGCTTTTATGCTTATTATGTATGCATTTTTGTCTATGTTCAGGCCTTCTATCTTGTTTTCCCTTGAATTTGGCTTTACAATTACCTTAAACTTATTGCCTGGATTTCCATATTGAAGTGGATTTGAGTAAAATAAGAACATTACAATAGAAAATTACATTAATAAGAATATAACTTAATCGTAGTCTCTCCAGGTATGGCCGCATTTCTCGCATTTTAAGAACTTGGTTTCTGGCTCATCACCAGCTCTTGTCTGCACCAGCCAAAAATAAGCTGTTTTATGGCTGCATTTCGGGCATTCAGCAGTTGTCTTTGGCAATGTCTGCAGCTCGCCTTTGTCTACAACCTGGACTTCCTTTTCACTCTTTGCAATTGTCTCTTTTATTGTAGCCCCTTCTATATTGGCTGTTTTATAGCCGCATGAGCAAACCATCATCTTCTTGCTGTCTTCCTTCCTTGGCACAAGTATAGAGCCGCATTTTGGACAAAACATCTTAATCCTAAAACTTTAAACAAATTCTATATAAATTTAACCTTTTTGCACAGGAAGGTTGTTAAGAATGTCAATAAGCTCCACGAACCAAATTTTAATATAGCCTAACAGCGGGATTCTGAATATTGCATTTCCCACAACCTGATTTTGGTTAATTTTTGTTTCATCAAGAAATGAATTGCTTATTGATGATGGGTTAGTCCTATAATTATCGCCTTTTGTCTGTAAGTAATAAACATTTTCATCGTTCCATTTCTTAACAACCCTGTGTATTATAGGGTCTTTTTTGGCGCTCCAGAATACAATAATGTCCCCTATTTTGATGCTATCTGGGCTTTTGCCATTTAAAACCATTATATCACCTTTGTTGAAGCCATTTTTGAACACAAAGCTGCTAAAATCCTCCTTTTCTATGCCATTGCTGACATACCAATTGCTTGACTTATCCCACCATTCATTGAAATTGCCATCATGCTTCATGCTCTCGCTTACAACAGCAACAACAGGATGTGATGTCTGAAGAATGAAGCCAAGCCCCGGATAAACAATGAATTTTATAATTACAAAAGCCAATATGATATTGACAATCCAGCTCCAGATGCTGTCATCCTCCCATATAAAATGCCACACTCTCTTTAAAGTTTTTTTCAAGTCATTCATAAATGCTTTTCTTTGCAAAAAGAATAAAAAGGTTTGCTTTTTTTGAATAAATACTTAAATGGAGAGTATAGGACTAATTATGGCTATATATGACTATATTAATGTTTCAACATTAAATCATAATAAAAAAGTTAAGTCAACAATGCAAAACAGTAATCTTAATAATAAGAAAAAATATGCAAGGCCCAATTATTATCAGGGCATTTTGCAGCTTAGGGATGTAAACGATGAGATATTAGCATTTGTGTACAACAAAATTAGCAAGAGGCCAGATGCAGCTGTAACAAAAACCGTAAAGCATCCAAATGGCATAGACCTATTTATAACTTCCCAGAAATTCATCAGAATTTTGGGTAAGAAATTAAAGGAGTCCTTTGGCGGCGAGTTAAAGGTAAGCTCAAAGCTGCACACTACAAACAGGCAAGGAAGGGAGCTTTACAGGGTAAATGTGCTTTTCAGGCTTGCAAAATACAAAAAAGGCGATATAATTTCAACAAGAAGCGGTGACCAAGTGAGGCTGCTTAATTTGGGTAAAAAAATATTTGCAAAAAGCCTGAAAACAGGAAAGAAGATGGTAGTAAGAATTCATGACTTACCTAGATATTAATTGCTGCTTTTCTTTTTTATAGTCCTCAATTATTTTCTTGGCCCAGTTTACTTTATCTTTTGCAATGTCTAATTGCCTTTTTTCCACAAGGCCAAAATAATTATATTCTTCAATTTTGATATTATCTGCATTGATAAAAACAAATGGCAGAATACCTTCAATTTTATTGCTAACTGGCTTCTTGTGAACTATAACGGAAACTTTATCTTTAAGCAAATCAATTAAGGCATCACTCACTATATTAGGATTGTCCACCAGGAGAATGTCATTTTTTTGTATGTTAAGGAATTTATTTTTGGAGTTAAATTCACTGATCCCTAAATTGTCAAGCCTTTTTAGAACATGCAAATTATTTATATTAGATAATAAGTTGTTGAGCTTTCTGATTATATTTTTTAAGCCTTCAATTTCCCTATCTTTTGATTTAGCATGACTTTCCAGAAATTTTATTCTATTTTCCCTAAAGTCAATAAGAATTTTTTTATTCTTATCATCCGATTTTTTGGGCTCATTTTTTTCTAAATTGGCAATTTTGTTTTTCAGGCTGCTGTTGTAATTCCTCAAAAGCCCGATCTCAACTTCAAAAGCTTTCATTTTGTTGTGCAATTTTAAGAGATGGTTATCATTATGGCTGGTTTGAATTGTAGCATTCTCAATTATGCCAGGCTCTTCGTCTTTTTTTTCAATCATCCTGACAGCGTTTTTAATGCTGATTTTTTTCATTATAACAATCTCCTTAATAATGTTTTTTATGTCATGTTTTTTGTTTTCATCTGCAAAGAAGTCTATTTTGTCAAGCAATGGCTTTGTGTTCTTGTAGGCAAAAAGCGCTGATGCCAATGCATCGCCTTGATGGTCATCTTCTACTTTAAAATCAGAAATCATATTTCTTTTTTCATAAACTTTGAGGTCTTCTGAAGGGCTTACTATTTTTGCGCCAAGTTTTATTGCAAATGATTTAACAAGACTTGGCACTTTAACTTTGTCGGTTCCTACCAAAACAGCCTTGCCGTAAATTATTGTCTCGGAAATTAGCTTTTTTAAGTCAAGCTGCTTTGACGATTGTAAGTAAACCAGGTTTCCTTCAATGTCGAGAACTGCATAGCCTGTGGTCGTGCCTGGGTCGATTCCTACAATGAGCAGCTTCTTGTTTTCCATTTGCATAAAAGTAGGCATTCATCATTTAAAAACTTTTGCGATGTTAAAATAATTATTCACAAAAGCTTTATAAACAAAATTATGCTTCTAAACCAAATGGGTGGCAATAAGCAAACTTTAAATGGCATTGTAGTTGGAGGCCTTGGAGAAGGCGCTTATTTCATTTCCATGCAACATTATAAAAATGAAATAAAAAAAAAGTTAGGATTTGATGCTTATCCAGGAACATTGAATATCAAAACTGGAAAAAATCAAATTGATTCATTTAAAAAATTTATATCAATAAGAATTGACGGCTATAAGTCCGGTGATAAATTTTTTTGGGGAGCTTGCTGCCATAAGGCTAAAATTAAGAATATCAATGGCTCAATAATAATTCCTGATCTGACAAAGCATAAAAATATAATGGAGTTTATTGCACCTGTGCATTTGAAATCAGCATTAAAGATTAAAAATGGTGACAAAATAAAAATAGAAATTATTGGAACTAAAACAGGTTTGTCAAAATAAAAGTTTTTTATTTGATACAGGTTTTTGAGTTCTGATGCACGTTCAAATAATAAGATTAAAAAGTCTAATTTTTATTAAGAAATAATGGCAAGAGTCATAATGGCAAAATCGTATATTGAATCATAATGATACCCATAAATTAATAAAATTAATAACATTTATTTGAATTAAAACATGCAGAATGAAAGCTAAGAAAATTGGATTGGCTGATACAACGTTCGCAAAAGTCGACATGGCAACAATCGCAATAGAAATCATTAGAAAAAAATCCAATGCTAAAATTATAAGATACACAGTGCCTGGATTTAAGGACTTGCCGGTTGCCAGTAAGAAGCTAATTGAAGAGGATAATTGTGATATTGTAATGGCATTAGGCATGGCAGGCAAGGCACCGATTGACAAGGAGTGTGCTCATGAAGCGTCATTAGGTTTGCAGACTGCGCAATTGATGACAAACAAGCATATTCTTGAGGTTTTTGTGTATATGGACGAGGCAAAAACTGATAAAGAAGTGTATCAAATTGCCAGCAACAGAACTTTAAAGCATGCGTTGAATGCACTGGCTTTGCTCAAGGGCAAAACAGAGCTTTCAAAATATGCTGGGATGGGCAAGAGGCAGGGCAAAGAAGATGAAGGGCCCTATAAGGTGCGCTGATGACAGAAAAACTAGGTATGGTAGTGTCTAAATTTAATTATGAGATTACAGGAGAGATGAGCAAAAGAGCCCTTCAAAGGGCAAGGGAAGTTGGGGCACGGGTAATCAAAACAGTTGAAGTGCCTGGTTCATTTGAAATTCCTCTGGCAGTTAAAGAATTGCTTGAGGACAAAAACATTGATGGTGTAGTAACAATAGGAACAATTATTAAAGGCGGCACAGACCATGATACTGTTGTTGCACATTCTGTTGCAAGAAAACTTCTTGATTTGTCTGTTGAGTACAGCAAGCCAGTTTCTTTGGGCATTTCCGGGCCGAACATCACATGGCAGCAGGCTGAAAAAAGAATAGATGAATATGCAATAAGGGCTGTTGACAGCGTTGTACTGGCGTTGAGAAATGATTAATTGAGAATTTCTAAAAAAACTTTTCCAAGCCCATCTCTGTCTTTTTTTTATTTATTATTTTATTAACAACCTTTCTAATTTTCTCCTGTTCGGTCAGAGAATCAAAAAACACTTTCCTTGTTTTCTTGTTCAAAATATTGTGCTCCAGCATATGGGCCAATTCGCTTGGCTTTAAGCCAGAATTTTTCAAGATTGCACTTAACCTTTCTATATTTGTTTTTTTAAATTCTTTTATGATTTCATCCCTGTCCAAAATATTGGATAAAAACTCCTTTCTTGAGTTTGAGCTGAAATTGTCATTAACAAGCAATTTGGCCAATTTTATCGGCTCGCTTAGAAGCAAATACTTTGTCAATTGCAATGTCCTTATGATATCATTCCTGTAATACTTGGTATCGAGCTGCTCAAGAATATCGTAAAGAATATTCTCAAACTCAATAACCTCAACTTCCTTTTGGACGAATTCTCTAATTATTTCACTTTTTCTGGATTTTGGGACTGCACCAAGTATTATGATTTTTTTTACCTGTGATTTAGGAATAGGCAATTGCTTGAAATAGCTGCTTATTGTTTCTCCAATCCCCTTATTATTAAATTTTTCATCAACAATTTTGCTGATTGACCTGTTGAGATTCGTTGTTTCAGAAATGTTGTTTGTAATAGAGCAGCTTACTTCAATATGAAATGCCTCGTTTACTTTGTCGTTGTCAAACTTTAACGCGAGAATTCCACAGTCCCTGTTATTTTTAGTCTTAACATTATTAATAGTAAAGAATCCCCTCTTGTTGTACCAGAAATTAACAATCTCTTTTTCAGCGCTCATAAACTACCCCCATCTACATATGCAATATCTCTTATTATTTATAAGGTTTTTGTTTTATTTCTTCTTCAAAATTATAATATTTCCCCTTCCTTTTTTTATTTTTTCAATTATTCCTTTGTGCTCAAGCTCCGCTATCATAAGGCTTATTTTTGCCTCTGACAGAGGAATTTGTCTTCTTATGTCTTTTTGTGTTGCCCTACCACCTTCATTTTTAATAATTTCAATTAGTTTATTCAATTCATCATCTTCATCATATGATTCTTTTTTCTCTTGTTGAAGCTCTTTTTCTTGCCCAAAACCTCTTGATTTTTTGTTTGCTGCAAAATAATAAATTCCAATGGAAATTATCAAGATAATCAACAAAGCAACTAATCCGGCTAAACTCTTATTGTTAGTTTTTGGCTCCACAATATCGCTATTTACATCCAATTCCACATTTTCAACGCCTTCTTCAATATCCGGCAACAGAATTAAGTCAAGCACATAATCACCGTCTTGATTTACTGTAATATTTTCCTCAGCAGACGCGATTATCGATCCTTTTTGAATTAACTGGGATTTAATCTTGAATGCACCATTTGGCACCTCAAAAGAATAAGATCCATTTTGCCCGATCATAAACTGCTTTGGCGCTGTGTTTATTTCAACTCTTGCATTGTTAACTTTTTGTAACGACAAATCATAAACTATGCCGTAAATAGTTGCTGCATTGGCAAAACTCATTAGAATAATTGCTGTAAACAGATAAATAAGCGCTTTCGATTTCAACATAATATTGGTTATTTTTGTTGGTATAAAAATATTTTGGAAATTAAAAATAAAATCAAATGCTTTTTAATTCAAAATAGGACATAAGTCATCCATATTAAGCGAAATAAGCTTAAATAAAGCGTTATAAAGCTTTAAAACTATTTAAATACCATTAAAATTAATATAAAAAAAGTTTATTTATAAATAAAATAGTCTTCACAAATTCATGGATTATAGCAAATCACACTAATATCCGTAACTTTTTATTGTGATTTGCTTATTAGGAAATAACAAATGTATCCGAAAATTAAAGTTATTTCCTATAATTCAAATCTTGAATTAAAATCCTGCAGGAGCAATGCTTCTGAAGCTCAAAAACATAAATTTTTGGGTGATACAAATTGGAGGCAAGGAAAGCAATATTCCTGATGTCCTCGTAAAACTTGGAGGTTCGTTAAAATGAAAAATACAATAGCATTGGCGATAATAGCAATATTTGTTTTTAGCTTGATTCCGCTGTCATTTGCAGATGAATCTGGAGCAGATGTAAATGCAGAAACAGCAGTATCAATACAAACAACAGCCAGCCCTTCAACACAAGATTCTAATGCGAACGCTGGCGCTGGTGTAAGGGGAAGGATAGCTGTAAGGGAAGAGCTGAGAAAGAAGAATAAAGATAGGCTGCAAAAAATAGCCGACTTGGATAAGACCCAGATAGAAAGGCTATCGAGGCTTGAAGTAAAGAATATTGACAAGATTGCCGAACTTAAGAAAGAAAGGCTGGAAAAGCTGGCAAAGCTTAGTGAGGAAAAAATTTCTAGGCTTGCAGAACTTGACAAAGAAAGGCTTGAAAAAATTTCAGATTTAAGCGATGAAGAGCTGAATAAAATTGCTATTTTGGGCAGGGCAAGATTAAAAAATTTAACTAAAGAAAATTTTGCAGAGTTAAGGGCAGAATTAAAGGAAATTAAAATTATGAAGATTAAGAATGTCTTTGGACTTAACGAGAGGAGAATATCTGAAGCAAATATTGCACACATTAGGGACAGGTTTGAGAGGGCAAAGGAAAATTTTGAGAAGGCGAAAGATGACCTGAAAGAAGCAAAGGAAAAGCTGAAAGATGCAAGGGAAAAAGGCAACAAAAACGAGACATTAGAGTTTGCAAGGAATTACTTGCTTCATACATCTGATGCCTTGATTAATCATCTTGAAAAAATAAAAACAAAAGTCCAGGAAAGCCAAAATATTCCTGATGACACCGAAGCAAAGATAGTTGCTGAAATAGATGCTCAAATAACTGACTTGAATGCGATAAAAGCAGACATAAGCGCAGCAACAACCAAGGAGCAGATAAAAGAGGCAGCAAAGAAGCTGAAAGCAAAATGGAATAGGTTAAAGCATTTGATAGACCTGCACGCTGAAAGAGTTGTTGCAGCAAGGGTAAAAGGAATAGTCAATCAGGGCATAGTACTTGAGAAAAGGCTTGACTTGATACTTCAAAAGGCTAAGGATAAGAATATAACAATTGATGTGAGTGCAGACGTGACACAATTCAGCGAGAAAATTGCAGCAGCAAAGGACAAGTATCAACAGGCACAAGCCAAATTATCATCTATTATTGATTTGAAATTAGGCAACGCAACAAACGAGCAAATCAAAGCAGTTGCTGATGAGGCAAAAGAGCTGCTAAAGCAGGCAAGGGACTCAATCAAGGAAGCGCACAATGTGTTGAAAACTATAGTCAGGAAAATTAAGGAAGCAGACCATAGTGCTGACTTGTCTGAGGAAACTGAAGTTGAGATTGCTGAAGAAACATCTGCTGATTCATCAACAGATGAAGCAAACATAACAACAGAAACTGACACAACTGCATCTGCTGATGACAATGCATCAGCTTCAACATAATTTTTTTATTTTTATTATATTAGGATAATGTTTAATCTGCGGCATACGATTGATTTTTTACCAATTTATTGCTTTTATTTACATATTGTATAGACGAAATGCCATCTTACCGTTTCAAAAAATTTCACATAAACTTAGCTATCTGCCTATAATTGAACAGTATCTTATATTAGAAAGGTTTAAATATAATTGAAATCTTAAAAGACAAAAAGGTGTTAAATAAATGAAAAAAATATTTTTATCATTTGTTGTTGTATTGATGATTTTTGTAGTTGCATGCCAGCAATCAGCTGAAAAAAGTTCAACTGGCAAGGATGCAATGAAAAAAACTGAAACAGCAGGAATCGCGCCTCCAGCTGATACAACCGGAAATGCTGCAGTTGATGCTGTAGGAAATGACTTAAACACTGCAAATGCCGATGAAAAAGACTTGGGCGCTGGCAACCTAAATGACTTGGATTCTGGATTGTCTGATATAGAAAATATTTAGCAATCTTTATATAAAAATTTCTTTTTCTGTTATTTTATGATTAGTATTAATGGGGATTATTTAGAAGGAGGCGGTCAAATCGCAAGGACGGCCTTAGCTCTCTCCACAATAACACAAAAGCCGTTTGAAATCTTTGACATAAGAAAAGGCCGCAAAGAACCTGGTCTGAAAAATCAGCATCTTTATTGTGTGAAATCACTGCAGGAATTATGTAATGCAAAAACAGATGGCGCTGAAATTGAGTCTACATTTTTGAAGTACCATCCTTCTAAAATTGTTGCAAAAAATCTTAATGTTGACATAGAAACAGCAGGCTCAATTACTTTGTTGCTTCAAGCACTGCTGCTTCCTTCTATGTTCGTTAGCAAGCCAGTAACAATGGCTATTGTTGGAGGCACTGATGTCAAATGGAGCATGCCATTTGATTATTTTAGCAATGTTTTAATTCCTCAGTTGCAGAGATTTGCAAAAATCGAAGTGAAGTTATTAAAAAGAGGATATTACCCAAAAGGAAATGGTAAAGTTGAAGTAAAAATAAATCCCAGGTTTAAATTAAATGATTTTTCCAGTTTTGATGTGTTTCACCAGCATTTAAAACAAAATGTAAAAAAGTATGATTTAATTGAACAGCATCACCTCATTCAAATAAAGGGAATTTCACATGCTTCAAGAGATTTGCAAAAGGCAAGTGTTGCTGAGAGACAATCTGATTCTGCGTTATCAATTCTAAAAAAACAATTCCATATTCCAATTAATATAATTAATCAATATCAAGATACCATATCAACTGGCTCTGGTATTACTTTATGGGCCATTTTTTCCAGGAATAAAGACGACATTGATGAAAACCATCCGATAAGAGTCGGAGCAGATGCTTTGGGTGAGCAGGGCAAAAGAGCAGAAATTGTTGGTGAAGAAGCGGCAAAAGGTTTGATAAAAGAAATTGAAAGCAAATCTCCAGTTGACAGGCATCTTGCTGACCAGATTTTGCCTTTTATGGCTTTAATTGGAGATTCTAAAATAAAAGTTTCTGAAATAACTAACCATAGCAAAACAAATATCTATACAATTCAGCAGTTTTTTGGAGAGATTTTCAAGGTTAATGAAAATGAAAGAATAATCTCAATTTAATATCTTTAAATAAAAACAAAAAAAACTGATTATGAAATTTAAAGATTTTATAAGCCGAATATTTTTTGAATATTGTTTGTTGATGAAATCCAGAAAACTTCCGAAAACAACAACCTTTTTAAACCAAATTCTTATCCCAGGAACTAATATGGCTGAAAAGCAGGCAGTATGCAACTCATGCAAGAGGAGAATTACAAATACAATCGGCTCTACAAGCTTTAAGTGCCCGAAATGCACAAAAATCGAGATTGTAAGGTGTAATCATTGCAGGAAAATAGCTGCAAAATATAAATGTTCTGAATGCAATTTTGAAGGTCCAAATTAACATGGCCAGAGTAGTTGTAAGCCTAAGGATTATGCCTCAGGGAACTGATATTGACATTTCCGGGCTGGAAGCAAAGGCAAAGAATGAAATAGTTGATTTTTGTGGTTCTGAGGAGTTCAAAGCAGAAGTGCAGCCAATAGCATTCGGATTGAAGGCATTAAACCTAATTTTTGTTATGGATGAGTCAAAAGGCAGCACAGAAGAGCTTGAGAAGAATATTGCCCAGATTGAAGGCGTTGAGTCTGTTGAAGTCATTGATGTGAGAAGGGCGATAGGATAATAATTTTTGATTATAGCAAATCACACTAATATCCGTAACTTTTTATTGTGATTTGCTTATTAGGAAATAACAAATGTATCCGAAAATTAAAGTTATTTCCTATAGTATTTAATTTTTTAATATTCTTATCAATTCTTTCAAAGAAATATCACTTCTTATACCTTCGCCCTTAAAATGAGTTTCGCTTGATTGATAGCCTAATTTTTTGATTTTTTCCATCAATTTGTCTTTTTTCTGTAGTTTTCTTATCTTGTATTTTGAACTAATATCATTCAAATCATAAAAACCAACAGCATTTATTTTTGATTCTTCTTTTAATATCTTTAGAAAATTGATTAATTCTTTATTATTTTTGAATATTTTATTTTTTAATGAGTTTTTGTATATTTGATTGCATAAGTTTTTATCCAATAAGTTGCCAAGCCACATTGGGCCGGCATTGTCAAAGCAGCCGTGCTGTTTTAATACGTAGTCAACTTTGCTTTTTCCCTTTTCATTTTTTAGAAAAACTCTCATGTAATGCTCTTTCGAGTAGGAAATCATTGGAATAAGAGCCTTATCGTATTGTGCAGCTACAAGCTGAATTTTTCTTATCAAAATCCTTAATCCAATTTCATGCATAATTGCCCCTCTTTTTGGCATTGCCCAATACTTTCTTAAGCAAGCCTTTGGATAAGTGCCGCATAAAGCAGATGTATCTGTCGCAGTAGCTGCGAGAATCCCATCTCTTGATATTCTTTTGCATGCTGCATCAAGAAAAGGATTCGGCGTTCCAAAAGGGTCTATATCAATGTAATCAAATCCGCTAGAGCTTAATAAAAAAATATTGGCATCCAGATTACTTATTACAAGCCTACTATTTTTCTTATATTGAATTTTATTCAGTGCCAAATTATTTTTTATTGATTTAGTGGAGCTTTTATTATAGTCATTAATGTAAATCTTTTTGATTTTGTTTTCCCGGGTATTTAATTCTCTCAAAAATCTTATGCTTCTAACGCCGCTTGCAGCCAACGGGTCTGCTACCTGCATGCTTTTTTTATTTACAGAATTTAACAGCAAAACAGATATGTCCCTATTAAAGCTCATGACAGGATTATAAAACACATCCATTTCTTTGGATATTTTACCTATTTTTGAAATTCTTAATTTGACTGAGCCCTCATTGATAATTGACATAAAGTAAAATAACTTTGTTTCTAATAAAAAGCTTTCTTATTACTGTGTTATCCGATAATTATTTCCTTTCGACAAAATAATTCGCTTCATATTATTAA
>JAHFQA010000057.1 GCA_023266475.1 Candidatus Woesearchaeota archaeon | reverse complement strand
ATGACTTTGAAATTGCCATACTTTGTAGGAAGAATTGCATTTGTTGTTTTCCTAACAAGTTTTTTCATATGAAAATAATAATCATTGTTTTATTTAAAGCTTTTCTTAAATTTAATAAAGACACAAATATTGATTTATAGCAAATCACACTAATATCCGTAACTTTTTATTGTGATTTGCTTATTAGGAAATAACAAATGTATCCGAAAATTAAAGTTATTTCCTATAGTTCAAAAATTCCGAATGTTCTATTTCAGACATTTTTGTTTTATTATGTTTCAATTGGGGCATCAGGTTTAAAAAGGAGAATGAATGAATATAATTTTTCAAAAATGGCGCAAGAAATATCAGAATTGGTGGAGGCAGATTCAAACGGGATTGTAATTCCTTCCACTATCCATGTATTGGAAATTCTGGCTCAGCGGATGAATCGATATCAAGGGGCTCGGGAAGTACGGGCAAAGATGTTAAGCCCCAAAGAAGAAATTCAGATCGGGCAACTTATAGAAAAATCCCTTGACCCGTTGTTAGGTGATTATTTTGCAAATTTGAAAAAAACAGATTCTATAATATTTATAGAAATGGGTGGAAAGGGAGCTGCAATTGTCAATGGCGAATATTTGGATATTATGGCAGTTAATGCAGATGATAGGGGAAATGGAGTCGGAAGCGGATTAATGTATGATGCTCTGAAGCTTTCTGGAATGCTTTACTGGAGATCTCAACCGACGAGGGAGGATGCAAATAAATTTTATAACAATATTATGCCAGATCCTACACAATTTAAACCCCGGCAATTTACAAGCGTAGATGGGATTACTTATTTCGGATACGCAATAGGTTTAAGTCCACAGGAATTCCGGAAAGCGCTGGAATTTATGCAGCAGAAGCCGAAGAATTATAAGCAGATGCCGAAGAATTATGAATAATTTTCATAGATAAAATTATTGATTCATTTTGGATATATGTGGTTCAGTTGATTAGAGTAAAACAACCAATCATGCTTCTACCATATTGGTAATTTATATGAACTAAAATTTTCTGTCCTTCATAAATAGGTCTTGTTATGCGGTTCTTAGAAAATAATGTTTGTTTCTGATCACCTTCAGAAACGCAAAAGTATAGCGGAACATCAACTGCGTAACAGAGAGTTCTAAATCGTCCCGTTTCTTGCCCATTTGGATGTATAAGCTTAGTATCAATGCGTGCAGAGTCAGCAATTCCATCTTTCAAAATAGGAATTTCCACCATAGCGTTTACGCATGTAGAAACATTCGCCATGCTCACATTGTCATAAACCACTGGAGCAGATAATTGCTTACGTCCATGCAGAATTGTTATGCTTGAAAGAGCGGCTTGTGGAACATAAATTACTCCAGGATTTACATATTTGCGTATATTAATAATAGCCGATACAATTGGTTCTTGAGAAAGCCCTGTATCAACCATTTCAGACATTACAAAATCAAAATTCATGTCGAATTTGGATGTAGTTGCATCTTCCCTAACAACTTTAATTTGTGAAGAAAAATCGAGCTTGGCAGCAACGTCTTCAATTAAATCTGCTAAGTCGCGAATATGCTCGACAGCATATAGATATGAACCACCTGCCCTAAGAAATGCAAATCCAAGAATTCCTGTTCCAGCACCCAAGTCAACACCTTTCATGCCGGGCTGTACAGAATCTGAAATTATATCCATTAATGAAAGAGTCCTTTTCTTGTCAAAAAGGCATACTTTTGCAAGTGTATCCTGAAGATTCTTTCTTCGTTTAACTTCCCCTATCACAATTTTATATAGTTCCTTATTGCTCAGGTCTTGGGTCGACGCCCTATAATCTTGCCTCCTCATTATAGATGATAATATGCTTATAACCACCATAAATATTTGGAAATGAAGTACGATTTATAAAAATTGTTAATGATTTTATATTTAACCGCAACATTTATTAACAGGTTTAGATTATTCCTTTTTTTTAATATGCAGTTAAATACTGATGCAAAACTAGTTCTTGAAAACGGCGATGAGTTCAAAGGCTTTTCTTTTGGCGCAGAGCATTCTATTTCAGGTGAGATTGTATTTAACACTGGCATGGTTGGCTATCCGGAGTCATTAACAGACCCTAGCTACAAAGGACAGATCCTAGTTTTAACTTACCCTTTGATTGGAAATTATGGCGTTCCGGGAAAAGAGATTGAAAATAATTTGCCAAAAAACTTTGAATCTGACAAAATTCAGGTCCAAGCTTTGGTTGTCTCTGATTATTCTTTTGAATATTCTCATTGGAATGCAAAAAAAAGCCTTACAGAATGGCTGAAAGAGGAAAATATTCCTGCAATCTTTGGTGTCGATACGAGAAGGCTTACAAAAACATTGAGGGAAAAAGGAGCTATGCTTGGAAAAATAATAATTGGCAATGAAGATGTCAAGCTTTATGACCCCAACATTGTTGATATTGTAAAGGAAGTTTCAATTAAGAAGCCGATAGTTTATGACGAAAAAAAAGGCAATAAAAAAGTTGTTGTTGTTGACTGCGGGATAAAAAATAATATTATCAGAAACCTATTAAAAAGAGGTTTAACTGTTGCCAGGGTGCCATACGATTACGATTTTCTAACGGATTTATTTGATGGATTAGTTATTTCAAACGGTCCTGGTGATCCAAAGTTGTGCAAGCAGACAATTTACAATGTTGGCAGGGCATTGAAGCACAACATCCCGACTTTTGGAATATGTTTGGGGAATCAAATACTATGCCTAGCTGCAGGAGGCAATACTTACAAGTTGAAATATGGACACCGCTCACAGAACCAGCCATGCATATTGGTCAATCCCTCATCTTCGATGAGTGATGGATTCCCGCCCGCCTCCCCGACCCACCTCACAAAAAGGTGCTTTGTCACGACACAAAATCATGGTTTTGCTGTTGATATGAAATCGCTAAGCAATGAATGGGAGGAATTTTTTGTCAATGCAAACGACGGAACAAACGAGGGAATAAGGCATAAAACAAAGCCGTTTATGTCAGTTCAATGGCATCCAGAGCATAGCCCTGGACCAACAGATACGGAGTTCCTGTTCGATGATTTTGTTAAAATGCTGAAATAAAATGGAAGAAGAAATATTAGATGTTGTCAATGAAAAAGACCAGTTTGTTAGAAAAGCTACAAGAAAAGAAGTTAGGGAAAAGGCATTGTTGCATCGTGTTTCTAGAGTTATCATTAAAAACAAAGATGATAAATTTTTAATTTGTAAAAGATCCAAAACAAAAGATAGAAATCCGGGTTTGTGGGATATAGGGGTTGCAGAAACCGTCATCAGCGGAGATAGTTATGAGTCAACTGCAATGCGAGGTTTACTAGAAGAATTGGGGATAGCGGGAATATCTAATATTCAAATGATTAATTCATTACTTTTCAAAATAAAATATTCTTCGCCAAACCATAATATTTTTCTTAAAGTTTATTTTTTAAAGTATGGTGGAAAAATAAAACTTCAAGCTGAGGAAATCGACGAAGCAGGATTCACAACATCAGATGAAATCAAATCCTTAATAGAAAAAGGGCAATTTAGCCCTACTGGAAAATTTGTTTTTGATAAATATTTAGAAATAAAACATTAAAATGACGGAATTGAAAATAACAAAACCCAAAAAAGTCCTTGTATTGGGAAGCGGAAGTGAGTAAAGAATGATAGCAGCTATACCACTGGACACTGGACATCTTCACGTGAACTATTTAAAGGAGTCTTCTAATGCTATTTATCCGCTCAGGGCACACGCAGAACTGCCAAATTATGATTTTCCCTTCCACGAAGGTCGGCTTTCGAGCCTAAAATCAATTATGCAGTCCCGCTTGACGTGCCCTTCGCTTCAGAACAAGAATTCCTCGATAAATGAAGGAATTCTTACGTTTGATAAGAGTTCTGGAGAAAAGAAAATGAAAAAAGATTTTGAATTGCATTTTTGGGATTTATCAGAAAGATTAAGGTACAAGATAGAGGATAAGCTTATGCGTTTTCTGTTTGACCAAGCTAGCGGTGGCAATTTAAAAAGCTTAGCCACAAAACTTAACGTTTCTTATCCATTCATTTGCCAGTTAAGACGCGGCCTTTATAGTATTCCATCCAAATTGTTAATTGAAGCTGCTAAAACAGCAAATGAAGACTTAATTGTCATAGAGAAGCATATTGAATATGCGAGGACGAGACATGGAAATATCAGCAAAATAAATTTCCCCATTGTCCCTTCAAAGGCTATGGCTTCTTTAGTAGGTCACGTATTTGGTGATGGATACATAGGTAAAAAGAAAAGACAATTTGAATATTGTAATGATAATCCTAATCTATTAAATGAAATAAGAGAATATGTGAGAGAAATTTTTGGGTTAGAGCCTATGACAGAAAGGCAAAATAGACTTGGATATTCAACAATTGTAGGCGAAGTTTTGGAAAAATTTGGCGCGCATTTAGCTCCTAAGATTTATTCTGAAAAACGTATTCCAAATTGGATTAAAAATGGCTCTACCGAAATCAAAGTAGCTTTTATTAAAGCACTTTTTGATGATGATGGTTCGGTAATGTATTCAAAGAACTACAATGCCAAAGGAATAAATTTTTATCAAATAAGAGACAAATCAAAATTGCAAAGCTCACATAAATTTCTTGGTGAATTAAAAGAGTTACTTAAAGAATTCAATATTATGACTGGAGAGCCTCATTTAAGAAAGTTTTATTCAATTAACGGAGAAGAACATGCCATAAGTTATATCAATATAACGGATTTTAAAAGTATAGTAAATTTCTACTATAGCATTGGTCTAACTAATGGGGAAAAGTTTAACAAACTTAAGAAAATAGTGGAAAGAGCACCAGATAATTTAAAAAAAATGTTGGAGGTAAAAACAAAAATTGAACAAGCCTAAAAAAGTGTTGGTTCTGGGCTCGGGGTCATTGAAAATCGGACAAGCAGGCGAGACCTTATAAAAATAAGGCGCTTATTCGACTATTCCGGTTCACAATGCCTCAAAGCCTTAAGAGAAGAAGGAATTCAAACGGTTTTGATTAATCCTAACATCGCAACAATCCAGACAAGCGAAGGCATGGCAGACAAAATATATTTTCTTCCCGTTACTCCTTATTTCGTTGAAAAAGTTATTGAGAAAGAAAATCCTGATGGCGTAATGCTTTCGTTCGGAGGCCAGACTGCATTGAATTGCGGAGTGGAATTATTTGACGCTGGAATCTTTGAAAAATATAATGTAAACGTTCTTGGAACCCAAATAGATGCAATAAAAAACACTGAAGACAGGGAATTATTTGTAATCAAGCTGAATGAAATAAATCTTAAGACTCCTGAAAGCAAGGCTGCAAATAGCGTCGAGGAAGCGGTTGAAATCGCAAGAAAACTTAAATATCCAGTAATGCTGAGGGTTGCTTATGCCTTAGGAGGCCAAGGTTCTGGACCAGCCTTGGATGAAGAAGAACTAAAAAAGAATGCCAAAAGGGCTTTTGCTTATTCCAATCAGGTTCTCGTTGAAAAGTACCTTGGCGGCTGGAAAGAAGTTGAGTACGAAGTTGTAAGGGATGCTTACGACAACTGCATTACCGTCTGCAATATGGAAAATTTTGACCCAATGGGAATCCATACAGGAGAAAGCATTGTTGTTGCGCCGTCGCAAACATTAACAAATAATGAATACCATAAATTAAGGGAAATTGCAATTCAAGTCATACGCCATCTTGGAATCGTTGGAGAATGCAATATACAATACGCGCTTGACCCAAGCTCGGAAGATTACAGGATTATAGAAGTCAATGCAAGGCTTTCAAGAAGCTCTGCTCTGGCATCAAAGGCAACTGGATACCCTTTGGCTTTTGTAGCAGCAAAGCTTGCTCTTGGTTATTCTTTAATTGATTTGGACAACATGATAACAAAAGCAACAAAAAGCTGCTTTGAGCCAGCTTTGGATTACATTGTTGTAAAAATCCCAAGATGGGATTTGCAGAAATTCAAGAGAGTCAGCTTTGAAATCGGAAGCGAGATGAAAAGCGTAGGGGAAGTTATGGCCATTGGTAGGAAGTTTGAGGAAACAATTCAAAAAGCGATAAGAATGCTTAATATTGGATTGCATGGGCTTGTCGCAAACAACTTGAAGTTTGATGACATTGAAAAAGAATTGCAGAAGCCGACTGACAAAAGGCTGCTTGTTATTGTTGAGGCTATCAAAAAAGGAGTTTCTATTGACAAAATATATGATTTAACTAAAATTGACAAATGGTTCTTGTACAAAATAAAAAATGTTGTTGGCACAGAACAAGAGCTGTTAAGCTATACGATTGAAAATATTCCAAAGGAACTGCTTGAGCTTGCAAAACAAGAGGGTTTTTCTGATTTCCAGATTGCAAAAATTTTGTCTAGTAATGATGGAAATAATATGGAGGAAAAATTATTGCAAATCAGAAGTTTAAGAAAAAAGCACAAAATCATTCCTGTTGTCAAGCAGATCGATACCTTGGCTGCAGAATATCCGGCAAAAACAAATTACCTTTACATGACCTATAATGGTGAAGAAGACGACATAGAGTTTGATAGCAAAAACAACATCATTGTTCTCGGCTCAGGCGCTTATCGAATCGGCTCTTCTGTTGAATTTGACTGGTGCTGTGTTAATTCAGTAATTACTTTACGAAAGCTTGGATACAACACAATAATGATTAATTATAATCCAGAAACTGTGAGCACAGATTATGATATATGCGACAGGCTTTATTTTGATGAATTAAGCTTTGAAAGAGTTCTTGACATTTATGAAAAGGAAAACCCTCTTGGAGTTGTAATTTCAATGGGCGGCCAGATTCCCAACAACCTTGTGATGAAGCTTAACCGGCAAAATGTAAAGATTCTTGGAACATCACCTTTAAGCATAGACAATGCAGAAGACAGGCATAAATTTTCTTCATTGCTTGATTCCTTAAATATCGACCAGCCAGCATGGATTGAAGCAAAATCAATGGATGAAGCAAATAAGTTTGCTGAAAAGGTTGAATATCCTGTTTTAATCAGGCCTTCTTATGTCTTAAGCGGCGCTGCTATGAGCGTTGCAAGCAACAAAAAAGAGCTTGAGCAATATCTTCAAAAGGCTGCCGAAGTGTCAAAAGAGCATCCTGTTGTCATAAGCAAGCTCATAACAGAAGCAAAGGAAATTGAGATTGATGCAGTTGCTCAAAATGGCGAAGTTGTGATTTATGCCATTTCCGAGCATATTGAAAATGCTGGCGTGCATTCAGGAGATGCAACAATGGCATTGCCGCCGCAGTTTACTTATTTGGAGACAATTAAAAAAATCAAGGAAATAACTAAAAAAATTTCACAATCATTGAAAATAACAGGGCCGTTTAACATTCAGTTTATAGCAAAGGAAAACCAGATAAAGGTTATTGAATGCAATCTTCGAGCCTCAAGGAGCTTTCCATTTGTTTCAAAAGTCACAAAATATAACTTTATTGACCTGGCGACAAAAGCCATCCTTGGAATGGACATTGAGGGAAAATACAATACAATAGACTTGGATTATGTAGGCGTGAAAGCGCCTCAATTTTCGTTTTCTAGACTGCATGGAGCAGATCCTATTTTGAGTGTGGAGATGGCTTCAACTGGGGAAGTTGCATGCTTGGGAAATGACTTGAATGAGGCTTTCTTAAAGTCGCTTCTGTCTGTTGGATTCGTTTTGCCCAAGTCTAATATATTGTTATCAACAGGCCCGATAAAAAGCAAAGCTTATCTGCTTGAAAGTATTAGGAAACTTTCAGAGATGGGATTTAACCTTTATGCAACAGAAGGCACTGCAATATTTCTTGAGCAGAATGGGATTAAGTCTGAGATTTTGTATTGGCCTTTGTATAATAAAGAACCGAATGTCCTAACATACCTTCAGGACAGAAAAATTGACTTGGTTATTAACATTCCAAAAAGCCTGGAGGAAGAAGAGCTTGAAAACGACTATTTGATTAGAAGGAAAGCCGTTGATTTTAATATCCCGCTTTTAACAAACGCACAAGTTGCAAAATTGTTTGTTGAATCAATTTCCAAAAAGAAAATGGATGATTTGGAGATTAAGGAATGGGGGGAGTATTAAGAATATTTTAATTTAGGTATATACTATAATTCTCTAAAAAGACTATTTTCTCAATTTTTTCTGTTGAGCTAGCTCATGTGCTGGATCAACACCATGGAGTTAGTACCATCTCTTCAAGTCTTTTTGCTTGAGCTAATTCTTCAGCAGGATCAACTCCATGTAATTCATTCCACCTTGCCGTAAGAATATGAAAATCCACTCTCATTAAATCTTTAATATCTTCATATGTTTCTTTTACTTCCGGGTTTGTTGATAATCTTTCGTATTGAAAAAACCTCTTTAAAATATCCATATCTTCTTTCAATTTGGCTAAGTTGTTAGTGGTATAATTCTGCCTTACAGCTTCCATGTAAGAATCGACTGTTGAATTTTCCATAAGCAAAAGGAAATGAAGTATTATTTATAAATTTATTCATGCTGATTGAATTATATCTCTACAACTAGATTATAAATCACCTATTATTTAATAACAACTTCCAAATTCGGATAATATTTTTTGCATTCTTCAGCTACGAGCCTCCTATGACAATATTCTGGGCTATCTTCCCAGCAGAGAAGCGTTACTTCAAGATTTGAAGCCATGTGACCTAATCCCTTTATTACATCTTTATTTTTTTCCAAAACTTCTTTGCGGAATCTAGTTTCATATTGCCCCCAATTTATTTTACCTTCTTTATATGCAAATAAAAGTTCACGAGAAGGTGCAAGAGAATTAATCCACATATCATATTCGTAGTAATGCCTATTAAATCTCATGATACTTATCCGTATTCCATCGTTTTTTTGCCTCTTCCTTGCAACAGAAGCGGTATGAAGTGTCATCTTGTTGCTAACCTCCCATATCCAGGTATATTGAATGTGAAAACATCACGATAGAATTTATAAATTCTTTGATACAAATGCTGAAGTTCTTTATTTATTGTTTCATTTATTCTCTGCTCTAATTTATTTAAAGTTTTTCTTGGGGCAGAATTAAATGGTAATTGGTATTCTTGTACCCCAATTTGATATAATATTTCACCTAAATCTCTCTTTGTTTGGGGTGAA
>JAHFQA010000056.1:6112-9232 GCA_023266475.1 Candidatus Woesearchaeota archaeon | reverse complement strand
TTTATATATTTTTAATGAATTTTATTGGATATTGCTTTAGTTAAAGTTATCCCTTGGCTATTGCATTTTTTAAAGTTTGCCTTTGACTATTTGGCATAAGAATAAAAACAATAATTAAAATTTCAGTAAAATTCTATCCCGTATTTCTTGTCTTTTGGCTTGGATTTAATTTCTTCCTCAGATTCTTCCTCTTCTTCTGACTCCTTGCGCACATCCATCTTTTTTAACTCTTCCTCGCTGAAGAGCTCTGCAAAAAGGTCTTCGGTTGATTCTGAAGTTTCTGTTTCATTAGGAGAAGGCTCTTGCTTTATTTCTGATGTAAGTGTTGGATTAGTAGAAATATCGCCGAAAATGTTGGCTAAAGGGCTTGTTTCTGAAGCAGAAGATGCAGTTGTCGCATTGGTAAAAATTTCCTGGGATTCACCAACAATGTTTTGGAGCATCCTGATTACTTTTTTTATTTCTTCATGAGAGTCCTCTTTTGTATCTAAGCTGATTTTCATAAAATGGGCTTAGCTCGCTTAACTTAAAAAGTTTTTGTTTTATTTATATCCTTGTCCTATAATTCTTGGGGCTCATTGCCTTTTCCTTTGCTTTTTATTTTTGAAATTATAAAGGTTATTACTATTAGTATTGCAAGAATTGAGCCACCGATTACAAGGCTTTGCCTTTCAAAAATGCCTGATTTTTTATTTGATTCAACTATTGTAACCGGGCTTTTAGTTTCATTGGCGGGTGCAGTCTTTATCTGAGAAGTTACGTTAGTTTCTAAATTAGGAGTGATTTTTTTTGTGTCCTTTATTGAAGTTTCATTGATTGCCTCTATGTTCAAAGTCCCTTGTTTTATTTTAAGCTCTAACGATTTATTTATGTATTTTATATCATCCCTGAATTTATACTCAATTTTAAGCTCAAGAGGTATGTTACTTTTGAAATCAAAGCCTGAATCTAGTTTTGGCATAGCTAAAGTATTGCTTATAATAGTATAAGACTCTTTTGGCAAAAGCTTGCTGAGGCTTTGCTGAATTACATCATTAAAAGGGAAATTTAGCGTTGCTTTTATATCACTCAATTCGGTAATTGAGCTTGGATTGCTTATTCTTGCAAGAGCGATGAACTCTTGCCCTGGCGCTAATTCGCTATATTCTGTGCTGAAATTTAGCATTGGCTTTGGCTCTAAAGCGTTGATAAATGTCTCGTTAACAACTGTGCTTTTTATTCCTTTTATTTCATAATCAATTGTGTGTGTTATTGGCGCCTCACTTTCATAGTCCGCTTGAAGATATAAAGAATAATTAAAGCCTGTGCCAGGGTCTAAGGTAAAGCTCCGCGTTAATGTGTTACCCTCTTTATTAAAAAGAACATGGCTTTTGAGGATTCTGGCGTTATTTGGCACCCTTAAACTCAATCTAACTTCTATTTTTTCTTCTTGATGTATATTATTTATTGATTCATTTAAATAAAAAGGCTGTTTCACTTCAATGTTATCGTCAATATCGTACCAGAATTTCAGCTGTCTTGGAAGCACTGTAACAGTTAAAGTATCTGTGTTTTTCTTTTCAGTCTCATATGGATTTAAGTAACTCAAATTTCCGGCTAAATTATATATGCCTCCTTTTTCTGTAGTTATTGTAGCACTGCATTTTTTATCATATTTAGCATTTAGAGAGCCTTTCCAAGCAAGAGTACTTCCACGAACATCACATCCTTCAACTAAGAATATGTCAAACGGGCTTAAGTCTTCAGCGTACATTATGCTGTTTATGTCAAAATCACTTGGGTTTGAGATAGTTATTGTAAATGTTGCAGGCTCATTAGGAAGCAAAGGATTCAAGCTTATTTTGCTTACAGATGATAGGCTGCCAGCCAGCTTATAGATGGTTGTGTCAATTGCGTAGTAATTTACATAAGTTGTTACGTTTCTGTCAGAGAAGTTTGCCTTATTTATGCACACTCTAAACTGGTTATTTGAATTGCACTTGCCATTCTCTATTATCAGACTCGCGGATGGATTCTGCACAAAAACTTTGTTGCTTACCTCATCGTATGCAAATGTGAATATGTATCCTTCTATATTCTTTGGATTACCAGTTATAACAGTTCCAGAAAAAATTTGGGTTTCTGCACTAATTATCGGTAATAATATCATAAAAGCAAAGAGAAATATGATAAATCTTTTCATACTATATCATCTGCCTTAGATATATTTAAATTTAATTGTTTAAGGCTATTCAAACACCTTTTGCCAGTTCATGTAAATGTTACTAATTACTTCATTTACATCCATCTGCTTCAGTTCTGCGGTTTTTTTATAGCTCTCAACCACAAAAGCTGGCTCGTTATATTGTCCTTTATATGGGCTTAAGTAAGGGCTATCTGTCTCGCAGAATAATTGCGTAATTGGTACACTTTTAACCAAATCCTGAAACTGCTGGCTCCTTACAACAATTGTTGGAATAGTTAGGTACCATCCCTTATCAGAAATCCTCTTCACAAGCGATTTTTTCCCGCAAAAGCAGTGCATGACTATTTTTTTCAGCTTTGAGCTTTCAAGGATTTCAACACATTTCTGCTCAGCCTTTCTTGAATGGACTACAATCGGCTTTTTTAATTCTTCAGCAAGAGAAATCATTTTTTCAAAATCCTCAACCTGCTGCCTATTTTCGCCGTCAACAAAATCAAGCCCAACTTCGCTTACTGCAACAATATTATTTTTATTTTTTCTAATATAATCAATTTCCTGATCAATGTCAAAATCAGATACTTTGAGGGGGAATTCTCCGCTTTCAATTTCTCTTTTCAGAGCATTTCTTGGATAAATCCCCATTGCGCATCTTATTATATCATATTTTTTAGAAATCTCTAAACATGCCCTATTCGTTTCAGGATTAATTCCATTTGTGATTATATGCTTTACGCCCACTTTCTCTGCATTTTTGACTATACCTTCAATTTTATTCATTAGCAAAGGGTGGTCCAAATGCGAATGAGCGTCTATTAATAAGTCCATTTTACGTATAATTTTAACAAGATTTAAATAATTATTGCGATTACCCAGTGGGATGGATACAGTAAGAGAGCACGGAGTCTAAATTTGGATAATTCTACAGAGTTTATTTA
>JAHFQA010000056.1:0-6012 GCA_023266475.1 Candidatus Woesearchaeota archaeon | reverse complement strand
TAATTTCAAAATATGTTAAATAATTATTGATTTTTAGAATTTAATATTGTTTGTCAAAGTTTATTGTAAATGCCCTATTGTCCAGGGCAAGAAGAACTAAAACATTAAAAATGGCATTAGACAAAACTCGAATCATAACCCATTAACGACTAACATTAATAAAAATCCATTGAAGAATAAAAAATAACACAAAAATGATATCGGTCAATCATATAAAAATTAAGAAAGGAATGAGTGTGAATGAATTAATTTTGCAGATGGATTCTTCAGGAGTCTTGGGTGCTGGTAGATTGGGAAAAGCTGTAAATATATGCGAAGCAATGATTAAAGACAAAGACTGCAAAGTGTTTCTTGGATTAGCTGGCCCACTTGTTCCAGGTGGAATGAGGGAAATTATAATTGATTTGATAGAAAACAAATGGGTCGATGTTGTTGTCGCAACAGGAGCTACTTTGACTCATGACTTGGGAGAAGCGCTTGGGTACAAACATTATCAAGGCAGTGCAGCCGCTGATGATACAGAGCTCCGCAAAAAAGGATTTGATAGGATTTACGAATCTTATATGCCTAACAGGATTTACGAGGGAATGGAAGATTTCATAGCAAAAAATTTTGAGAGTCTGAAGGAAAAAAAATCAATCAAGGATTTTTTATGGGAAATTGGCAGGCTAACACCAAAAAAATCAATATGCAGGGCCTGTTTTGAAAATAAAATCCCATTGTTTTGTCCTGCAATTTCAGATTCTGGAATTGGATTAATGATTTGGGGCCAATTGGCAAAGGGCAAAACATCAGAAACAAGGGCTTTTGAAGACCTGAAGGAAATAATTGAAAGTTCCTGGACTTCAAAAAAAGCAGGCGTCATTTATTTTGGTGGCGGAGTCCCGAAAAATTACATTCAGCAGGCAATGCAGCTTGCTCCAAAAATGGCTTCTTACGGAGTCCAGGTGACAATGGACAGGCCTGAGCCAGGCGGCTCTTCAGGTGCTGAACTGAAAGAAGGCATTTCATGGGGGAAAATGAACCCAAAGGCAAAGTTTGTTGATTTAATCTGTGATGCAACAATTGCAATGCCGATAATTGTGGCTGCACTGAAGGAAAGGATAAAATAGAATTTTTTTAATATTAATTGGAAAATTTGATTAATGCGTTATGAGAGAAACAAAAATATAAATAAATCCATCCGGTTTACATTAACAGAAACATTACTAAACCAATATTGAAATGATAATCCTCATAAATCTATAATGATCACAACACAACAAATTAAATCAATGAAAGGAAAGAATAAGATTGTTATGCTTACTGCCTATGATTTTCCCACTGCAAAATTAATGGACGGAATTGTTGATATTATCCTTGTGGGTGATTCATTAGGAATGGTTGTTTTAGGATATGAAAATACAACAAAAGTTACAATTGACGACATGCTGAGGGCGACTGCAGCTGTGGCAAGGGGCACAAAAAATACAATGATAGTTGGAGACATGCCGATCGGAACTTATGACGATGAAAAGGGTGCATTGAGAAATGCAAAAATGTTTTTAAATGCAGGGGCGCATGCTATCAAAATCGAAAAAAAGCCTGAAGTCGCAGAATTTCTTGTGAAAAATGGAATGCAAGTAATGGGGCACATTGGATTGACTCCTCAGACCATAACAAATTTTAAAGTGCAGGGAAAAAATGATGAGGATGCAAAAAAATTGATTGATGAGGCAGGGGCATTGGAAAAAGCCGGATGTTTTTCATTGGTGCTTGAGTGCATTCCGATGCAATTAGCAAAAGCAATAACAGAAAAAATAAAAATACCCACAATAGGAATTGGAGCAGGAGTCCATTCCGACGGTCAAGTATTAGTTACAAATGATATTCTTGGGTTGTATGGAGATTTCAAGCCGAAGTTTTTGAAAAGGTATGCTGAAATTGGAATAGAAATGAGAAAGGCTTTTGAGCAGTATGCTAAGGAAGTGAGAGAAGAAAAATTTCCAAGTGATGAGAATAGTTTTCATTAAAAGATTAAAACAAGCTTTATAAACCATAATTTTCTCTTCATTTGTATATGAACAATAAAGTTTTCGGCAACAAAACAATTGTTATAGGTGTAACCGGTGGAATTGCGTGCTACAAGGTACTGGATTTAATTAATGAATTGAAAAAATTAGGCTCAAGTATCCATGTAATTATGACAGAGAATGCCACTCATTTTGTTGATATCACAGATTTTGAAGCAGCAAGTGGAAATGAAGTTCACACAAATTTATTCCACCCAAAAGTAAATTATAAGGATTATATTAAGAAAAACAAGCCTATAAAGCATATTTCTTTGGCTGACATTGCTGACCTATTTCTCATATGCCCTGCAACTGCAAATGTAATCGGCAAAATAGCAAATGGAATTGCAGATGATTTACTGACAACTTCTGTAATTGCGACAATTGCCCCTGTATTGATATGCCCTGCAATGAATGTAAAAATGTGGAAAAACCCAATTGTGCAGGAAAATGTAAAAAAACTGAGAAAGTTAAATTTCCATTTTGTCGAGCCAGAATATGGAGAGTTGGCTTGTGGTTATAAGGGTGTGGGGAGATTGGCAAATTTCAAAAAAATTACAGATAGGATTGAATTGTTATTAAAACAAAGAAATGATTTAAAAAATAAGAGAATACTCGTAACAGCGGGAGCCACATTTGAAGAAATTGACCCTGTAAGGGTAATCACCAACAAAAGCTCAGGAAAAATGGGCACAAGCATTGCAGAGCAGGCATTCCTGAGGGGCGCTGATACCTTATTATTAAGGGGCAGCAATTCAACAGAGCCACATTATAATATTAAGGAAGAAAAATTCACTACTGTAAGCGATTTATACAATAAAATCAAAAAAAATATTAAAAATGTGGATATTGCAGTACATGCTGCTGCCGTATCAGATTTTACAATCAATAGCAAAAAAAATACTAAAATAAAAAGCAAAAGAAAACTGCACCTCGAATTAACGCCGGCAACAAAAATATTTGAAAAATTAAAAAAAAATAATAAAAATATTTTTCTGGTGGGATTTAAGGCAGAGCATAATGTATCGGAAAATGGATTGATAAAAAGGGCCTATGGGCTGTTAAAAAGTGCAAACGCCGATTTGGTTGTCGCAAACGACGTCGGAAAAATGGGAAGGGGCTTTGATTTTGACACAAACGAAGTGTTTATAATAGACAAGAAAAGGAATATGGAGCATATTGGGTTAGCCAGCAAATCCGTTGTAGCTGATAAAATATTGGATGTAATACTTAAAAAAATCAAATAAAATGACTTCTGAAGCAAAGGCATTCGCACCAGCAAACATAAGCTGTATTTTCAAGATATATTACCACAAAAACCCAAGATGGATGGGCTCTTACGGTATAGGATTCACTATAAATGAAGGTGTGATTTCCAAAGTGTCCGAATCAGGCACAATGCAGATATTATTTAACAATAAAAAAATAAATTTTCCTACAGTAAAAAGCGTAATTAAGAAACTAACTAACGAGAAATTAAAAGTAGAAATTATAACAAAACTACCCCTAGGATGTGGTTTTGGATTAAGCGGGGCTAGTGCCTTGGCTACAGCTTACGCCATAAATAAATTGTGTAAACTAGGAAAAACTGACAAGGAATTGGCAATAATAGCTCATACGGCTGAAGTTGAAAACAAAACCGGATTGGGAGATGTTGTTAACCAATATTACGGAGGTTTTTGCATAAAGCTTAAACCAAGCTCTTATTTTATAGTTAGAAAAGTTTCTATAAGTAACGTCAATATTCATTGTGGATATTTCAGCAGGCTATCAACTAAATCCATATTGGCAAACCCCAAATTGAAAAACAGAATAAACAAAGCTGCCTCAACTGCATTAAAAAAAATCATAATATTATTAAAATCAAAAAAAATATTAAAACTAGATGATGTCATAAGAATATCGAAGGGGTTTTCAGCTGAAAGTGGGCTTCTAAGAGACAAAAAAACATTGCAAACAATATTTAATATAGAAAAAAATAGAGGAAATTCATCAATGATTATGCTTGGAAATGCTGTATTCAGCGACCAGCCATTTGCTGATTCAATCAAGTTCAAGATCTCAAATAAAGCGGCCTGCATAATATGATACCAAAATCGCATCCAAGGTATGAATCCTTAAAAACCAGAGAATTAATAGTTAGTGGAGTTAAGAAAGGCATCACTTCTGTGCATGGATTGATAGCCCACGGAAGAGGAGAAGCATTTGATTATTTGCTTGGGGAAAAAACAAGCGATTTTGCAAAAAAATCAGTTGATAGCGCTGCAGCTTTATTATTACTGGCAAAAAACCCAGTGATTTCTGTAAATGGAAACGTTGCCGCATTAGTGCCAAAAGAATTAGCTAAGCTTTCAAGTATCTTAAATGCACCGCTTGAAATCAATATTTTTCATCAATCGAGAAGCAGAGAACTAGGAATAAAAAAATACCTGATAAAACATGGAGCAGAAAATGTCTTGTTGCCAGACAAGAAATATAAAATAAAATTTCTGGAATCAAACAGAAAATATGTTACTTCTGAAGGAATTCTCCAGGCCGACGTTGTATTTGTCCCTCTTGAAGACGGGGACAGGACAGAAGCATTAATTAAGAATGGCAAAAAAGTAATAACAATAGACCTAAACCCATTATCTAGAACGGCTCAAAAAGCAACCATCGCCATAGTTGATAATATTACCAGGGCAATTCTATTGCTCATAAATCAAATTCAAAAATTTAAGAAATTAAAGTTAGCAAAAAAGCAATTGAAAGTGATATACGAACATCATGATAATCAAAAAAGACTAAAGATCGCAATTAAACTAATAAGAAGATTATAGAATATGTTTTAAAATTTCCCTTAAATCCTTTTTATCAACCACAACATCAGCGATTTTCTTCAGCTCTTGATAATTGCAGTTAAACGCTATTCCCAATCCAGCCTCTTTTATTATTTTCATATCATTTAAGTAATCACCGATAAAAACACATTCCTTCAGACTTATTTTTTCCCGTTCAGCAATTTTCTTGAGCGCCAATGCCTTTGAATCCATGTCAAACTCTGTTGCCTCAACCTTGCTTATATTTCCATTCTCATCGAAATGTATTCGGCTGAGGAAAATATCATCAAAAAATCCCTCATAGTCGGGTATAAATTTTTCCAAGACAACATTGAGAGAACCGGATATTATAGCAAGCTTAAATCCGCTTTGTTTCAATTTTCTTAAAGTTTCCATAGCGCCATTCATCAGCTTTAAGCTCCTTATTGCCTTAAAGAAATCCTCTTTTTTTGCGTTTTTTTCTTTCCATAGATTTATGTCATGCTCAGCCCATTGCTTATAAGAAATCTGCCCATTGAAAAATTTGTTCTTTGCATCTTCCCTTCTGTGCTTGTCTGTCTGGAAATAATCATGGAAAACCTGCCAGGAGGATGTAACATTGTCTATCAAAGTCCCATCAACATCGAAGCAGACAAGCTTGTATTTTGGCATGAATTTCAAGAATTCTTAATTATTTTTAAAAGTTATGAAAAAATTCAGTCACAGCATTTGCCGAACTCATCTTTCATGTCGTAAAATAAAGCGCAGAATTTTTTTGTGGCAACCTTGATTTCCTTCTGCCCCTTTTTCGTCAGCTTATATTTCTTGGCTTTTCTGTCATTTTTTATCTCTTCTATAAATCCATTTTTGCTTAATGATTTTAAAACAGGATAAATTGTCCCAGGGCTCGGTCTTGTGCCTTTTCTCAATTTTAACTCTTCCCTAATATCATCCCCTGACATATTCCTCTTGCTGATCAGCTTTAGCACTATGAAACTGAGAAAACCCTTCATATCGCAGCACTGCTTCATAATAAAGTAATAAATCAGCAACTATATATATTTTTCTTGCTGCTGGCAAAAACATATATCGCAAAACCGATATCTTTAAATATTAGTATCGTATATCCAATATACATATATCGTAAAACCGATATTTTAATG
>JAHFQA010000055.1 GCA_023266475.1 Candidatus Woesearchaeota archaeon | reverse complement strand
ATTTAGAGAGGCTCATCCTCGTCTACAAAGTTTTCACCGCATGAGGGGCACTCAACTTCGCCTTCCTCAATTACAGTACCACAACTTGGACATTCTCTTTGGTCATCGTAATCCATTTTTTCACCTCAGAATACCTTTTATTGTGGCTTACGCGGTTTGGCTGGTAACTTCTGGCTACTATTTAAAGTTATCGGTGAAATAGTTCTGTAGATTTCTCTTTAAGAGCCTATCAAATGGGCTTAAGTCACTGCATGCTGTAAGGTCGTATTGGATTGTTCCTGAGGTATTCAGCTAGCCAGCGAGGATGTTCTTTTTCTGGCAGCTTTTTCTGTGTGGCTTCAAACCAAGTAATTACTCGAGCAAGCCCTTTATTGTCACCCAGCTCCGAGTATAGCTGACCTGCAACATTAAATAATTCACTAGCGACAGCAAATTTATGCCTAATAAACTGTATTTGACCACGTATGCACGCAGCATTTGCCATATCAATCTTGCTGGGTGTATCAGAAATTGCCCCTAAAGAAGTTAGAAAACTTTGATTTAAAGTATACTCTAAACTTTCTACAGGCATAATTAAACCCGCCATAGCAAGAACTAGAATTTAAGGACAAATATTTAAGCTTTTCCCTAAACTACTATCTTAGTTTTGTTTCTCAAGATAGTTAGCCTTTTCTGTAACTTTTTTGCAATTGAATCCTTGCTCTTGGAGCTTAGCAGCTCATTTGCAAGATTTTTGTCACCGACGATATCATTTATCCAAGAGCTGAAATCATTTTTATCCCTGCTGACATGATGCTTGAAGGTTTCTTCGCTCATATTTGGCAGAAAATTAGCCAAATCTTCCAGTTTTTTAAGCACTGGCCCGTTGTTCACCCAGAAGCAGCGCTCTGGTGCAACTTCACTCAGATATCTTAATGCCTCTTCTTTTGTTACCATTTTAATATGCAAATTACATTAGCTCCTTTACCAGCCTTCGCAATACTACAATCTGCGTCTCAAGCCTGTTCTTTGCCCTTGAAATATCTTCTGCCAAGCTGTGGTCATAAAAAACATCCTTAACCCAACTGCTAAAGTCATTTTTCAATTCATTTGCATGATGGCTGAAAATCTCCTCGCTCATCGTCTCAAGCGCGTCTGCCAATTCAATAATATTTTTCAGCTTTCTTCCGTCGGCAACGACAAAATGATGCTCTTCAGGAGCTTCACCAAGAACCTTTTTCCTAATTATAACTTCAACGCTCTGCAGCGGTTTTTTTGAAGACGGCTTAGGGGCTGATTTTAAGGATGACTCAAGAGTTTTTCTAGAAGAACCTCTTTTTTTACTCATTCTATCACCTGTAAGGCATAATTTATTTTGTTATTTTTATAGTTTTCGGAAATTTTTGATTTCAGAACGGTATAAATCTTAAATTCTCATTAGTTTTTGGCTCTTAAGCCTATTCGACAAGCCTGACAGCGCTTAAGCTGCTGGCTTTAATCCTAAAGTCATTCAAAATGTTCATATATGCGATAAAAGCCTCATACGGGCTGTCGTAAGGATTAAAATATTTATGCACATCGCCGTCATTGAACCATTTCGTGCACATGTAGTAAAAATGGTCGCTAGTCTGCAATTTTCTCCATTCTTCAATCATTGTAGGATTCCTGGAAGACTTTACCGACTGCTCCAAAACATATATGTCCCTAAGGGCTTCCTGCTGCATTTTGTTGCCCAGCCATGCGCTTAAGTCTCTTTCAACATCAGCCCAGCTCACATAGTGCGGAAAATCAAGTTCTGCAACTGTCTGATACTTTTTGATTGCTTCACTTGGAGTGACAAAATCATTATCCTCATGCTTTAAAATCTCAAACGGCAAGTGCTTCAAAAATTCAAAAATTCCCTTGTCTTCCCACTGGTGTTCGCCAAAGGTCTCATAATCCATAAACAAATTGACGAGATTTCCATTGCCGTTAATCTTGCTTATCCAGCTGGCATACTTTGTAGCTGTCAATGGATGCTCTTGCCATCCTTTTTCAGAAAACCTAAATGCAATGTCATCAGATAAGCGATAATTTTTCAAAAGCAATTTTATTTTATTCAAGCCATTTGGCCTGTAAAGAAAATTCGGGCTTCGCCATCCGAGTATATGGTCTGCACCCTCTGCAAGAATACCATTGTAGCCCATTTTCTCTACAAATCCAGCTATGTCATTATTGTACACAAGCTCAGTGTTCCTGAAAACCTTTGGCTTAAAATTAAATAATTGCCTGATTTTTTTATTATGCATTTCAACCTGCTCTTTAAACTCTTCCTTGGAATATAGAAAAGAAAGAGTGTGATGGTATGTTTCATCTAACATTTCCACACACCCAGTTTCAACCAGCTTTTTGAAGCTGTCGATAACTTCAGGAGCATACTTTTCCAGCTGTTCCAGCACAATTCCCGTCATGCTATAGGCAACCTTGAATTTTCCGTCTGTATTGCTTATCAGGTCAAGAATTATTTTGTTGGTCGGCAGGTAGCTCTTATGAGCGACTTTTCTAATGATTGCCTCATTCTTGTTCTCGTCAAAATAATTATTATTGTGGCCTATCTCGAAAACGGAGTATCTCCTAAGCCGAAGCGGCTGGTGAACCTGGAAATAAAAGCAAACGCTTACCATTTTTGTTTTGAGTTTTTTAAATTTTTTATGTCCTATTATTTTTAATCTTAATTGGATTATAGTGTAATGTTAATGGATTATGTTTTTTTTATTGTTAATTATTTTATTTTTTGTTCATGTGAATTTAATTTCTTGTCTTTTGTTTTATTTGCCTTCCTATCGCATTAAACTCTTTTTCCAATATCGTATAATTCTTAAAAATATTTATCGAATTAATTTTATGCCTATTTTATTATATACTTTAGTTTACTGACCATATTATTATATTTAACCTTTGCTTATCAATTCATTGTAAACCTGCATGCATTTTTCAGCTGGAACGTCCCAGTTGAATTTCTTGACTTCAAAATAGCCATTCTCTTTCAAGGTTTCATGCAATGGCTTGTACCTTAAAAGCGCAATGATCTTGTTGCTTATCTCATCTACGTCCCAGAAGTCAACTTTGAGGCAGTGCCTAATTACTTCTGACACTCCGCTCTGCTTTGAGACAATTGCTGGAGTTTTGTTTTTCAGCGCCTCTAAAGTTGTTATTCCAAACGGCTCTGATACAGAAGGCATCACATAAATGTCAGCCATCTTGTACGCCCTTTCAACATCATCCTGATTAAGGAATCCTGCAAATAAAACCCTGTCTGAAATTCCAAGCTCTGCTGCTTTCTCAATAATAAAGGGCTCCATGTCGCCAGAGCCTGCAATGACAAACTTAACATTTTTTTCCTGCTCGAGCACTTTTTTTGCAGAATAGACAAAATAATCAGGCCCTTTTTGCAGTGTGATCCTGCCCAAGAAAAGGACAACTTTGTCATTTTTCTTAATTTCAAAATTTTCGTCAAAACAATGCTGCGAAAAGTCAACTGCATTGTGCACAACAGATATTTTTTCAGGATTTATGCCATAATTTTCAACAATCTTGTTCTTAGTCATATTGCTCACTGCAATGATCTTGTCTGAATTGTGCATGCCATGCCTTTCCATGTCATAGACATATTGGTTAACCTTATGGCCGCCTGTCCTGTCATGCTCTGTTGCATGTACATGCAAAACAAGCGGCTTGTGTTTCTTTTGCTTGGCCCTTATTCCAGCGCCAAATGTCATCCAGTCATGGCAGTGTATAATGTCAAATTCCTCCTCTTCTGCAATCTTTTCTGCTGCAAGGGTGTAGCGATAAACCTCATCAAACAGGCTGGAGCCGTAAATTTTTGGACTGGATTTTTTCCTTACAATGTTTTTGTAATCCTGCGAGCTCATGTATGGCTGCAATACAGAAGTTATTTTCCTTATTTTTATGTTGCCTGCTGGAATGATCTTGAGGAAGTCAGCATCGCTAATTTCAGCGGAGTATGGCAAGACAAAAGTTATCTCGATGCCTTTCTTGCTTAGGCTTTTCGTCAAGCCATAGCATGCAGTCCCAAGCCCGCCGCTGCTAAACGGCGGGAATTCCCAGCCAAACATTAATACTTTCATTTGCTTTTACACATTATTAATTCTTATTATTTTGTCATCAGTAATTCGTATGTTTTTTCCCATATTTTTTCTAAGATAGTCTTTTCCAAATGCTGTCAATTCAAAGATTCTGACATAAGCAGAACTAAAAGCCTCGCGAACCCAACCCTTTCCAATTAGGAAAATGAGATGCCTTTCAACAGTTTTCCAGTTGATTTTGGATTCGCCAGAAATCTGGTTAATAGTTTTCTGTCCAGAAGCAAGGCACAATAGAATAGAGTTCCTTAAATCAATAAATGTCCTTTTTTGGGAATAGCCATTGCTAATTAGTACCACCCTTTTATTATAATATAGCCAAACTCTGCTTATTTTAGTTAGAACTTAATAGTATAAAAGGTTTTTGCTTAAAATCTAATATTTCCTTTTAAGTGGTGTCAAAGATTTATAAACAAATAATCAAAGTTAGTCAATAATGGCTAACAAAGCTGATGTCATATATGAAGTATCTTGGGAAGTCTGCAACAAAGTAGGTGGAATTTACACAGTTGTAAAGTCAAAAGCAGCCAAAATGGTTGAGGTTTACAGCGAAAATTATTTTTTAATTGGCCCATATTTTGCTTCAAAGGCAATTGGCCAGTTTCAGGAAGAATTGCCAAAGGATTTTTGCAAGGCGCCATTTGAGGAACTAAGAAAAATTGGAATAATTTGCCATTTCGGGAAATGGCTTATTGAAGGATCTCCAAACGTAATTTTGATTGATTTTGTGAGCTTCAGGAGCAGGATTAATGAAATTAAGCGCGAGCTGTGGGACTGGCATAAGGTTGATTCCTTAAGGGCGCCATTAGATTATGACGAGCCTGTTACATGGGCATATGCTGTCGGCATGCTTATTGAAAGATTATCAAAATGCTACGAGAACAAGAAAATTGTAGCTCATTTCCATGAATGGCTGTCTGGAGCAGGATTGCTTTGCCTGAAAAAAAGAAATGCAGGAATTGCAACCGTATTTACAACTCATGCAACAATTTTAGGAAGAACATTAGCCAGCTCAAACGTTGACATATATAATGTATGGGACAAAATCAATCCGGATCAGGAAGCCTACAAATACAACATCGAGGCAAAGCATTTTATAGAGAAAAATTCTGCTGCAATTGCAGATATATTCACAACTGTAAGCGAAATTACAGGAATGGAAGCTTCCTATTTGCTTAAAAAAAAGCCAGATGTTCTATTGCCAAACGGGCTTGACATTAGCAAATTTCCCTCTTTTGAGGAAATCGTTATCAAGCACAGGCTGCAGCGCGACAGGATACGGGAGTTTATGCTTTACTACTTTTTCCCATACTATACCTTTGATCCAAAAGATACCCTGATTTATTTTCTTGCCGGAAGGTATGAATTTCATGACAAGGGCATTGACATATACATAAAGGCCTTGGGCAGATTAAACCAAAGGCTAAAGGAGGAAAAAAGCAAGAAAACAATCTTGGCATTCATATGGGTGCCTGCAAATTTCAGGAACATAAGGCCGGAATTGCTGGAAAATAAAACTCTTTACCAGGATATAAAGGATTCTCTTGAGGATGTTAAAGATGACGTTGAAAAAAATATCATTTACTCGCTTATGTCCAGCAAGAAAATATCCAAGGAGATACTCTTTGATGAAGAATTTCTTGCAGATATGAAAATAAAGATTGCAAAGTTTATGAAAAAAGGCAAGCCTCCTGTAATTACTCATGACTTATATGATGAGAATGACACAATCTTAAATGCAATCAGGAATGCAAACCTCAACAACGATGAAGATGACAAAGTGAAGGTTGTTTATTATCCAATTTACCTCAGCGGAGCTGATGGATTATTAAACTTGAATTACTATGAGGCAATGCAGGGCTCTCATTTGGGAATTTTCCCAAGCTACTACGAGCCATGGGGATATACGCCTCTGGAAGCAGGAGCATTAGGAGTTTCATCTGTAACAACTGACTTGGCTGGATTTGGAAGATACTTCTGCACAGAATGCCTGCAGTCTGACAACCCTGGAATCTTTGTTTTGAAAAGGCTGAATAAAAGCGACGCCGATGTTGAAAATCAGCTGGTTGATGTAATGTTTGCCTTTGCAAATCTCTCTAAGGAAGAAAGAGCTGCAAACAAATTGCAGGCAAGAAAAGTTGCATCCATGGCTGACTGGAAAAGCTTTGTAAATAATTACATTGAAGCCCATAATCTGGCTGTTGATAAAGTATATAAGTAAGGCAAAATTTGTCAACATTACAACTGTTGAACATTGGCTAATAATAAAATTAAAAGATTAATCAAGATTATCTTAATGTTAAGTCAAGTTGTTAAGTATCCACTCAACCACAATAATGATGGCAAACACGCATTTTCTTGGTGAAAATGCCACTCACAAAGGATTTTTCCGAACTGCGTAACTGAAAAATCCCCTGATTCGATTTAGCATCATTGTAGTTGGGCGAAAACCGTGTTTGAGCCCTATTAAATTTAACAAAAAAATGATTAAACTGAATACTTTAAAGGTCTGCTTTACACTTATAGCAAATCACACTAATATCCGTAACTTTTTATTGTGATTTGCTTATTAGGAAATAACAAATGTATCCGAAAATTAAAGTTATTTCCTATAAATTACATTTTTGAATATTAAATAAAGTTGCAAAAACAAAAATTCAATAATATGAACATTAAATAAATATAAAATTAAAAAAATTGAATGCGCCTAAAAAATTGGGAATAAGCTATTATTTATTTGATAGAAAATGGAAGTAATGCATAATCTTGGGAATTCAAGCATACGCAAAGATGTTGATGAGAATGTCGGCTTTATGCTGACAAACAAAAAAGGTGGCTACTGCAGCTTTTTCAATGAGCAGGACTCAAGGTACTTAGGCTTGTTTTATTTTGATGCAAAAACAATGAGCATGTTCAAATTCATAGAAAATATTGAAATTGTAAATAGTGATAAAGTTTCGAGCCTGAAGAACGGGTTTTATTTTGCTGAAAGGAAAAAAGGCAATTCAGTTGAGTCATTTACAATGCCTAGAAATTTTAACTCCTTAATATATGAGTTGAATAGTGAAAATGAAATTAATTTAATTTTGGACTGCAAGAATTCCTATGACAACAGGGAATGGGGAAGAAATTACGAGATTTTTGAAGAACATGGGATGTTAATTGTAAAATTTACAAAAATAACTGACAAAAGGGAAGACACTACAGATGGCTTGGCTGAATTTATCTTATATATGGTGATTAAGAATGATAAAAATTACTACAATAAAAACGGCAAATGGGTTGAAAGGGAATATCTATTGGATAAAGAAAGGAATTCTCCCCCAATTAAAAGGCACGTTTACAATGCCTTGAGGCTGAAAGGCTCTAAGTTTATTTTTTCTCTGTCCAAAAATAAGAATGATGCAATTGAAGAATGCAATTACGTATACAGCAATCTTCTTGAGATAAAAAATAAGGAAAAAGAATCTTTTCTTGAAATTTTGAAGAATGAAAACATTGGGAAGATTTTGACTAATAAAAAAATAAGCAATGAAATTAAGATTGCTTATGTCAACGCCATCAATTCCTTGAACAATCTTTCTGTCCGCAATAAAAATAATTTTGGAATATTTGCCGGATTGCCCTGGTTTTTCCAGTTCTGGTCAAGGGATGTTTTGGTCTCATTAAAGGCATTTTCCAATATAAGCAATCACTCTGCAAAAAAATTAATTTTTGAGTATTTAAACAAGATTAAAAATGATGGAAGGCTGCCAAATTTATTTGGAGAAATCGATACCTACAGCATAAGCAACGCAGATTCGCACGGATGGCTTTTCCTAAGGTGCAATAATATAGTAAATCAAATTAATAGGAATAAAGATATTATAAATTCCATTAAAAAATCAATTTCATTAATGAGGCAAAATAAAAGTTCCAGTTCATCTAGAATTCGGGAATACATTAAAAAATGTGTTTCAGTTGTGAATAAAAAAGAAGATGAATTCCACAAAATATTTTATGAAATAGAAGGCTCTCTTGAAAAATCCCTGGATGGATTGTTAAAAAAACATACAAAAGATGGTTTTGAGGTTAATAATGCAAAAGAAACCTGGATGGATACGGATTATGAAGGAGACGATCGAAAAGGCTCAAGGATCGAGGTGCAGGCATTAAGGCTGAACATGTATAAATTGCTTTTTCACCTTACTTTAAACCACAAATACAAAGTGCTTGAAAATATTCTAAAAACTAAAGTAAGGAGAACTTTTTGGGATGGAAAAATTCTTGCTGACGGGTTTGAGGACTTTACGATAAGGCCGAATATTTTTATGGCAGCTTATGCTTATCCTGAATTATTAGGAAATTCAGAATGGGAAGCTTGCTTTGAAAATGCATTGAAAGGGCTTTGGCTGGACTGGGGGGGATTGTCAACAATTGACAGAAGCAATGCGCTTTTTACGGAAGAAAGCACAGGAGAAGAGAAAAAAAGTTATCATCGAGGTGATTCCTGGTTCTGGATAAATAACCTGGCAGCAATTCAATTAAACAGAGTTAATAATAAAAAATTCAACAACGAAATTAAAAAAATAGTCGAAGCAAGTACAAATGAAATACTTTGGAAAGGATGTATTGGCTGCCATTCAGAATTAAGCTCTGCAAAAGAGCTAAGAAGCCAAGGCTGCTTCAATCAGGCATGGAGCAATGCGATGTATATAGAATTAATAGATGAAATGTTTCAGTGAATTGCGGAGCAATTCCAAGTTTGCGGCAGCAAACTGAATTTTTCATCGATGTTTTTGGCTTGTCCAAAAAGAGTGGGGTAATCTGATGTATGTGGAGATGGTTAATGAGATATTTTGTTGGTTTAATGGTGTGCTGCTATATGCCTTTCTAGTTCAGCGGCGCTTGACTTAATCTCTAAAATCAAATCAGATTGTTTGGGATCAGGATTACTTGCAGAATATTTAAGGAAAGATTCATATGCCCTTACTGCCTTTTTAGCCCATTCTTGATTATTTGTTTTTAAGTATACAATTCTTGCGATTTGTCCAGCAAACATCGATGCGTGAGAAGAATATTTTGGGTCAATCAATGAAATTATTTCTGCCGATTTCTTATATGCAAAGTAACTTTCTTCTGCCAAGCTTATTTTACCGGTAACCTTATATAATTCTCTTGCAGCTTGGCCTGC
>JAHFQA010000054.1 GCA_023266475.1 Candidatus Woesearchaeota archaeon | reverse complement strand
TAAATCAATTACCCAATCGCCCCAAGGGGCGGGGTATGTTTAAAATTCTGATAACTTGAGTTGATTATCATCTCGTCCTTGTTCCTTAACATATTTCTTTATTCTGTCTAATCCACCAAATTCACTTACTGTGTCTATGTGACCACCATCACTCCAAAATTCTCCGCCCCACAATTCTTCTTTGATGTAGGGATATTCTTTGAATATTAATCGAGCACTCCAGCTTTTAATTATGCTCATGATTTCTGACGGCGAGTATCTTGGTGCTGCTCCTAAGACCACATGAAAGTGGTCTTCATCTATGCCTATTGCTTCAAACTTGAAATAATATCTTAATGCAAGGCCTTGCATTATTTCTTTGAGGAACTCTATTCTGCTACGCTCAAGCAGCATTTTCTTTCTGTATTTGACACACATGACCATGTGGTATCTTATTCTGTATGTGCAGTGTGATGCTCTTTCAACTTCCATCCAGTTGATTTATTGTTTAGACTATATTATTTTTGTGCCCATCCACCGCAAGCGGTGGGGTAAATTGCGTTAAATTTAAAAAATACTAATTTTATCTCGCCCTGTGCTGTTTCCTTAATCTTCTCTCTTTTTTCATTCGCTTGCGCTGCCATTTCCATCGCATTTGCTGCTTTTTTTTCCAGCGACGAGAGCTTCTTTTCATAACAAAAAGAATTTAATTGTTGTATTTAAAGATTGTGGGGAAAAATTTGATTTATTATTGTGGTAATCCAATTAAAATCTTAAATAAAAAAGTTCTAATCTGTGTGCCAAAGACATTAAGAGTGTCAAGCTTTAGAAAAAAATACTAGGCATATGCTCAGCAAAGCTATTAATAGATAACCATCATAAAACTGCTTTTTGCATTTATGGTCCAATGCTTTATAATTTTTTAGTAATTTGTTGAACAAGATTTATATTTTTCAATCACCAAAATCAAAATATTTAAATATCCGTAAATCTAAGAAAATGTGTTTTATTTAGAATTACGAATAAAATCCGCAAGCTTTATAAATAAACAGCTTATCCCACAAATGATGGTGATTAATCCTTCTTTAGACGAAAGACTATGATTGCGTTGTTATTTTGAGCTAGAGAGGGATTGCTATGCCTTATGCTGATGCCCTGGTAGTGTAATCCGGCTCATCATGAAGCCCTGTCGCGGCTTCGATTCGGGTTCAAAAACAACCGCGAAATCGGTTGATTTGAGGGCGTGATAAATCCCAAGATTCACTATGTTCGCGTTAATGAAAGTCCCGACCAGGGCGCTTATAGTTGAAAGCGAGCATGCTTGACCGCATGTTAGCCCTCACTTTTATGCGAGCGTTCTCGCATGCAACTCAATGGGCCGGTAGCTCAGCCTGGAATTGCTCAAAATGGGCAATAGAGCACCTGTGTGGATGCATATATTATATGGTGAAACTTTTAATCAGGTGGTCGCGAGTCCGAATCTCGTCCGGCCCACCTATTCACAAACGAAAAATCATTTAGTGCAAAATTAAGCCGCATGTTCAATATCAAATAGCGGCGCTTTAAATTCAGCGACATAAAACATGAAAAAGCCAAAATTCAAAGTTGACAAGCACATACTAACTCCAAAGCATATCAAGATTAGTGAAAGGGAAAAGTTGCAGCTGCTTGAAAAATATAATATAACTTCTAAAGAGCTGCCAAAAATATTGAAAACTGACTCCGCAATAAAAGAATTGGAAGCAAAGCCAGGAGACGTAATAAAAATTATCAGAAAAAGCCCCACAGCCGGCGTGTCCTTATTTTACAGGATGGTGTCAGATGTATAAATACGGAAAAACACTTATCCAGAAGTATTTTGAAGAGCAGAGTTTTGTAGACTCTGACATAGAATCTTTTAACAATTTTATTGACAAAGAGCTTCTCAACATAATTGAGGAAAACAGGGAAATCATACCGACTATAATTCCGCATAACATTGATGAATTTAAGATAAGGCTTGACAAGATTTGGGTGGAAAAGCCAAAGATGATTGAAGCAGATGGATCCAGCAGGAATATTTACCCTATGGAAGCAAGGCTGAGAAAAATAACTTACTCTGCCCCGACTTGGATAACTGTAAGCGCTCACATAAATGGTGTGCAGCGCGAAAGCTTTGACACCCAAATTGGAAATCTGCCGATAATGCTAAAAAGCAAGTGGTGCCACTTGCACAAGCTGCCAAGAGAGGATCTTATAGCAAAAGGAGAGGATCCAGACGAGCCGGGAGGATACTTTATCATAAACGGCACAGAAAAAGTTCTCATCACTATTGAGGACCTAGCATCAAACAGATTTTTAACAGAAAGGGATCAGACGGGCCCTAGCGAATTTGTTGGCAAATTGTTCTCGGAATTTGGCTCTTTCAAAATACCCCACACAGTTGAAAAATTGAAGGACGGCTTATTCTATATCAGTTTCACAAGGGTAAAAAGAATACCAATGATTGTTGTAATCAAGGCTCTTGGCTTATTAAAAGACGATGAGATTACGAGAAATATTTCTCAAGACAGGCAGTTTGATGAAGTGATAATTAACCTATTGGAATTTGTAACCATTAAAAATGAAGAAGAGGCTCTTGACTTCATTGCAAAAAAAATAGGAATCACGCAATCAAAAGAGGTAAGGATCGAGAGGATGAAGGAAATTCTTGACAAATATCTGCTGCCTCATCTTGGCATAAAGCAAGAAGACAGGATCACCAAAGCTTACAACCTGTGCAAGATGCTGAAGAAATATATTCTTACTGCTAACAACGAGCTTCCTATCGATGACAAAGACCACTATATGAACAAAAGGCTGAAAATGAGCGGCGACTTGCTTGCCGACCTGCTTAGGCTGAACTTAAAAGTTCTCATTGGAGACTTATTGTATAATTTCCAGCGAATTGTTAAAAGGGGAAAATTCCCGTCGATAAAGGTTATTATTAGGGACAAATTACTCACCCAAAGGATTTATTCCTCAATGGCAACCGGCGTTTGGGTGGGCGGCAGAAAGGGAATAAGCCAGCGCATTCAAAGGCTAAACTATCTTGAGACATTATCGCACCTGCAGAGAGTTGTAAGCCCATTAAGCGCTTCACAGGAAAATTTTGAGGCAAGGGAATTACACTCGACTCATCTTGGAAGGCTATGCCCAATCGAGACTCCAGAAGGAACAAACATAGGCTTGAGAAAAAATCTTTCACTGCTTTGCACAATCTCTGGCGACTCAAATGAAGATGAAATCTTAAAGTCTCTCAAAGCATTGAATCTGAAGGTGATGAAATAGAAAAATGGATTATAGAAATATACACAATGGCTGTTAAACATGAAACAAAAAATCATTAATAATTTTGAAATTATTATGAGAAATGTAATGGCAGATAATTTATTGCCTTGGGAAAGATAAAAAATATTTACAAAAGACATTGATTGCGTATTTAATAAAATATTAAAAAATCAACGATAAAAAATTCAAATAAATAAAAAATAAAATGGTAGAAGTTTATATTAACAGCAAATTTGCAGGAATTGTTGACAACCCCATTGAATTTGTGAATAAAGTAAGGGAAGAAAGGAGGAAAGGTTTACTGACACACAACCTTAATATTTTCTACAACGAAAAAGCAAATGAAATACAGTTGGAGAGCTCAAAGGGAAGGGCGCGAAGGCCTTTAATAATTGTTAAGGATGGTGTGCCGTTATTGACGGAAAGGCACATCAAGCAGCTGGAAAAAAATGAAATTTCCTGGTCAGACCTTGTCAAGCAGGGCGTGATTGAATACTTAGACGCTGCAGAGGAAGAAAATTCATTGGTTGCATTTTTTGAGAGCGAGCTAACTCCAGAGCACTCACATCTTGAAATCACTCCTTTGGCTATGCTCGGCTACTGCACTTCCCTAGTGCCTTACAGCAATTTCAATCAGTCGACAAGACTTAATGCGGGCTCAAAAAACCAAAAACAGGCTCTTGGTTTTTATGCCTCTAATTTTTCAGTTAGGATGGACATGGATGTAAATATTCTTCACTATGCCCAAAAGCCCGTAGTAAGCACTATAATGCATGATATTTCCAATTATGACAAGCATCCTGCTGGCCAAAACCTTGTTGTGGCAATTATGAGCTACAAGGGCTACAACATGGAAGATGCAATAATATTAAACAAAGGCTCCATAGAAAGGGGGCTTGGAAGATCAACTTATTACAGGCCGAGCATAGCAGAGGAGCTACGATATGCTGGTGGCTTAATTGATGAAATTTGCATTCCCGACAAAGATGTGAAAGGTTACAAAACAGAAAAGGATTACAGGTTTCTGGAAGATGATGGCATAATTTATCCTGAAGCAAAGGTCAAGGAAGGCGATGTGGTTATTGGAAAAACATCTCCACCAAGATTCTTGAGCTCAATGGAAGAGTATAGTTTGGCCTCAAGCACGAGGCGGGAAAGCTCAATTAATTTGAAACATGGTGAAGAAGGAATTGTAGACTTTGTTTTGATAACTGAAAACGAAGAGGGCAATAAGCTTATCCAGGCAAGATTAAGGGATGAAAGGATTCCTGAAATAGGTGACAAATTCACAAGCAGGCACGGGCAAAAAGGCATTGTTGGATTAATTGTGCCCCAAAGCGACATGCCATTCTCGTCAAACGGAATAATTCCTGATTTGATTTTCTCGCCGCATGGAATTCCATCAAGAATGACAATAGCTCATCTGATTGAGATGCTTGCTGGCAAAGTGGGTGCCCTTGCTGGCCGCTACATTAACGGAACAACTTTTGATGCAGAGCCTGAAGAAAGATTGAGAAAAGAGCTTCTTTCATTAGGATTTATGGAGAGCGGCTTGGAAACTTTGTACAATGGCCAGACAGGGGAGCAGTACCTTACAAAAATTTACATTGGAAACATGTATTACTTGAAATTAAAGCATATGGTTGCAAACAAGATTCACTCTAGAGCCCGTGGCCCAATACAATTGCTGACAAGGCAGCCTACAGAAGGCCGCGCAAAGGAGGGCGGTTTAAGGCTGGGCGAGATGGAGAAGGACACTTTTGTTGCCCATGGCGCGTCTTTATTGCTGAAGGAAAGGTTTGACAGCGACAAGACAATAGTCCCGGTTTGTGAAAGCTGTGGAATTATTGCTATCAAAGACAACTACAAAAACAAGTCCTACTGCACAATATGCGGCGAAAATGTGGAAGTAAACTACATCGAAATAAGCTATGCGTTCAAATTAATGCTGGATGAATTCAAATCATTGGGAATATACCCGAAATTACAATTGGAAAGTAAATACTGAAAGTCCAGATAATTTTGTTCATCAAAAAAATAATTAAAGAATAAGAGCAAATAATAAAACGTAAAAATAACGTTACCGCAAAAAACTATAATGAAAATTTAATTAAAACTAAAATGGCAGACATCTTTTCAGAATTCGAGGACAGGCTTCCGCAAAAGATTATCGACGAGATAAAGAATAGCCTGCCGAAATCAGCTAGCGACGCAAAAGTAAAGAAAATTCTGGAAGCCGCTTATGAAGAATACACAATTGCCAAAGTAAGCCCCGGCGAATCAGTTGGTTTGATATCAGCTGAATCCATAGGTGAACCTGGAACGCAAATGACATTGAACACTTTTCACTTCGCAGGAGTCGCAGAGATGAACGTCACTTTGGGGCTGCCAAGAATAATAGAAATCCTAGACGGCAGAAAAGAGCTTGATAACCCGATGATGGAAATATATTTGAAAAAGCCTTATGCCACCGGCAAAAAGATTGAGGAGTTGAGGCAGCTTGCCCTTCAGATTAAGGAAACAAAGTTAAGGGATATTTCAACGGAGTTAAGCATCAACATTGCCGATTTTACAATCGAAGTGAAGCTTGACAAGGATAAAATGAAAGGTATTGAAATAACTAACAGCAAAGTTACGGACGCAGTTTCAAAGCAGCTGAAGGGCTATAATATTAAGGACAATAAAGACTCAATTATTCTGAAATCAAGAAGCAAGGAGAGTACTTTTAATGATGCCTATAAGACAAAGGAAAAAATCAAAGATATTACAATAAAGGGAGTAAAAGGAATTTCACAGGTCTTGCCTGTCAAAAGAGAAGACGAATTCGTGATAATAACAGCAGGCTCAAATTTGGCAGATGTTTTGCAATTGGAGGAAGTTGATGCTTACAGGACAACAACTAATAATATCTTTGAAATCGAGCAGGTTCTTGGCATTGAGGCTGCAAGACAATCAATTGTCAATGAGATTTTCAAGGTCATAGAAAGCCAGGGACTGAATGTTGACGTAAGGCATATAATGCTGGTTGCGGATACAATGTGCGTTAACGGCAGCTTAAAAGGTATAACTCGATATGGTGTTGTAAGTGAGAAGTCAAGCGTATTGGCTAGGGCTTCATTTGAAACTCCGATCAAGCATATAATCAACGCTGCTCTTGTTGGAGAAGTTGATAATCTTGACTCAGTTGTCGAAAATGTCATGATTAACCAGCCTATACCAATAGGAACAGGATTGCCAAGCCTGTCTGTAAAACAGCCAAAAACAGCAAAGGAAAAGTAGCGTTTTTTTAAAGAAGAATAATATAATGCATTGAGAAAGAAACAGGCAAGTTATGGAAAACATAACTTTGCATTAACAAAAAATAATAATTAAAACTAGGATTGGAAAAAATTCAAAATAAAATGGCAGAAGAAGATAAGCAGCAAAAAACTGAGCAGGAGCTTGAAGTTATAAAGCAGGCAATCGAAGGAAAAGTTGAAAGGGTAGAGCAGGAGGAGCAGCACATATACAAGCAAGTCAGAAGCATTGCTTTTTCAATTTTAAGCCCTAAGATGGTTAAGAAAATGGCTTCTGCCAAGATTGTGACTCCTGAGCTTTATGACAAGGAAGGCTATCCTGTCGACGGAGGCTTGATGGACATAAGGCTTGGAGTTATAGACCCTGGATTAAGGTGCAAGACATGCGGTTCAAAATTAAAAGAATGCATAGGCCATTTTGGCTACATCGAGCTGGCAAGGCCGATTATTCACGTTAAATTTGTAAATATAGTTATGACGTTGCTGAAATGCACTTGCCGGGAATGCGGCAGGATTCTGATTCCGGACAATAAGATTAGTAAGATTAGAGAAAACCTTGACCAGATTGAAAAAGAAAGCGGCATTGAAGAAAGAAGGCAAAAAGTCAAAGAGATTATTGCAGGATTGAAGACGACAAATAAATGCCCCCTTTGCAAAGCCAAGCAGAAGAAAATAAGCTTGGAAAAGCCGACTACGTTCTTAGAGGATGAAAAACGGCTGAGCCCGATTGAAATCAGGGCAAGATTGGAAAAAATTCCTGATTCAGACTGCGAAATATTCGGACTAAAAGTTCCACATGTGAGGCCAGAGTGGATGGTGCTGACTGTATTGCCAATTCCGCCTGTCACAATGAGGCCAAGCATCACCTTGGAAAGCGGCGAAAGGAGCGAAGACGACTTGACCCACAAGCTCGGCGACATCGTAAGAATCAACCAAAGATTATTTGAAAATATAAATGCAGGCGCTCCGGAAATAATTGTAGAAGACTTATGGGACCTGCTGCAATATCACGTAACAACATTCTTTGACAATAACATTGCGCAGCTGCCTCCTGCTAGGCACAGGAGCGGCCAGCCGTTGAAAACTTTAACAGAGAGAATTAAAAGCAAGGAAGGCAGAATCCGGCACAATCTTGCCGGCAAGAGGACTAACTTTTCCGCAAGAACTGTGATCAGCCCAGACCCTATGCTGGAGCTTTTCGAAGTTGGAGTTCCTTCTATAATTGCAACAAAGCTTACTGTTCCTGAAAGGGTGAATGAATGGAACATACAATATTTGAAAACATTTGTTGAAAAAGGGCCTGACAAATACCCTGGCGCTAATTATATCATTAGGCCTGATGGCAAAAAGAAAAAAATTACAGATGAAACCAAAGAGGCCTCTTTGGAAGAATTGCAGCCCGGGTATATAGTTGAGCGTCACTTGATGGACGGCGACATTTCGATATTTAACAGGCAGCCGTCATTGCACAGAATGAGCATGATGTGCCATCGCGTAAAAGTTCTTCCCGGAAAAACACTTCGCTTGAATCCGGCCGTCTGCACACCATATAACGCAGATTTTGACGGCGATGAAATGAATTTTCATGTTCCGCAAACAGAAGAGGCAAGGGCAGAAGCAGAAATCTTGATGGAAGTCCAGACCCAGCTCATTTCATTGAGGTATGGATTAAGCATAATCGGCTGCACCCAAGATGCCATCTCTGGCAATTATGTCTTGACAAAAAATGTTTCAGTGAAGAGAGAAGATGCAATAGACTTAATTGGGGCAGTTGGGGTTGCAGACTTTTCAAAGCTTCCAAGAAAAGCAATTGTAACAGGCAGGGAAGTATTCAGCGCTTTGCTTCCAGACGACTTCAATTACAGTGGGCACTCGAGACTATGCGACAGGTCAAAAGACAAATGCGACAAAGAATTCCATGTTGTTATTGATAATGGCAAACTCCTGTCTGGAGTCATGGACAGAAACTCTATTGGAGAAGAATCAGGATTAATGTTGAGGAGTATTCACCAAAAATATGGAAAGGATTTCAGCATTGAATTGCTTGGAAGAATTTTCAGGCTCGGAATAGAGTTTTTGTTAAGAACAGGATTTACATCTGCTTTGTCTGATACGGATTTGCCTGAGCCTGCAAAGCAAAAAATACTGGAAGACCTTGACATTGCAAGAAAGGATGTAGGAATATTAATACAGCAGTTTAAAGAAGCCAAGCTTGAGGTATTCCCAGGAAAAACCATGCAGGAAACTTTGGAGTTGAAGATTCTGGAGGTATTAAACAAAGCCAGAAACGAAACAGGAAGGACAGTTGCGAATTTTGCTGACAAAAGGACCAACACTATGATTATGGCTGAAAGCGGCGCGCGAGGAAATCTCCTTAATCTGGCCCAGATGGCTGCTTGTGTAGGCCAGCAGGCCTTGAGGGGAAAAAGAATCGAGAAAGGCTATGAGCAAAGGACAATTTCGCATTTCAAGAAAAATGACTTAAGCTCTGAAGCCCACGGATTCATAAGCAATGGTTTTAAGACAGGACTAACGCCATCAGAATTTTTCTTCGGCTCAATGACTGGAAGAGACTCATTGATGGACACAGCCCTTAGAACTCCAAAAAGCGGCTACTTGTACAGAAGGCTGGCAAATGCAATGCAGGACTTGAAAGTTGAATATGACAATACAGTTAGGGATGCTTCCAAAAAAATAATCCAGTTTGAATACGGGGAAGATGGCATTGATGTTTCAAAATCTGAAAATGGGGTAATTAACGTCAAGAGGATAATTAATTCAGTTTAAGAAATAAAATTTTGATTATTTTTTTGAAGATTATATTTTGTGTGAAACAACGTTAAAAACCACAATACAAAAACCAATAATGGAAATAAAATCCATACTCACGGACAAAAATAATTATATATTAGTTTTCCGTTCGTAATATGTCGGAAATTGCAAAAATAAATTATAAATGGTTACAATTTCCGAGCATGCTCAAAAATTCCATTATGTACCTGTAAATTGGAATTTTTGACAAGCAAAATCACATATCCATATATAAAAATTTGTGTCATTTGCTATAATAAGAAATATTAAATAAATATTCAAAAAATAAAATGGCAAAGAAAATAAGCTCTGCTGAAATTAAGAAGCTGATTAAGGCAGGAAACGTGATTTTCGGCACTGAAAGGGCTATGAAAAA
>JAHFQA010000073.1 GCA_023266475.1 Candidatus Woesearchaeota archaeon | reverse complement strand
ATTTAAAAAAATTACTCCTTCACAGCTAATTTGATATCTTCTTCTTTTATTGTTTTTCTTCCAGCGTGAACAGCGAGTTTTATAGATTTAGCAGCAATTTCATGCGCTATTTCCTCAATAGCATTTTTAAGGGCAACTTTTGCCTTGTCAGAAACCCTCTCTGCACCACCTTGCTTTAGCAGCTTTTCCATTGCAGCCAATGGCATTAATTTATCGCTCATTCTATCACCTTATTTTTGGTTAATATCCAATATATTTAAAGGTTTTGAAATGCGTTCAATAAGCTTTAAATAATAAACTTGTTTTCAATCATTTTATGATTAAAGCGGTTATCTTTGATTTGGACAATACTCTAATAGACTTTATGAAAATGAAGAATCTTAGCTGCGATGCTGCTATTTCTGCAATGATTAACAGTGGATTGAATGTGAATAAAGAGAAGGCAATGAAAGAATTATTCTCTCTTTATGACAAACACGGTTTGGAGGAAAAAAGAATATTCCAGAAATTTCTGAAAAAAATGATAAAAAAGATTGATTATGAAATTCTTGCAAGCGGGATAGTTGCTTACAGAAGAGTAAGAGCTGGATTTCTTGAGCCATACCCGCATGTTACTGAAACTTTGTTTGAATTAAAGACTGGAGGAATTAAATTGGCAATAATTTCTGACGCTCCAAGATTAAAGGCGTGGATAAGGCTGGTTTCAATGAAAATTAACCATTTATTTGATGCTGTTGTTACTTTTGAAGATACAAAAGAGCTAAAGCCAAGTATGATGCCTTTTAAACTTTCATTTAAAAAACTTGAAGTGGAAGCCAATGAATGCTTAATGGTGGGAGATAGGCCAGAAAGAGATATTGAAGGGGCTAAGAATCTTGGCATGCTTACTTGTTTTGCTAGATATGGAAATCCTAAGGCGAAATACTCTGGCGCAGATTACGAAATAAATGATATTAAGGAGTTGCTGGATATTGTAGAATGATTATTTTGCAAAGTTTTCTATCTTTTATTTTTTGAGAATCATAATGGCAAAATTATTTATTGATGGCTTTGAAAAAATCAATTTTTCAAAAAAATTGATTTTTTCCTTATTTGCCGCTGAATGATTTTATAGTCATTAAAGCGGAAGCTTTGTGGACGTATATAAGTTGAAAAATCCATTGGAAACGAATTTTTCAAAGTTCTCTATTGTTTTTTATTTATTGTTTTGCCTTATTGGAAAAGGCAGGAAGCAGAAAAACATAAAAAATTTGAGCATTAAACAAAAATTCACTAAACCAAAAACACATTAACTTTTGAACATTAAAAAAATTCATTAAAAAATAAATTAATAAAAATCCAAAATCAAAAGGGTGGCGGTATTGGTATCTCACTAAAATTATTCCTAGATTTTAAGTTGTCTATGCTAAAATACCTATCCATAAATCTATGGTAAAATGGTACGTGATTAGCAATAGAAAAAAGCAAATACTAGTTCTTTCAAATTGCGGTTATGGTATGTGTAAATTGCAGAGAAGAATTTAACGAAATTCTTAAGCGTGTTGAAGAGCTTGAGAAAAGACTGGCAGCTTATGAAAATGCAAATACCCCTAGCAGTCGTTTAAGATTTCCACCTAGGATGATCAACCTTGACAAAAAGAAACCTGGTCAAAAAAAAGGTCATGAAGGCATGACAAGGGCAGTTCCGATGCCTACAATGAGTATTGAACTCATTGAAGAAAGGTGTCCTCACTGCAAGAATAAACTTAGTAATCCTTTCAAAACTGTTTCGAGGTTAATTGAAGAAATACCAGAACCACAGCCTGTTACAGTAACTGAATACAAAATTAATCACTACAAATGCAGTAGATGTAACGAAGTGGTTATTGCAAAAGCACCAATTCCAGAGAACAGCAATTTTGGGATTAATACTCTGGCTCACGTTGCAATGATGAAATTTGACGACAGACTTCCTCTAAGGAAAGTCTGTTCTGCATTGGAAAGGCAGTTTAATCTTGACATCAGCTCGGCTACCGTATTTGACATAACCAGAAGAGTAAGTGATAAACTTGAGCATGAATATAATTCAATTAAGTCATCTTTGCGTAGGTCCAAATCAGTCAATATAGATGAAACCGGAATGCGAGTAGGCGGATTAAACTTCCATTTGTGGGTTTTTACAAACAAGAAATTTACTTTATATGTCATAAGAAAAAGCAGAGGAAAAAATGTTATTGAAGAAGTGCTAGGGAAATATTACAAAGGAGTTGTTGGCTCTGACGGATGGGCAAGCTACACCTCTTATACTGATAAGATACAAAGGTGCTGGGCGCACCTTTTGAGGGAAGCTAAGTACTTAGCCAACGAACATAGTTCTGCCAAGTCTCTGTATGAAGGACTCAAACAGATTTACGAAAAAGCTATTTGCAAAAATCCACCACTTAAAGAAAAGCTTATTCTTGAGATGAAACAATGGATTGATTACGCTGAATGTTATAAAGAGTTAAGAAAATTTGCCATTACTATAAGTAATGGAATTGAATGTTGGTTCACTTTCTTGGATTATAAATTTGTTGAGCCAACAAATAACAGGGCAGAAAGGGCATTAAGAGAATTGATAGTACAGAGGAAAATTATGGGAACACTAAGAAATGAGAAAGGAACAACGATAATGGAAAGAATAAACACTTGCCTAATTACATGGAAACAAAGAGGATTGAATCCGTTTAATGAGCTGAGATTTAATTTGTGCTAATCACATACCTTATTTTTCTCGATGTTAAAGGCGGTGGTTTTTCCACCGCAATATCTTTGTCGATAAGTTCTAACATAAACTTGACAAATCTCCTAAGAGTTATACCTTTAGCCTCTACTCTAAACCACTGCCAAAGATTATACAGTAGCAAGGCAAAAATAAATAGCAGTGTTTTGGCCACAATATCTGTAGAGTTTGTCCTTAGCCTTATCTTATCTGTTATTCTGAATATGTTTTCTATATTCCATCTCTTCTTGTAGAGATTAACCAGCTGTGTTGTGTTTCTGTATTCCATATTTGTAAGCAACATCCAGTCATATTCGTAAACGTTTCTTGCGACTTTTATTTTGAGCTTTAGCTCATACTTGTTATACTTGTCTCTCGTCTTCATTATATGCTCGAAAGTGTTGCCTTTTTGCTCAAGATATTTCTTAGTTTTCTTGTTCTTCGGAACTAGAATAACATACCCAATATTTCTTGCTTCCAATTCCTTGACCAGCTTTGCGCTGTAAAACCCCCTATCAAATAATATAGCTTTTATTGTTACAAATTGCTCTGCAAATTTTACCATTTCCATTACTGTTTGCTCTTTGTTGTAACCTATAAACACAGGAACAGCTCCGAGCACATAACGTCTTTTGTTTTTTACAATAGACAATACTAAAAATTTGAAGCAGCCTGTCGAGCCTTTTTTGGGCTTGTAGCCCCAAATCCAAGCATTTTTCATCCTGCCGAAATATTCTTCATAAGTTTCGTCAAAAGCCAAGATTATTTTTCCCCTCTTGAAGTAATCCCCTGTCAGCCTAAACAAAGATTTTATGTGTAGTTCAAACGCTTTCTTGATTAAATCAAGAGAAGCATGTTCTATTCTCTTGAATACAGAATCGCTGTCTGGCTTGTCTGTAGTTTCTTTGATAGAATCATGCAGCTTAGCAGCCTCTACCAGAAGCCTTGTTATAACCAGCGTCGAATAAATAATGTTGCTACCTACTCTCAAAAAACATTTATCCAAGAAGGATTTAACCTCATTTTCGATATGATTGCTTGTCATATCGATGTGGGGAATATGGCTCAAGCCATCACCCCCACATAATTTTATTATGAAATAGGTTGTTTATCTGACTTTCGGAATCTCTGTCACATATGAGTAGATATAAATGGACAAGTTATGGTTTTGAAGATAATTCTTTTGTTAAATTTTGGATACCATTTTTAGCAATTGTATATAGTTTATTATTCAGACAATTATGGGTTTTCTTTTTGGCAATAATATGGGCAATAATTTTTAATTGGAATGATTAATCTTTGCGCTTTTTTCTAACAATTCCTTCCATAA
>JAHFQA010000072.1 GCA_023266475.1 Candidatus Woesearchaeota archaeon | reverse complement strand
GAGTTGACAATGCGGATTCACCACACAAAGCACCATCAGGCTTATATTGACAAGCTGAATGGAGCAGTGAAGGGAACTAAATTTGAATCAATGGATGTCGATGAGCTTCTGAAAAAAATAAATGACGTGCCTGAAACTATCAGAACTGCTGTTAGGAATCACGGCGGCGGGCATTCAAATCATTCATTTTTCTGGACTATTATGGGACCTAAAGCCGGTGGAAACCCATCTGGAAAAATTTCTGATGAAATCAACGCAACATTTTCAAGTTTTGACAAATTCAAGGAAGAATTTACAAATGCAGGATTAAATAGGTTTGGCTCGGGATGGGCTTGGCTTGTTTTTAATAATGGAAAACTAGAGGTTTACAGCACAGCAAATCAGGATTCACCGATAATGGAGGGGAAAGTACCTGTTTTAGGCGTTGATGTTTGGGAACATGCATATTATAAAAAATGGGGTCCAGCCAGAGCCGACTACATAAAAGAATGGTGGAACGTAGTTAATTGGAAACAAGTCAATGAATTGTTTGAGAAGGCTGAGAAATAATATTTTTTAATATATCTTTTTGTTTATCTTTGATGATTTAATTTTATTGGATTTTAATTTAATGTTTGTAGTTACTGGATTAATTTTTCAATTTTAGTTTTAATTAAGCTTTACTTGCTGTGAATTTAATATGGTAGTTATATTTCTGTTCTTGCACAGCGCATTTCAAATTATTTTAAAAATTTTATTTCCTTCTTTTAATATCTTTCTTGTCATTTATTTTTACAACAAAATAATAAATTATTGCGCCCAGCAAATGCAAAAATATCATGACCAATACCCATACAACTTTTTCAATATCATTTTTAAAGTTCCTTTTGAGGCAGTCAATCAGCATCCAGAGCCAGAATACAAAAAGAAATGCAATGGCAGCTAATATAGCAAGACCAAACCCAGCAAACAAGCCAAGATAAGGCATCCCCATCAAATCAAGCATATCATAATCATGCTTGAAAAAGCCGAAGGCATTTACAATATTAATTGCAGAAATAATTGCAAACATAAAAGACGCTATTTTTAATTTTTTTATCATTGTCTTATTTTTAAATTTTTGGTTCTAGTTATATATTTGCATTCACTGATTTATTCTTCATCACTGTCTTCTTCCTTCCTTTTTTTCTTGGCCTCTTTCAGCTTTTTAGTCAATCCAATCTTCTTGTGGCATTTCTGGCATTCAAAAACATAGGAAGGAATGCCTTCAAAGACATTTCTTTTGTATTCAGAAGTTGTCTCGCCTTCACTTCCGCAATGAGGGCACCTGTATTCTACATTTAAGATTAAATCATTTTCAACATCCTCATTTTTCTCCTCGTAGCGGCAGCTTTTACATACGTAAATTGGAGATTTTTTGTCGGGTTTTCCGCTTTTGGTTGATGGCTTTATTAATACATCTTTTTTGCACTTCGGGCACTCTTTTCTCAAAACCCAGGCCATTGCACTGCCTGGGCCAATTGTCCTATTGGTAAAATATATGCATTCATCCATACCTGCAGGTTTTTTTAATGCCATTAGCTTATGCTTCTTACCCCCTTCCAAATTTTAACAGCCTGGTTGTAATTCAAGCTAGATATAAAATCTTGGCTTAAATTTGTATTTTTCCTAAACTCCTGCTGATACAATTCCAGAGTTACATTTTCAGGGCAGAAAGCATTTATTATGTTGCTGTCCCTTCTTGCATCCTGCCATATTTTATAAAATGTTGCATTTAAGAACAAGGCATTTTTTGCTGAAAGGCCAATGGATTGGGAATTTTTTGGATATTTGCTGATAAAATCTCTTATTAATTGGACAGCCTCAAAACCTTTAATGGCTGATTTATTTCTTAGGTCTACTGATTCTATAATGAGCGGCCTTGGCTTGCATGCAAAGCCGTCTTTTGTTGTACCAACGCTGCCATACTTCTGAGATTCAGTATACAGTTTTTCAGCTTCAAGATTAGTTATGCGGTAATTGACGGCATAATAAAAAGACTCCTGGCCTTCTTCAAGCTTCAGCGTTTTTAAATCCTTCAGCTCATCAATCATGAGATTGATTTGCTGAATACTGCTTGGATAAGTTTCCATTGTAGAATTATATTTGGAATTAATGCTGTTAAGCTGCTTAATTCCATATTCAAAATTTTTTGATTGCGAGCAACCTAGTAAGAACATCAATACAATAATAATTAGACTTTTATTCAGCATGCTCATCATCTTGGATTTATTTTAATCAGAGTTTATAACTCATATTTATTCTTTACTGAGGCAAATGTGAAAAATATTTAAATATGATGAAATTGACACGGGCATGGCGTATTATGACAAAATTGCCAGAGGATACAACGATTTGTACAAGGATGAACAGCTTAAAAAACTGTATATAATAAAATATAATATTCAAATTGAAGGAAGCATAAGGATATTAGATATAGGATGCGGGACAGGGATTTCTTCGAATTTTGAGTGCTTTGTCGTCGGCATTGATCCAAGCATCGAACTGCTTAAGCAAAACAACAGAATAAAAGTGCTCGGGATTTCAGAATCTCTTCCATTTAAAGACAGGTCTTTTGAATATATAGTTTCCATAACTTCAATCCACAATTTTAAAAATGTGGCTAAATCGCTCAATGAGGCAAAAAGGGTCGGGATGGAAAACTTTATTTTCAGCGTGCTTAGAAAATCAAAAAAATATGATTTTATTAAGAGTATCATTGAAAAAAACTTCAAAATAGAAAAAGCAATAGGGGATGAAAAGGACATGATATTTTTCTGCAAGAACCGCTAGCTTACGGCCAATAGCGTAGGCATGCGCACATATATCATAGGTTGATTTTGATGTTTCCGGAAAAACTTAAATTTTCGATACATTTATATATAGAAAATGACTACTATATAATAGCTACAAAATGAGAATATTAGTATTTGCACTTGCATTTATCCTTCTACTAGCTTCAGCTTCATTTGCGGAAGGCCTTGAGATAACAGAAATAAAAGTAAATGCAGAATATGACGAAACATATACATATTCGCTGGAATACAAAGACGTGGTGCATTTGGCTCCAGTTCCTATAGTTAATAATTCAAAAATTAATGTAGATGTTTTTCCAGGCTCCAATGTTACATTTACTATTAGGGTGCAAGACAGTTTCAAGGATGTAGACTTGAATAATATAGTTGTAAAAATAAAAATCAAGAAAGCTGATGATGGCTCGGACATTGATGAGCATAGCGGGGATTTCAACCTTGAAGCGGGCAATGACGCTTTATTTGATGTTAAATTGAAAATTCCTTTCTATGCAGCTTCAGGAACATATGACACATTAATAGAAGCAAGAGGCGAAGACAACAATAATACATTGTACACAAAAGACATAAATTTAAACCTTCAGATAAAAAGACTGAGCCATGACATAAGAATCACAAATGCTGCTGTAACTCCCGCTGCAGTAAGCTGCCACAGAAATATAAAACTCACAGGAGAAATAACAAACCTTGGGCATAATTCTGAGAACGACATGGCGCTTGAATTTCAATCATCTGCTCTTGGAATAAACTCATATGACAAAGACATATCTTTAACATTCTCTAAAGATATTAGCGCTGAAGACAGAAAATATACAAAAGAGCTTGAATATGAAGTTCCAGCTTTCATTAAATCCGGAATTTACCCTGTTTATTTAAATCTTTACTGGAAGAGTTTTATATTGTTTGATAAGAAAACACTTTACTTGGAAGTCAAGGATTGCGCCCCTTCCAAGAAAAAATTGCCAGCTAAAGAAATTTCGCAGAATGAATCAGGACCTGTTGTACTTATCATGCCAAGCGAGCAGATAGGTGGACAAAATCCAAAAGATGAGATTGATACAATATCAAGCGAAGCCTCAATATTTATGTCACCAAATCGCTTATTGATTGTTTCATTTCTAGTTTTAGGCGGGTTTTTGATAGTATTTCTAGTTTTAGTAATTTTCTGGCATCTAAGAAGCTATAAGCAAAATAAATACTGAATAAATTTTTTGCCTGTGGCTTTTATAATAATAACATTTAAATAATAGTTTATCAAATTAATTAATGTAAAGAGGACCATTCAAT
>JAHFQA010000008.1 GCA_023266475.1 Candidatus Woesearchaeota archaeon | reverse complement strand
TGATTGAGCGTGCCAAAAATTCGTTGCACGCTCAATTTTTTATTAAGAAAGTAGAAAAACTTTAGGCAAGGCAATTCATCTACACAGAAACTGTGTAGTATTCTTGCCTACGAGAATAAGATTATTACGGATAAATTATTTTTTTTGTGATTTGCATGAAATAATCTCCAAAAATTTCATAAATAGGCGGCTCGCTCCAAAGCTTGCCTTGTTTCATTATAAATTCTAATCATTCTAGTTCTATCTTCTTCACCAAAACCAAAATTGAAAACAGCCGATAAGGCAGGTCCTCTAATTTTTCCAAAATTCCACCTCATGGACTCTTGTGCAATTATTGCTATAGTTCCCAAATCTGTTGGCAATAATTCGGGTTTACCTCTAAGGAAGCAATCCAAGTCTGCCACAAATTGTACTCCTTTACCATTTTCGTTCCTCCATATAAAAGCGTCCAGATAAAGCTCATTGTAATTATGGTGATGAATATTAGCTAGGCTTCTCATCAACTCATCTTGTAAATCACGATAATTGCCTAAACTCGCAAATTCAATTCTTTTACTAATTAATTGAAACTTATCCCTTCGCTTAAATCAGAAAGCCAAAGTCCACTTCTGCTAGAATAAAATTTACGAGGCAGATAACTAAAAAGTTGTTCATGATGATAATAATCATCTAATTTTCTGAATCTTTTTTCCTTGGCTCCATCTTTAATTCTTGGGTCATTTCCCAACAAAACAATCTCTGGTGTCCGTAATCCTAGCACTTCCCTGAATAAGTTATAAATATTAACTTGTACGCTTTCAGGCGTTTGTTTTGCAGAAATCTTCCTAACTAAATGTAAAGCTTGTCCATGATGGTTAAAACTTACCCTATAGACACTTCCACATTTTAGTTCGTCTATTCTTAGAATCTCTCCATTATTTATAGCATCAATAACTTGTTCGAGGTCCATTTTCAAAAACTCTGTTATACCACAATATACAGTTTTACACAATCAGAGTAATTACAATTCTACTTTTAAATTATAGTCCTCCTTTTTAGGATTATAAAAGACAAATTATTTAAATAAAGCATGATAAATGTTTTAAGTATGGATATCAATAATTCCCTAGAAAAACTCGGCTTAACAAAAAATCAGTCTGTAGTTTACATTTCTTTATTAAAACTTGGCTCAACAAATGCTCAGAATATAATAAAAGAATCCGGAATGCACCGTTCGAGAGTATATGACAGCTTGGAAAAGCTGCAGCAATTAGGCTTAGTTAGTTTTGTTGTCAAAGATTTTAAGAAATATTTTCAAGCATCAAAGCCAGAAAAATTGCTGGATTATATTTATGAAAAAAAAGAAATCGTAAATCAAATTCTTCCCGAACTTGAAAAAATTGAGGGACTGAAAAAAGAAGAGATAAACGCTTCAATCTATAAGGGAAATGAAGGATTAAAAACAATACATTCAGATATGCTTAAGGAAGGCAAAGAAGTTTACGTTTTAGGCGCTAAAGGAATGATTTTTACAGAATTGCCTTATTTTATACCGAATTTTGAGAGGGAGCGAATAAAGAAGAAAATAAAATTTACACTCATTTATGACAAACAAGAAGTCAAGAAATTTGAAAAAGACATAGTAAAAAGGACTATGTTTGAAGGGAGAGTTTTGCCCAAAGGTTTTGAATCAAACGGAGTTATAAATATTTTTGGCAATAAAGTTGCCATAGTCCTTTGGAAGGAAAAGTATCCAAGCGCCTTTATGATAGAAAGCAAGGATGTTGCAGATGCCTTCAGGAAATGGTTTAATTTTATGTACAAAAAATTAAAATAATTTCACAGCCTCTGAAAAAACTCCAATTTGTTCAAATGCAGAATTATCAATACCAAAACAACTGCTATGGCAGTCATCAAATAATATCCAAAGCCGACAGCCAGCCCGACTGCTGCGACTGCCCACACAGAAGCTGCTGTAGTCAATCCTTGCACATCATTTCTTGATTTGAATATTGTCCCTGCACCAAGAAATCCAATTCCTGTTGCAATCCCGGCAACAATTCTCGCCGCTTCGTTTGGCAATGTTTCAATTGTTACTAATAAGAATAGAGCAGAGCCAAGGCACACAAGCATGTGCGTTCTTACTCCAGCTGGCTTGTGGACAACTTCCCTTTCCAAGCCAATTAATCCTCCAAAAATTACCGCAAGGACTAACCTAAAAAATACTTCTGCATATTCAATCATTTTAAGTATTTTCGATCCATATTCAACGGCCAGTCGCTAGGAGCATAAGTCATTGAAATCAGAGAAGCAATGAACATAAGGGTAAAAAAGAGGACAAAAGTAAAGCCCCATGTTGCTGAATTAGGAGCGATATAGAAAGCTGAAATCAAGAAGCCAACTATGCTTGTAATCATATAACCACCTGATAGTGGGGCTATGTTAAACTCCTTCTGCATTTTATCTCCCTCTTTACGTTATTATATATCCGATATTGCCATTGTCATCAATATAAATCAGCCTGTTTCTTAGCGTGTCTCTAATGTAAGTTACTTTTCCAACAGCTGGCTTTGAATCATCATCAATCCAATAAACTATTCCATCACTGTCAATGTAGTAATTGCCCTTTGCAAGGCTTCTTAAATCGTTAAGATTGCCAAATTTGGCCAACACAGGCATTACATCTGCGCTGTATGAAGAACTTGATTCTTCTGAATTATAATCTGATGTCACAAAACCAGTAATCTTGCCTTTGTCCTCGCTCATGAATGCAAGAATAGAAATAAATATTGAAAAAAATACAACACCCAATGCAAAATTAAAATGTTCCCCTTTATTATTCCTGAAGTATTTGCTCATTTTTTACTATCATAAATTTGCTTTTATTTAAATTTAACGATTTAATCCTTGAGAATGAACTTGTCAAGCACTTTTTTGGCTTTTTCACGCTTTTCCTGGTGCTTCTTGAGAAAATTCACAATTTTGTCTGTCAATATTTGCTTAAGCTCGCCTGTAAGCATTTTGCCTTCCTTGTACTCGCGATAGATATTTTCCAGCTTTTTGTCATCTTCCTCAAAAAATGTCAGCCATTGGTATGAAACATCTACATCCGGATTGCCGCCTTTTTTTCGGTGCTCGTCAATAGTTGCCTGGCCTCCAGAAAACGCATATTTCTTTATTTTCTTAGCAACAATGTCCTCTGAGTCTGTGGTATAAACTGCAGTTTCCTCATGCGAAGCAGACATTTTGCTTCCTTGGCCTGTAAGTGCAGGAAGGAAGAGGTTATGAATCGCAGCTGTTTTTGGGAATCCAAGCTTTGGAGCCACGTCCCTTGATATGCGCCAGTAGGGATCCTGGTCAATTGCTGCAGGAATTAAAGTTCTAATCTTTTTGCCTTTCAGCACAGACGGCAAAAAGCAGGGCGCTGCTTGCACAGCAGGCCAGAACATCATGCCGATATTTGTTTCATTAGTAAATCCAAAAACAGCTTTTGCAGAAGATGTCGTGACTTTTTTGGCAATCTGAATCGAAAGCTTGTATAAAGTTTTTGCATAATCTGTGTCAACAAATATGAAAGTCTTGTCTGGGTTAAAGCCGCATGCAATTACATCAAGAGCGTTTTCATAGCCTAATTCATTTGTTTTTTCAAGCGTTAATTCAGGCTTCAGCATGAATTTCTCATCGTCTGTAATCTGGAAGTATAGCTCAGCGCCAAATTTATCCTGGAGATACTTGCAGAAAATCCATGGAACTAAATGCCCGATGTGTGTATTGCCTGAAGGCCCCCTTCCCGTATACAAAGCGAATTCCATGCCCTTTTCGTATTCGTCTAGAACAAGATTCAAGTCCCTGTGGGAAAAGAAAATTTTTCTCCTGAGCATATAATGAAGCTCTCCAGTATGCTTTTTTATCCTTTCAAGAAGATGCTCATTTATCTTTTCTGTTCCAAATTCCTTTATGAGCTTGTCATAATCGACTTCTCCGGTAACCTCCCACGGTGTTACTGTATATTTTTTTGTCATTTCTAATTTATTATTGTTTTATTTTATAAATCTTCTTATGAAAGGATTATCAATGCAGCGCCAGAGAACATTATTGCGCTTCCCGCAATGGCGTGCCTGAAGTTTTTCTCTTTGAATAGAAAGAAGCCCAAAACTACACTGAAAATTACGCTTGTCCTTTTTAATGTTATAATATATGGAATAATAGCAAAATTCACAGCCACTGCAATCAGCATTTCCATGAGTGCAGTTGAAATGCCCATTACCAAAATCCACTTGGCATTTTTAAATATCAATTCTTTTTGTTTAAATTCCCTGAAAAACAAAAGGGATAGTATAACAGATGAAAACAAATAACTAACAAACACAAAAAATGCTGGATTTGATAATTGCACCCCCATCTTGAACAAATTTGAGGTTATGCTGAATAAAAAAGCCACAATTACCATGTAAAATATTTCCTTTTTCCTGAAAATCATTTTAAAAGGATCAAAAAAGCTGCCCCTTACATATCTCAAATTGAGGACATATGCACCTATTATGGTTACAATAATTCCAATTAATCCTTGCAAGCTTGGGGCTTCGCCAATCATTATGTAAGAAGTTATCAAGAGAAATGTTGGAGTTAAATTAAGCATTGGGATAGACATGGACAAATCTGATGTTTTGAGTGATTTTACAAGCAGGTACATTGCAAACAAAAACACAGCTAAATTAACAAAAGTGACAATATAAAAATCAGCAGAGACCTTAGGTATTTCATAGAACACAAAACCAAGCAGAAGGAATGGCAATGCAACAGAATGTCTGAGAATAAGTATTAGCCGTGTATTAAGCTTGCTTAATTTTTTCATTGAGGCAAATGCAACAGCATCAAATGCCCCTGAAAGTACTGAAAGCGCTGCCCACATCATTTTACTTCAAGCTATTTAATATTTCTCTTATTGCAGCAACCCTGTCTTTTTCGCCAAATATCGAGGAGCCTGCAACAAAAACGTTTGCCCCTGCATCAAAAGCGACTCTTGCAGTATAAGGATTAATGCCGCCATCAACCTCTATATCCATATTTGGCTTTAATTTCCTTAATTCCTTAATTTTTGCCATTGTTGATTCAATAAACTTCTGCCCTGCCCATCCGGGCTCAACAGTCATTACTAAAACCATATCAACAGCATCAAGATATTTTTTTATCTTTTCTAATGGTGTATTTGGCTTGATTGAGATAGTTGCATTTATTTTATTTTTTTTGATAAAATTAATCTGTTCAAAAGGATTTTTGCACGCTTCTTCATGAATTGTTATAGAATCAGCTCCTGCATCAATAAACCCTTTAATATAGGAATTGGAAGGCTCATGCACCATCAAATGCACATCTAATGGAATCTTTGTCTTTATTGTTTTGGCAAAATCTGAACCAATTGTTGTTGGAGGAACGAAAATGCCGTCCATAATATCAACATGTATCAGATTAGCGTACTTTTCAATTTGTTTTATTTCTTCATTAACATGAGACAAATCTGCAGAAAGAATCGAAGGCGCGATTTTTATCTTTAGCATTTTAATTGGATTTTTATATAATATTTTTAGTTTTTATTTATTGATTTAGTTTTATTGGAGTTATATTAATGTTTATCGTTAATGGATTTTTTTGGATATTGTTTTTGTTAAAGCTATCCTTGCTTGATGTTTTTATAACTGTTTGCCTAGGCAATAGGGTAAATTCAATATACTCTTAACAACAGTATTAAATATTAAAAAATAAACTAATTTAATCTATTTTGAAAACAATTCTTTGACAATATTTAAAGCTACCTCTCTTTTCTTTGGAAAGGCAGCGATGCTTATTTTCAGGTGAAAGCATTTGCCGGAATCTGTCAATTCTAATTTCCTGCCATCTATCCATAATTCTTTATCAAACCTAAGGAAAAAGTCAAGATTACTGTCCAATCTTGATTCTGCCTGGTCCAATATTTCCTTTTTCTGCCCATCATCCAGTTTGCCCAATAAGTTTTGTAAAAATTCGTTGATCAATGCATCTTTTGACAGTGTGGCTTCTAGAATTTTAATTGTATTATCAGCAAATCCTGTTGCATTAGTTATTTTAAGATGTATCTTATGTTTGTCCAAATCAAAAGGAAAAAAGTCTAAGAATGCATTTGTGACATTTTCTGTATTTTCATGCTCGTAAGAAAAAGCTGTTAGTTTGATTAAATGAGCATATTTCATTTAATAAAAATTTATAATTTTTCAAGCAGGCTCATAACGTTCCATATCTGTGTTCTTGTATATGACTGAAGGTTTGTGTCGTTGGCTATCGTGTCAAGTTCATTCAGGGTCTTATTAATCTTAATTGACAATTCAGAATCTTCCCTTAACGTTCCGATGACTAATTCTATCTTAGTCCTAACATTTCTCGGCACTGTGCCATCATATTGTATTTCACTTAAACTGCTTATCACAGCATCTACCTCGCTTATTTGCTCTGTCATTTTATTCATGTCTAATCTTCCTTTTTTATTTTCTTCAGAATTTCAGATTGCAATTGTGATGCTTTCTCCCGAACCTGTGATTCCTGCTTCTCCATTGTCTTTATTCTCAATTCAAGCATCTCTTTTTTTGACTGCAAATCAGCCTTCAGCTCGGTTTTGTCCGATTCAACCATTATGTTGCCTACAATTTTGTATGCCTTTTCCGTGCTTTCAAGCTCGTTCAGTGCAGAATCAACTTCCACTAGCTGCACCTGAAACTGCTGCTTTTGGCCCAGAAAATTCTGCAGGCTCTGCTCAAACATCTGCAATTGGCCGATTTTCTGCTCTGTCTCTTTAGAAACTTCCATTTTGTTTTAGCGTTGTATTATTAAATTTAGCAAAATCTAATTTTTATTCAGCGTGATTTGACCTTTGTGGTTACGCTTCTAGGCTTGAAAAGAATCTTGCTTCCGCAGTATGGGCACCTAATCCTTTTTCTAAGGTAATCCATTGACACTTTCTTGTTGCAGTCAAAACATTTGTATTCTGCCATTATGCCTCCTGTGACGCTTCATCTGTCTCTTCAGTTTCCTTTGTCATGTCTTTTAAAATTTCAGCCTGCTCTTCAGCAGCTTCCTCTGTTTTTCCCAAAATCTTTTTTGTGACAGAATACGCCTTGCCAGTAAATTTTGCATTGCATTTCCTGCAGTTCCATATGCCAATTGCCACCCTTTTTACAGCAATCTTATTGCAGTAGGGGCACTTATGAAATTTTCTCTGCTCGGTTTCAATCTTAGAAAGCTTTAGCTTGAGTTTCCTTCCGTACCTTGCTCCGTATCTCTTAACAAAGCCCAAGTTTTCTTGTGATTTCATTGTTTGGTAATTTATTTCATTTATTTACTGAAATATTTATTTTTAATCATTATAATTGTATTTTAATTAGTTTTTGGGTATTTACCCAATGATAATTGTTAATAGATTTAATATTTACTGAATATTTTTAATTTAAATTTGTCCCGCACCCAATTATATAACCATGACATTCATTTATAATGGTTTAATAAAAATTTATTCTTTTCTTCTAAATGGGGCTGCCCGGAGTTTCATAAGCTTTAGCTTTTTTTGAACCGGGGTCTTCTGGTCCCAAACCAGAAAGGATGTGTCCAAGCTACCCTACAGCTTCATGCTTTAATTGTAAAGTCCCATGCTTGGATAGTTGAGCTTCCGCCCCTTCGATAAGGATTAATCTCTGGTTTTTAAATCTATCGCCAACCGTTAGGAGTTAGTTGCTACAATAATTTATATAAATAATGCTTTTTTAGTTATTATTATGATAATATCTCACATTCAGGCCCAGCAGCTTTTGGATTCAAGACAAAATGGATTGAAAGAAGCAGAAATATCATTAGATTTGGGTTTGTCAAAATCAAAAGTTAAGATTGAAGATACTCTCTTTATTTTTCCAGACAATCAGAAAATAGAAGAGTCGCAATTAAAAAAAATAATGAAAAGCAATACAATCTGCTTCTCAATCAAAGAGAGTTCACTGGTAAAAATACACTTATTCTCTAACGAAACAAATAAATTCTATAAATTGCTGCCGACAAAAGATGCTCCGACAATTGAAATATCAGGAATAAGGATGCATGTGACAAAACGGATGTCACCAATTGAAGACACAAAAATGAAGATTAATAGCATCGCTCCAATAAATGGCTTTGTGCTAGACACTTGCATGGGACTTGGTTACACTGCAATCGAAGCTTCAAAACAAGCGGATTTTGTGATAACGTGCGAAAAAGATGAAAATGTGATAGAAATAGCAAAATTAAACCCTTGGTCAAAAGGCTTGTTTGACAACAAGAAAATAAGCATCTTGAAAACAAATATCCTTGATGAAATTAAGATATTCAAAAACAGCATGTTTGATGCAGTGATTCATGACCCACCAAGATTGAGCTTGGCCTCTGAGCTGTATTCATTGGAATTTTACAAGCAGATTTTCAGGGTCTTAAAAATAAATGGTAAAATTTATCATTACACAGGAAGCCCAGGAAGCAGGAACAGGAAAATAAATTTGCCAGGAAATGTTAGCAAGAGATTAAAACAAGCTGGATTCAAAGACATTAAGGAAACGCATTACGGGCTGACTGCTCATAAAAAGCTGTAATCTTTATAAAGCATTAAAATTTCTTACACTGCTATGTCACTAACAGAAGCACAAAAATTTCATCTCAAGAAATTTATAAAGGAACTGGAAAAATTCAGGGGGAGGCATACTGAATTGGTTAGTGTGTACATTCCACAAGACTATGACATGAACAAGATTATCAACCATCTTGCTCAAGAGCAAGGAACAGCATCAAACATAAAATCCTCTGCCACCAGGAAAAACGTGACTGATGCCTTGGAAAGGATGATACAGCATCTTAGGTTATTCAAGAGAACACCTCCAAACGGACTGGTTGTTTTTTCAGGCAATGTTGCAGAAAGGGAAGGCCAGCAGGATTTCAAAGTATGGAGCATTGAACCCCCCATACCATTAAAAACAAGAATTTATCGGTGCGACAAGGAATTTGTCCTTGACATTTTAAGGGACATGCTCGAGGCAAAGGAAGTTTATGGTCTTGTTGTAATGGACCGGAGGGATGCAAACATTGCATTGCTCAAAGGCAAAACAATTATTCCATTGCTTAAGACACATTCTGAAGTTCCGGGAAAATTTAAGGCAGGGGGGCAATCTGCTATGAGATTTGCAAGGCAAATTGAGGGTGCTGCAAAAGACCATTACAAAAAGGTTGCAGAGTACATGAAAGAAACTTTTCTAAACATGGAGGGGCTTAAAGGCATAATTGTAGGAGGCCCGGGCCCTACAAAATATGATCTTGTCGAAGGGGATTTTATCACTAACGAAGTCAAGAAAAAAATAATCGGAATAAAGGACTTAAGCTACACTGGAGAATTTGGGCTTGAGGAATTGCTTGAGAAAAGCGGCGATGTTCTGGCTCAAGAAGATGTGATGGAAGAAAAGAAAATTGTTGGCAGATTTCTTGAAATGCTTGCCACAAAGCAGAACATGGTTGCTTATGGCGAAGCAGATGTTATGAACAAGCTGAAAATGGGAGTTGTTGACAAAGTTTTATTGTCGGAGGATTTAAGCGACGAAAAGATTGAGGAATTTGAGAATTTGGCAAAGCCCGTGGGAAGTGAAATAATAATTATTTCAACCCAGACAAGGGAAGGCGCCCAATTAAGGGATTTAGGAAAATTTGCAGCTATTCTAAGGTATGAGGTGCATACATAAGGTTAATAAATAGGTTATATTTATAATTCTATGATTTTTGTTATATGGGTTGTAGTTTATTGACATTAGAAAGAGAATAACACATTAAAAAACCCCAAAATTAATATTAGAAACAACTTTTAAAAAATAATATGGTAAAAAAGGTAAATAAAAATGTCAGAGCTAATAACAGAAGCATTCCAGGAACTTTATCCGGAAAAGGAAATAAAATACAATCTCTTTCTTAAGTATTCTAGAAAATTCAAGCCCTACAATGCCAATGTCAAGCTATATGGCAACAATCTAACCTTTCATTTGAGCAAGAACTGGAGAAAGATAAGCAAAGAGATTCAAATTGGCTTAATGCAGGAATTATTGGTAAAAATCCTGCACGACAAAAAGAAAACAATGAATATGGAACTTTACAATTTGTTCATGAAAAATGTCCATCTTGCTGTTCCAAAAACAAAAACTGATGAAATACTGGAAGCATCGTTCAACCGAGTAAATGAATCCTATTTCAATGGGTTGATTGACATGCCAAATCTAGAATGGGGCTCTGATTCAACCAGCAAACTCGGTTGTTACACTTACGGAAATGATACAATAACAATTAGCACTATCTTCAGAAATGTTGAAAAGGGGCTTTTGGATTATGTAATCTATCATGAAATGCTGCATAAGAAATTCAAGTTTGAAAACAAGAACGGAAGAACCTTGCACCACAGCCCTGAATTCAAGAGAATGGAAGCTAAGTTTGAAAATAGAGATTTTATTGAAAAAGAGATTTCAAAACTGGCAAGAAAGCATCGCTTCAGCTTGAGAAGGGCGATTTTAAGTTTTTAATCCACAAACTTTATATAATATATGAAATCAACCTAAGATAGGTGTTCAAATGAGCGATAAATTTCTGCCCTTGGCAGCAATGGAAAAGATACTAAAGCAAGGCGGAGCAGAAAGAGTTTCTGACAAAGCAAAAGTGGCGCTGAAAAATGCAGTTGAAGAGATTGCAAACGAAATTGCAGTTAAATCAATCCAGCTTGCGGTCCACGCAGGAAGAAAAACAGTCAAGGCAGTAGACATTAAGCTAGCTGTCAAGGAATAGTTATTCTTGAGCACAATCTTTATAAATTAATTGCCAATCCATTTCAAATCTTTATCTCTAAAAAAAGAATTCAGGGTGATTTAATGACAACAAAGATGATGGGTGCCAACCAGATTCAGAAAGGCAGTTTCATTATTCTGGACGGCGCAGCCTGCAAGGTTGTTGATACAGAGATATCAAAGCCAGGAAAGCACGGCCATACAAAAGTAAGGATATCTGCGGTAGGGCTTGTTGACGACAAGAAAAGGATTGCTGTGATGCCCGGGCACGACAATGTTGAAGTTCCGATTATTGAAAAAAGATCTGCACAGGTATTGTCTGTAAAAGGCGATACGGTAAATGTTATGGATTCAGAAAGCTACGAGACCTTTGACTTGAAAATACCAGAGGAACTAAAAGGCCAAGTCACTGAAGGCTCTTCTGTGCTTTATTGGACAATTTTAAATGAAAGAGTTATGAAGCAAACAAAGGGAAGTGATTAAATGGTTAAGTTTCATGAAGCTGAAGTAAGGAAATTCAGGAATGTGTTTATATGCAGGAAATGCAAAACTAAAATCAAGTCACCTAATATTAAGATTATTCAAGGCAAAGTAAGCTGCAGAAGGTGCGGAAGCAGGGCTTTTAAAGCCGTCAGAAAGAAGTAAAATGAGTTTTGTCTCTGAAAATAAGTATGCATTACTGTTTTATGGAATTATAATTCTTCTTTTGTTCATTTACAGAAAAAAATTTGAATTTCATGCAAAAATAATCGCCCTATACAAAACAAGAATCGGCTTAAAACTGATGGACAGGCTGGCAGCAAAGTACAGGAGTATAATTCAAATTTTTGGGTATTGCGGGATTGGAATTGGCTTTTCTGCGATGGTTTTTATAGTTGTAATCTTGACACTTAATCTTTACAACCTGATCACAAAGCCGGATGCAGTTTCTGGCGTTTCGCCTGTAATACCTGGAATACAGATACCTGGCAGCGGCATATTTGTTCCATTAGTAATTGGATGGGTTGCCCTTTTTGTTATTGTTGTAATCCACGAATTTTCACATGGCGTTGTGGCAAGGGCCCATAACATCAAGGTTAAAAGCTCTGGAGTTTTATTCTTCGGCCCGATAATGGGCGCTTTTGTAGAGCCTGATGAAAAAGAGTTTATAAAAAGAGACCCTGTTGTACAATATTCAGTTTTTGCAGCCGGCTCATTCTCAAATATAATTCTTGCAGTTGTTGTTTTTATTTTGCTTTCTGGGATTATTCCATTGAAGAATTCATTAACAGAGCCAATTGGATTTTCAGTTGGTGGGCTACTAAAGGACCTTCCTGCTGAAAAAGCCGGGATTAAACCTGGTGATATCATAATAGGCATTAATGGAAAAGAGATTACGACTCATGAAGAGTTCCAGAAAGAATACCAGTATACAAGACCTGGAGAAGATGTGACTATCAAAACCACTTCTGGAATTTTTACAATTAAGACAGTGGAAAAGGATGGAACAACACTCATGGGCATATCAAACCTTAAGGATGAAGTAAAGCAAAAAAATACATCTATAATTTATAGGCTGTGGTTTGCAATTTTAAGCTTAGTTGAAGAATTTTTTAAATGGGTTTATATTCTAACACTAGGAATCGGCGTAATTAATTTGCTTCCACTAGGCCCTATTGACGGCGGCAGGATGATGAATACAGCATTGCAGCAAATGATAAAAGACAGAAAAAAGGCGTTTGTTATTTTCAGCAGAATTACAGCTTTTTGCATTATAATTCTTTTGCTGAATATATTTTATCCTGGAATTAAATTTTTGGCTGGAAAGATATTTTAAGAATTTCTTTTTTTGCAATCATTCCTTTTTCTGCTTGCTCTCAACATACTCCTTAACCCTGTCATTTCCTGTTGGCTTTGAATTCGGGCCCAAGGCATAGTAAATTTTCTCCGCTTCTCCACCCCATGAATAATCCCCCTTTTCCCTTTCAATTTTGTTTACAACAAACTCGCCAAGCTCGACTCCCTTCTTAAGATGATAATAAATGCTCCTCAAAGTAACTTTTGGAAATATTGCCGTGTAAATTTTATAGATTTCATAGCCATAAGCTTTCTGCACAAAATGAAGTATCTCAACAACATTCTGCCTGATCTCCGATTTAATTGGGCGTCCTTTCTTCATGAAATGTTATAATTATTCACTTATTTATATAATTTTTGTTTCCATATAGAAAATAAATAAATATTTATACTGCAGTTCATTCATTGTTTATATGACTTTCAAAATCAAGGAAACTATACTTGGTATAAGCATTGCTGTAATATTTGTATTCTTTGTTGTATTTGGAATAAAGGCTTTCTACAAGGAACCCAAATACGAGAATTTTTGCAAAATTGGAGTTCCTATTGATTATGTATCTGGAAAAGGCGGCTATTATGCTGAGCCATACCCTGCCAGGATGAAGGAGCCTGAGCAAAGTGTATGTGCAAAATCCAATCTTGAGTATGACAAGTTTAGAAAGTCATGCGCTGATAAAAATAAAGACGTGATTTACGAATATGACGACAAAGGATGCCAAGTGGCAAAAGAATGCACATCATGCAATGTAGATTATAATCAGGCAAGAAACATTTACTTCAGAAATGTTTTCATTATAAGCGGAATTGTGGGAATTATTGCAATTATCGTAGGAGCTATTTTGGGCATTATGAGTGTAAGCGCTGGATTATTTGGCGGAGGAGTCCTGACAATAATATATGGCACGACTAATTACTGGAGCGAGCTTGCTGATTGGGCAAGGTTTATTATTTTGGGAATTGCATTGGCGGTTTTGATATTCTTGGGCTACAAGGGATTTTCTTTGTTTGGCTTTGGAAGGAAAGAAGAAGCTAAGAAAACAAAAAAGAAAAAGTAAGATAAATTTATTATGATTCCTAATTTTCTATATTCATGAAATATATTTTGTTGTTGTCTGGCGATTTCATTGACTTGGGCAAGGAAGAAGTTCTAAGTTTGTTCAATATTAAGGGTTATGAAGATGGTGGCAGATTATTCATAATTAATTTAGAGAATGAATCGGAATTACGGGAAAGTTTAGTTAAGAGGCTTGCATTAACAAAAAGCATGTACGCACTATTGTTTGAATGTAATGCTAGTAATTTGACTGATTTAATGAAAAAATTTGACTGGAATTCGGTTTATAGGGAAAATTTTTGTTTAAGAATAAGCGATTTTAATGATAATAATAACGACGCAATAACGAATAAGTCCGTTACTAAACAAAACAATAAAAAAATATCAAAAAACAGAATAACAAACAAATTTTCAGAAAAGTATTTGGCAAAATATATCTGGCGCTCTATTAAATGCCCAAAAGTCAATCTTGAAAATCCAAAGACGAAGATTGAATTGTTTTTTTATAGCGGTAAAGTATATTGTGGATTATTAGTTTATGAAAACAAAGAGAACTTTGAAAAAAGAAAAGCGCACCTTAGGCCATTTCCGCATCCCAGCTCTTTGCAGCCCAAAGTTGCAAGGGCATTAGTGAACATTAGTGAAATAAAGAAGCCAGAGGTTTTGTTTGACCCATTCTGCGGCACTGGCGGATTTTTAATTGAAGCCGGATTAATGAACATTAGAACTATTGGCTACGACATAAACAAGATAATGGCAAAAGGTTGCAAAGTAAATCTAAAATATTTTGGAATTAAGAATTTTAAAATCAAGAATAAGAATGCAATTGACATAAATGATAGATTTGATCATGTTGTTACAGACTTTCCTTATGGATTAAATTCAAATGCAATGGCATCTTATGAAAAAGACTGGAAAAAATTCAGAATAAATAAAAAAATCAAAACAAAAAACTTTACTAAAAACCTTGAAAAATTTTATCTGCTGTTTTTAAAGAATTTAAGGAAGAAACTGAAGAAAAAAGCGGTTATTATCTTTCCAAGCTATGTAAATCATAGATTGCTGTTAAAAAAGTCAAAATTGAATGTTGAAAAAGAATTCTCTATTTACGTGCACAGAAGCTTGACAAGAAAGATTGTGAAGATATATTGATATATTACTTAACGCTGTTAAATCTTGATTTTTATTAATATTCAATATTGTAAATTATTTAAAATGAACAAATTCTGTTATTTTTGATAGAGAAAATAATTTATTTCTTTTTCAATCTCTTTTCCATTTCTGTTATTTTCAGTGTAGTTTTAAGAACAGTATCAGGATTTAGTGATATACTGTCTATTCCACACTGGACCAAAAATAATGCAAAATCCTCCTTATCTGAAGCTCCTTGGCCACAGTAGCCGATTTTTGTCTTATTTCTCTTCGCTTTGTGAATAACTTCATAAATCATTCTCTTCACAGCCGGATTCCTCTCGTCATACAACCTGCTGACCAATTCCGAATCCCTATCCAACCCAAGTGTCAGCTGAGTCAAGTCATTGCTTCCAATTGAAAATCCGTCAAAAATCTTCGCAAAGTCATCAGCCAAAATAACATTCGAAGGAATTTCGCACATGACATAAATTTTTAATCCATTTTTTCCTTGGACAAGCCCATGCTTCTTCATTTCATCTACAACGGCTTTGCCTTCATCAATAGTCCTGCAAAACGGAATCATAAGTTTTATGTTAGTTAATCCCATTTCATCTCGCGCTTTTTTCATTGCCATGCACTCAAGAGCAAATGCATCCCTATAATTTCCTGTATAATATCTTGATGCACCCCTCCATCCAATCATCGGGTTTTCTTCTTTTGGCTCAAATTCTGCACCGCCAATCAAATTTGCATATTCATTGCTTTTGAAATCAGACATCCTAACAATCACATCCTTTGGGTAAAAAGCAGCCCCAATCATTGCAACTCCTTGGGCAAGCTTTTCAATGAAAAAATCAACCCTGTTTTTGTAGGCAAAAGTCAATTCGTCAATAATTGCTTTTACATTCTTGTCTTTCAATTTACTATAGTGCAGCAATGCCAATGGATGAACTTTAATGTAAGAGCTAATGATGAATTCCTCTCTTGCAAGTCCAACTCCATCGTTTGGTATGAAAGAAAATTCAAATGCTTGGTCAGGATTGCCGACATTCATCATTATTTCTGTCTTGGACCTTTTTAATTTCTTTAAATCAACTTTGCGAATTTCAAATCTTAATTTTCCCTTGTAAACTTTTCCAACTTCGCCTTCTGCGCAGCTCACCGTTACATCTGTTCCTGTCTTGACAAGCTCTGTCCCGTGCTCTGTACCCACAATCGCAGGAATTCCAAGCTCTCTCGTTATGATTGCAGCATGGCAGTTATTGACTAATAAAGGACTATAATCTTGTGTAAAAACAACGTAATTGTAATTGTCTTCCACTGAGATATTATAAACATCATCAAAACCCACTTCCCTAATGAATTTAGTCCTTAGCATTCGTGTATCTGATAAGTATATTTTTTGGATTTCTTTTTTTACTTCGTCAGAACACAGCGGCATCACGTTCCTTTTAATTTTTTCAATATCTATAAGCAAATTTTTACTGATATATGTCAAAATTCTTCCTTTATAATTTACTCTTTTGACAATATCTCCCAATAATTGCCTTGATGAAAAAAATCTTGTGCCGTGTGTTTTTCTGTTATAATTTCCTTTTACCCTATTAGTATAACTAAGCAATCTTTCAACTGATTCCACAATTTGTACGTTCCAAATGTTCCTATTTCGAGTTATTTGCGGCACAATTTTTAGTCTTAAGCAGGATATAATGATAGCTTCCATAAGATTTCTTTTGGAACAGTAAATACTAATTCTGTTTGAAGATTTACTGTAAGTTCCATCACCATCTATAACTCCACCCAGAAAATTCAAAATTAACTCTTCATCGGCATAGATTAGAGTTTTAGTTATTGATTCTACTTTTGATTTAAATTCGTAAGCCATTTCTTTGCTATATAATCTGTATGCATTTCCACTTCCAATAATCTGTCTTCCCTCTATAATGCCGCCAATTTCACTCTTTTTAGAAACTTTGAATCCTTTTCCAAAGATATCCAAAGCAAATTCCTGCATTTTTTCTATAAACTTCTCTTTATATTCCTTTGGAGACTGTATAAAAGTTATTTCTCCATGTGTCCTGCTCGTATGGATATGACCATCAGTCATAATCGCTCCAAGCATGTATGCAAGCTTTATTTCTCTATTACTGGACATTAATGGACTAGGAATATGCTGGGCAACTAACAGATGTCCTCCATCAGAAAGTATTTTATTAATTTCCTTAGAGATCAACTTGCGATTAGATAATGTTAATACTTTGTGGTCATTGGTAAGTCTTATTTTATTATTCTTGCTCTTTCCAGTTTGAGAAACTGAAATTTCAATTAGGCTTGCTTTTCTTTTCATAACACCATTTATATTTTTCCATTCTATTTTAAGGGTGTCTCTGTTTAACGAAGGAACCATAAGCCCTTCATAGTCTTCATATATGCCCTTAATCTCCATAAATCCCTTATTTGTCAGTATTTTTGTATCTCCTGCAAAACAAGTTCTTCCACCCTTGTTTGTGACGATTGCAGAAGCAATTTTCATTATGGGCTCCCAGTCTGGGTCTGTTTTTTCTGTTATCAGAACTTCTCCAGTTTTGAAATTTCCAATATCGTTGACGTTTTTTATAACATGGGACTTTCCAGCTCCTATTTTTCTACCGACGCTTAATCCAGTCATAATCAATGCTCCTTTTTCTTTCAGAACATATTCTTCAAGAATATTCATGTTTTTCTGGCTTTGCACAGTCTCAGGACGGGCCTGCACGATAAAAAGCTCATTTGTAGTGCCGTCTTTCGCCCATTCCATGTCCATTGGCTTGAATTTTTTGGCTTTTTGTGAATAATAATCTTCAATAATGCAAGCCCACTTTGCAAGCTTCAAAATTTCATTGTCGTTCAAAACAAATTTAAAGCGCGCATTGTATGGAACTTCAACATTTTCTGTAGTGGTTTTAGAGCCTTGCTCGCTATAAACCATTTTAATTTTCTTACTGCCCAACTTCTTGCTTATAACAGGCTTGTAGCCTTTTTTCAGAGTCGGCTTGAATACGTAAAACTGGTCAGGATTAACAGAGCCTTGCACGACATTTTCCCCCAACCCATAGGCTCCATTGATTAGAACAGCTTCCTTAAAACCAGTTTCTGTGTCTATTGAAAACATTACACCTGAGCATGCCTTGTCGCTTCTCACCATTTTTTGAACGCCTACAGACAAGGAAATCTTAAAATGGCCAAAGTGCTTATCCACCCTGTAGGAGATAGCCCTGTTTGTAAACAAGGATGCAATGCATTTCTTGCTTGCTTCCAGCAAGGCATGATCTCCTCGTATATTCAGGTAAGTTTCCTGCTGGCCTGCAAAGCTTGCATCAGGCAAATCCTCTGCTGTCGCAGAACTCCTGACTGCCACATCTGTATTAGTTCCATATTGCCTGCATAATTTCTTATATGAAAATACTATTTCATCTTTCAGTTCTTTTGGAAATTCTGCTCTCAGGATTGTTTCCCTTGCTTTTCTTCCCCTTTCAGACAAATTTCTCATATTTGAAGTGTCCAATCCCTCTAGAATTTTCTTAAGCTCGTCTTTTATTTTTGCTTTTTCAAGAAAATAATTATAGGCATACGCCGTCAACGCAAATCCATTTGGAACCTTGACGCCCTTCTTTGTCAGATTCCTATACATCTCTCCCAAAGAGGCGTTCTTGCCGCCAACAATAGGGACATCTTCTAATTCAAGCTCATTAAACCATAGAATAAACTTCTTGTCTTTGCGCAAAACAATATCACCTCTCAAGTCGTTGTTTTAAACTCATATTTATATAAAGGTTTCTGATTTTTGAATATATTTATTTTGTCCAATGTATCTTATATTCATTTATTATTATTAGTTATTAGTCCTCATTCTGAAATTAATCGTTAATGGATTTCGCTTTCATTGAACATTTGTCAAAAACCACCCATCAGAGATGGGTGGCATGTTTGCATTATTGATAATAAGCCAGTGGTTTTTGATGCTCGGAATTACACCATCTGATGTGTGGTTTTTGAGCACTACTCACTCCACCATTCAAAGAATTGGTGGAATTCCGTTGTTTCAATTAAATAAATTCCTGGTTATTTTATGTGGTGCTACTTGCCTAGCCAATTATAGCAAAATCAATAAAGATTAAACAATGAAATGATAAAAATATTAAATAAAATCAGTGTTTCAAGAAAACATTTAAATACAATAACTAATTGCTTTTAGTTGGGTGAATTAAATGCCAAATTTTACAAAAGTTGCCTCATCTAGTGATCTGAAGCCAGGAGAAAACAAGGTAGTCAGCGTTAACGGAACAGATGTTGCTTTGTTCAATGTAGAAGGCCAATTTTTTGCAATTAGCAACACATGCTTGCACAGAGGCGGTCCTTTAGGAGAAGGCTTTCTTGAAGGTGATGTCGTGACGTGCCCCTGGCATGGCTGGCAGTTCAATGTCAGGACTGGAGTAAATCCTGTAATGCCGACTGCAAAGGTTCAATCCTATCAAGTAAAAGTAGAGGGAAATGATGTTTTGGTCTCTCTGGATTGAATTATGATTTTACTTAATTTTCTTCTTATGTATTTTGACTTTAATCTTTTTCACGCCTTTCATTGCTTCCTTAAATGTCAAAAGAATATCCTTAGCACCATAATGTGAAACAACTGACTGCGCATTTGCAATCCCGAGCTTTATTGCAAACTCGATATCATTCCTTCTCATAATTCCGGACAGGAATGATGCGGCAAAAGCGTCTCCTGCACCAGTTGCATCAACAATCTTTACAGGCGGTGGAAATGCACTGTAGATGTATGAATCATCAATGACAAAAAGTTTATTTTTTCCATCAGTAATCACGACAATTTTTGGCCCAAGCCCCTTTAGCTTAAACAATAATCCTTCCATCGTATCGCTGCCCACGAGCAAGCCCGCCTCTTCCTTGTTTAATACCAAAAGTTCCGTTGCATTTATAATATGCCTTAAGTGCCTGCCTCCTTTTTCAGCAAGGTATGTGCTGGGATTAAAAGAAACTTTAATTTTGTTTTGCTGAGCAAATTCTGCAAGCCTCTCAAGCGTGTGAAATGACTCCCCCATCATTGCTGAGAAATAAAACCATTTTGTTTTAAGCTTCTTATACGGAACTTCCGTGTGCCTAAGTTCGTCATTTATTCCCTTATGTGTCAAAATTGTCCTGTCATGCTCCAAAGTATCAAGAATAACGGAATAGCCAGTATGTCCCTTGCCTCGCACACAAAGCAAATTAACTTTTTCATTCTTAAGATTGTTAATGATAAAATCTGAGTTTGTCCCAAAGCCAAGCTTTCCTAGGAAAGCAACCCTGTGTCCGAGCCTTGCTAGTGCAACAGCTGTGTTTGTGCCTCCGCCGCCGGTTGAAAATTCAAGCTCGTCAATTAGGATTTTGGAGCCGCTCGGAAATGCCAGAAAATCTTTCTCCCCTTTTGGGTCTATTACCTTAATTAGCTCAGAAAATTTTGTCCTAGCAAAAACATCTATAGTGGCACTACCGACTGTTATTACATCATACATACGCCTTTTCTTGAATCAGCAGTATATATAGTTTTTTGTTTTTGATTTTAAAATTGTATATTCATTGATATATTAAAAGGAGCTTAGGATATTTGGCTAGTGCGGCAAGATTGTTATTGAGATTATCAGAAACTTATGCTATCAAGAATTTCATGCGCATTCGAAGAATTTAAATATTTCTCAATATTATTATTTCTTAATTTTACCAAGAAAATAGTTCTTAATGATTCTCTTTCCTGATTGCTGATCCTCGCAATTCTATCAGCTTCAACTAATCCATAAGGATAGCCAATGAAAATAGGATCTACGCAGTTTTTTGCAAGCAAATTTATCGATTCTTCTGCTTTTGCTTTCTGATCTTTAAAAAATTCAATTTTGAAAACGTGCCTAGAATTTTTATGGAGCTTAGCAAAAAACATTTCAGCTTTATAGTTTTGGCTATTTATTTCAACAATTGGATAGTAAAACCATGTTGGAATTCTGCCTAAATTTACCAATACAGCACTTAATAAATTTCCATTGTCCGTGAATAAGGAAGTGGTCTTGCTTAAGGCTGCCAATACGACGTTATTTTTGCTGCACGATTCGTAAAGCTTGTTTAAGTGCTTATTTTCATCAGTCAAAGTCACCTGAATACTTCCGTCTAAGACTATAATGTCAGCAATTTTCTCGTCACTCGCTAGTTTTGCAATCTTAAGCTCAGCAAATCTTCTTATCGCAGTTGCAACACTGCCGATTTCTGCCCTGTTCATCCCATTCATTAGCGTATGGTCAAAAGAGCTGAAAGACATTTCCTCCAGCTTTATGCGGCTATTAGCGGTAAAAAAAGTCGCCTTGTAATATATTTCATTATTTTGGCTTATAGCTTGTACAAAGGCAAGAACTTCAAATTTCTTAGCTGATATTTTTTCAACTCCTTGATATATAACATAGCCAACCCTTATCAGGCTTAAAGAAAAATTTTTGGCACCTATAATTTCTGCATTACCACCGTCAACAAAAACAATTTTTTGATTTGAATCAATGTTTTTGATTTCATGAAAATTCTTTGAATCAATCTTATATGCCCTGTAGCCTTCTCCTGAAAACTTTGGATAATTTGCGCTCAGAAAATTCCCATCAACAGTCTCAAGAATTTTTTTTATTACTTCATCGTACATAACTTATAGAAATTGTCATCAATTTTTAATTTTATTGCTTTCAAACGCTGTAAACTGCTTGCCTTGCGTCGCTAAAATGTGGCTGGCTTGATATCAGCCCTTTCCTCAATAACACTTCAATAGAATATCTAACCGTCCTATCTGGAAGCAAAGACGCGTTTATAATTTCCTTTTGCGTCATGCTGCTCTCATGCTGCAGAATTTTGTATATAAGCTTTGAGCTTGCCGGCAAATCTCTAAGCTTATTAATATTTACTTTAACAGATCTTTTCTTCAATCTGCTTTCCAAAGAATATTCCTTGGAAAACACAATAAAATTTGCATTATAAGGTGATTTTTCTATAAGAATTTCCCTTGATTTAACAGGAATTCTCACTTCCCCATCTACTATCAGAATAGGATTATAGCCTTCAATGCCATCTATCTTTATTTTTGTTTTATCAGATATAACTATAGATGAATGTTTTTCCATCGAAGAAATAGGTGTTAAAGTTAAGATGTTTGGCTCATCCAGAATTATTGGGCCGCCGGCAGACAAAGAATAGCCAGTGCTTCCTGTTGGCGTGGCAACAACTAACCCATCTCCCATATCTTTCCAAAATATATTATCATTTAATATCAAATTATATTTGAGCAATGATGCGCTTTTATATGAGAACAAGCCAATATCATTGAGTGCTATGGGGCTTGAAGCCTCATTAAAGCTGGCAGCAAGCCTTGACCTCTTTGATATTTCATACTTATTTCTTTTTATCAGGCTGATATAGTACTTGAAATTTGTGGAATTCGCCTGTGCCAGAAAGCTTTGGTTGGGAGAAATTGCAAAAAGCGGTATTTGTTTCTTGTCCAGCTTTCTGAATGTTTCAAGTATAAACCTGTCGTCGCCTACAGCAACCAAGAGCTCGCAATCAAATTCATTTAATTCTTTCTTATTTCCAGTTATTGGAATATTTTTGCCTAATGCATATTTTACTTTGCTTTCTCTCAAAAAGCCTACTACATTTTTTGCAAGTTCGAGCGATTCCCTGTCAGGCTTGGATGTTATAAAATACATACGATAAAGGCAATATAAGCTAATTAATATATTTTTCTATTTATAGGCAAATTTTGCCGCTATTTTACTTCTCTTTTAATTTTGTTGCCTGATTAAATAATTATTTATATTCAAGTTTTTAGCTTAAATGAATGGAACAGAAATTAATTAGCCAGAGTATTTTGTCTGATTCTGAAAAGCTCATACAATTGGTTTTAGAGCTTAAGAAGCAGAGGAACGCTGTAATTCTTGTTCACAACTACCAAAGGCCGGAAATGTTCAGGATAGCTGACTATATTGGAGATTCTCTTGGCCTATCTATTAAAGCCGCTGAAACAGATGCTGATATAATTCTATTCTGCGGAGTCAGGTTTATGGCAGAAACTGCAAAGGTCTTAAGCCCCAAAAAAACAGTGCTTTTGCCCACACTTGACGCAGGCTGCTCTTTGGCAGATATGGCAACTGTTGAAAAATTAATGGCAATCAAGAATAAATATCCTGATGCAGCTGTTGTAAGCTACGTAAATACTTCAGCAGAAGTCAAGGCAATATCAGATATCTGCTGCACTTCTGCAAATGCTGTTGAGGTTGTCAATTCACTTCCGCATAAAAGAGTGATATTCCTTCCAGACAAAAATCTTGGAAAGTATGTGCAGCAGCACACGAAAAAAGAAGTCGTCTTATGGGACGGCTACTGCTTTGTGCACGACAAATTAGATGCAGACACATTAATGGAATTCAAGCAAAAATATCCTGATGCAAAGGTTATTGCGCATCCTGAATGCAAAGAGGAATTGCTGAAACTTTCAGACCATGTATGCGGGACTGGAGGCATGGCAAAATTCGCAAAGTCGGATGGCTCAAAGGATTTTATAGTTGTAACTGAATGCGGAATGACAGATAAGCTAAGGCAAGATGTGCCGGAAAAGAACTTTTTGTCATTTTGCAACATATGCCCCTACATGAAATCAACAACATTGCCGCTTGTAGTAAAGTCATTAGTGCAAGACATTCATGAAATAAAACTACCGGAACACATAATAATCAATGCACGCAAAGCAATAGATAGGATGCTAGAAATATCAAAAAATGCAGCTTAGAGAATCGCTGGTTTTGGAGTTCTGGGATAGAAGCAAGGAAATAAATATCAAGAATAAATCCTACAGTGACTTTGTTTTAAAACTTCAAACTATACTTTTAAAAACTGACTTGGGAAAAGCCGATTTAACTACAAATTCATTAATTAAGAAAAATCAAGATATTTCTGCCGTTATTGTTGCAAAGGAAAATGGAATTCTTGCCGGACTGGAAGAGTTTAGATTATTGAATAAGGATTTGAAAATAAAATCATTTAGGTATGATGGCGAGAAAATAGAAAAAAATGATTTGATAATTAATATAGAAGGCAATGCAAGAAAAATTCTTGAAAGGGAAAGGATTAATACGAATTTACTTCAGAGAATGAGCGGAATTGCAACACAAACAAATTTCTTGCTAAGCAGGCTAGACAACAGAATTAAGATTGCAGCTACAAGAAAGACTTTATGGGGGAGAATTGATAAAAAAGCTGTCAGCCTAGGCGGGGGATTAACTCACAGGCTTGGTTTAAGCGATGGAATTATTATAAAAGACAACCATTTGAAAATATTAGATTACAACATCGAAGAAATATTGCGCCGTATCAATAATAAGTCAAAATTTGTTGAGATTGAAGTGGAAAACGAAAATCAGGCAATAACAGCAGCAAAAAGTATCCAAAAACTGAAAAAGAATTATAACAAAAGAAAAAGTTTGTTCGCAATTATGCTTGATAAAATAAATGCTCAAGTTGTAAAATCCATTGTCAAAGAATTAAAAGGGCAAAATCTATATGAGCAAGTTTTGTTGGAAGCTTCCGGCAATATAGCCCCAGGCAACATTGGGGATTATAAGGAATGTGGTGCAGACATAATTTCATTGGGCTGTTTGACAAATTCTGCCAAAATACTAAATATGTCATTAGAAATAGAATGAATGTAGGCATTATTGGTTGCGGATTTATTGGAACAGAAATAGCTCAGTTTATTGATAAAGGTAAGGACTTTAAGCTAATTGGATTAAATGATACAAACAAGAGCAAAGCACATATTCTAATTAAAAAATTAAAAATCAATAAACCCGAGTTAATGAGCTTAGATGATTTGATACAAAATTCTGATTTAATCATAGAATCTGCAAGCAAAGATATCATTCAAAAATTATTGCAAAATAAAAACTTGGATAAGAAAAACAAAAAGCTGCTGATAATGAGCACCGGAGGCTTAATTCAAAATTTAAATTTGATTAATGGAGTAAAAAATTGTGAAATTTTGCTGCCTTCAGGGGCAATTTCCGGCCTGGATGCTATAAAGTCTGTTTCAGGAAGAATAAAATCGTTAACATTAACAACAACAAAAACAGTTAAGAGTCTTGAAGGCGCTCCTTTTATTATTAAAAACAATATAAAATTAAATAAAACAAATAAAAAAATCCTGATTTTTTACGGCAATCTAGTAGATGCCGTAGATGGATTTCCGCAGAATATAAATGTTGCTGCAACATTATTCCTTGCTTCAAAATTCGAAAATATAACTATTAAAATTATAGCAGACCCAAATACAAAATTCAACACTCATGAGATAATAGCTACAGGTGATTTTGGAAAAATATCCGCAATAACCCAAAATCTCCCGAGCAAAAATCCAAGAACAAGCCATCTGGCAGTTTTAAGTGCAATACAGACGATAAAAAACATAAAAAATAATATTAAAATTGGTAGCTAAAAAATCTGTGACTTATCGATTTTCAATAATTTTTTAAATAATCCAGCAAATTCTATAGATTATGTATGAATTAATCATAACTGAAAAGCCCGCAGCTGCAAAAAAAATAGCTGAAGCGCTGGCAGACGGAAAGTCAATTAAGGAGAATTATCAAGGAGTGCCATATTACAAATTAACACACGGCAAAATGGATATTGTAGTGGCCTGCGCCGTCGGCCACTTATATGGATTGGCAGAAAAAGAAAAGAAAGGATGGACATTCCCTGTTTTTGATATAGAATGGAGGCCAGTTTCAGAAACCACAAAAAGTTCTGCGTTTACAAAAAAATATCTTAATACCTTGAAGAAATTGGCAAAAAATGCTGATTCATTTACAGTTGCATGCGACTATGACCAGGAAGGTGAAGTAATAGGGTTGAATGTTATAAGATATATTTGCAATCAAAAAGATGCTCACAGGATGAAGTTTTCCACTCTGACACAACCAGATTTAGTTAAAGCCTATAAAGATAAAAGCCCGCATCTTGACTGGGGTCAAGGAGAAGCCGGGGAAACAAGGCATTTCTTGGACTGGTACAACGGAATAAATTACAGCAGGGCATTAACATCTGCAATTAAAAGCGCAGGTGCCTTCAAGATAATGTCAACTGGAAGAGTTCAAGGCCCAGCCTTAAAGATTATAGTCGATAGGGAAAAAAACATCAAAGCCTTTGTTTCAAGACCATTCTGGCAAATCCAGTTAATTGGCCAGCACAATGGGCGTGAGGTTTCAGCATGGCACAATGAAGACAAATTCTGGGAAAAAGACAAAGCAGATAAGGTAATTGAAAAAACAAAAAATGAAAAGGAAGCCAATGTTGACAAAATTGAAAGAAAACAATTCAACCAGATGCCACCCTTCCCATTTGACCTGACATCGTTGCAAGTGGAAGCTTACAGATGCTTCAACATCTCTCCAAAGGAAACTCTTGATATCGCTCAGGAGCTTTACACATCAAGTTTTATTTCTTATCCAAGAACATCCAGCCAGCAATATCCTGAATCAATCGGCTATAGAAATATTTTGAATGGATTGGCAAAGCAGAATTCTTATAGTGACTTATCAAGATTAATCCTAAAGATATCAAATTTAGCTCCAAATAATGGCAAGAAAACTGATCCAGCGCACCCTGCAATATTCCCGACTGGCATCATGTCCAATGAATTGGAAGAAAGAGAAGCCAAGATTTATGATTTGATAGTGAAAAGATTCCTTGCCACTTTTGCAAAGCCAGCTGTCCGGGAAACAGTGACAGCAGATATTAATTGCAATGAAGAAATTTTTGTCGCAAAAGGGACAAGAACTATTGAGAAGGGTTGGCATTTATTTTATTCACCATATGTGCAGTTGGAAGAAATCGAACTGCCAAACGTAAAGGAAGGTGATAAAATAAGCATTAAGAAAATAGAGCTTGTAAGCAAGGAAACACAACCACCCAAAAGATTCACTCCTGCTTCTATAATAAAAGAGCTTGAAAAAAGGGATCTTGGAACCAAGGCAACGCGCTCAGAAATTATAGACACCTTATTCAAGAGAGGCTACATACAAGGCAAAGCGATTGAAGCTACTAATTTAGGGATTTCAACAATTGAAACTCTGGAGAAGCACTGCCCCAAGATACTCGACGAAGATTTAACAAGGCATTTTGAGATCGAGATGGAAAATATAAGGGAAGGAAAGCAAAAAAAGGATATTCTTTTAGAAGACGCAAAAAAGGCGATAACAAAAATAATAGGCGATTTAAAAAAACACCAGAAGGAAATTGGAATTGACCTCTCGAAAGCAAATAGAGAAACACAAGACGAAATGGCTTTTCTTGGACTTTGCCCAGTATGCAATGAAGGAAATTTAATGATAAGGCGTGGAAAATTTGGTAGCTTTGCGGCTTGCAACAAATATCCGGAATGCAAGACAATATATTCTATACCAAAAAACGCGCTCATAAAGCCAGCAAAGAAAAACTGCGTTGTTTGCAGCTTTCCAATGGTATTGGCAATAAAAAAATCAAGGCAGCCATTGGAGTTCTGCCTAAATCCAAAGTGCCCTAGCAAAAATGTAGAAGGTGAAGCTGGGAAACACGCAAAAGCGATTGCAAAAGGTGAAATTAAAAGAAAATGCCCAACCTGCAAGGAGGGTGATATTGTTTTAAGGAGCAGCATTTATGGGAAATTTTTTGGATGTTCAAATTACCCAAAGTGCAGATATACTGAAAAATTGAAGAATTCACATTCCTAATTCGTAATGCGTTTCTGGTTTCTTATTGGATTTTGGATAATATTACATAGGAATAACTTTGTTTGAATTATACATACATAATAAGTATTCACTGAATTTATAGAAATATTTATATATTTAATTACATATATAATAAGTAATGCCTCACTTAAAGTCTGAAAAAACGCGAAATAACCTAAGAATTTATAATACCAACAAGCTTTTTTCAATTAGCATTGACTCAGACTTTTTCAAGGTTAAAGATTCTATTATTAGATTAAAGAAGCGATACAATATTTCCAATAAGGAAATTTTTAGCTTAATTGAAGGCAGAAAAATTTGTGATGAAGTATGTATTCCAATTTCCGCTTTTGATAACGATGAATTAGGATGCCTGGAAACGATTGTAAAATATCTTAAAGAAGAATTTAACTTTAGGTTTCATCAAATAGCACTGATTCTAAATAGGGATGACAGAACAATCTGGGCCACTTATAATGCAGCATGCAAGAAAAGGCAGAAAAAGCTGGATGTAAAAGAATCACAATTCTTTATCCCTACTCTAATTTTCAAAGACAGAAGATTTAGTGTTCTTGAGTCAATAGTGCGCTATCTCAAAGATGATTTCAATTTGCGTTACAGTGAAATTTCTGCCCTGCTCAATCGCGACGAAAGGAACGTATGGACTGTCTACAATAGAGCTTATAAAAAGAAAAAATGAACAACGAAAGAATACAAATTTACAAGAGAAAGCTGATTGAATTAGAAGAAAAAGTAAATAAACTTAATAATCATAAATCTATTTTGCTTTACATATATAACGAAATTGAAGTAAATGCAAATTCGAAACTTCAAAATGTATTTCATGACATTGATCTTAAAGAGGAAATTTCTTATTTAAATGACTGGGTCGAGTTCCACACAGAATACATAGAAAAATATAAGCTTAAGGTATCCAATTCAGAGCTTGTTATAGAGAAAAAAGAGAGAGTTTTAACAAAAAAAGATAAAAATGACATCGGTTTCATTGGAAATTTTGGGAGCAAACTCAAGCATCAAAATCCAATAGTTAAAATTGCCATTCCAGCCCTTGTATTATTGCTATTATTTACAAGCCTATTTATACTAAAGCCATCTATTACTGGCCATGTTGTATTGGGAAAAGAAGTTACATACAACAAATCGTTGAACCTGAAGCTAAATGAAAGCGGCAATTATACTCTGAGATTAGGCAAGCCTGGAACAATGACATCTATGAGGGCAACAGGCAGTATTGGAGGAAATGGAATAGTAAAGATTTATATTGAAAAGGACGGCAAAAAATATTTAATATACGACAAAAAAAACAATAATAATAGTTGAAAAAATACAAAAACTTATTAACTTCAAAGTTAGTTGTAAGGCAAAATGAATGGAGAAAAAAATAATAAAAGGAGATACAATAATGTACAGGATATTAGAAATTCCGCGGGGCTATATAAATATGGATTCGTAATAATAATTGCCTTAATAATTGTTCTTGGTTTTGTCATATTTAAAAGGCCATCTATTACCGGCAAAGTAGTCTCCGGAACAGAAACTGTATACAGTGAAAACCTCAATATTGAAAAAAATGAAAGCGGGACTTATGAATGGCAGGTAAAAAATCCAGGCAACATAAAGTCTATAAAGGCAACTGGTTCAGTAACAAGCAATGGGACTGCAAAAGTCTACATAGAAAAAAACGGCTCAAAGTTGCTGCTGTTTGACAGCACTAAGCAATTGTTTGATGTAAATGTCAATGTTCTTCCAGAATATAAAAAAATAGCCCAAGGCGATGAGCTTTTAATGCAAATTGCGCTGCTCAACTTACGAGGCTTCGGAGCCGGAAATGTAAATGTTAAATATTCAATTAAGGATCAAAAGGGAAATTTAGTTGCAAACCAGCAGGAATCAGTTTATGTTGAAACACAAGCTAAATTCATAAGGAGGTTAATAATACCAGAGGAGCTTAAGCCAGGAACTTATATTGCGTTTGTTGAAGCGTCTACAGACATAATTGTTGGCACAGGCTCTGACACTTTCGAGGTTGTAGGTAAATACGAAAGCAAGTATCCTCCTGAATTAAAATATTATTTGATTGGGCTTGCTGTATTTGTCGCATTAGTTATAATTTTTGTTTTAATAAACTTTGGCCTCGGCAAATTTAAGAAAAAGAGAGAGATTGAAGAATTAAAGGAAAAGACAGCCATTGAGAAAATTGAAAAATTAGATAAAGAGCTGAAAGCTTTGGAAGAAGCTCAAAAAGCAGGGTTTATATCAAAGGAAAGCTACCAAAAGGAAAAGACGAGAATCGAAGAAAAAATTGGAGTTTCGAAGAAATAAGTTTTTATTATACATAAGTTATAACAAAAATACTTATACACAAGGCATGTATGGTGATGTTAAGACCATTAATCATTGATGTCAATGGCAAGCACCATTATAATGATTGAAAATATATTAGATATTGTAATAGTGGTTCTGCCATTAATAATCTTTATGATATTTCTTTTTTATTTAAACAGCTTCGTTCCAGGAGAGGCAAAAAAAATATTTGTTTTACTGGCTATTTTTACAGGCACTTATTTTCTAGCAGTCTTATCCATAGAGGGATTAGAGATATTGCATAATTTAAGGCTGTATCAGGGAACAGTTACTGAAGAAGCAGAAGAATCGCTAGATTTGGTGGCACATACCCTACAATTTATTGGCCTGTGTATTTTATTTTATGTAGCTATTCAATTTAGAAGCTTTGCAAAAAAGCTTGAGGATATTAGAAGGTGATTTTGGAAATTCTATAATAATTACTAATGAAATAACTTAAAAAGCAAGATTCTTAAACAAGCAGACTTCCCCATATCATTAATTGTTGGGGGTAGTGGTTTTTTGGCTAGAAAATTAAATGGCTTAGTCTTATTAGTAATCTTTATTTTTTTTATTGTGTTAGTTGAAGCCTCAGAAGATGGGAGTGAAAAAAACCTGACTGGTGATGAATCAAATAATACTATCGGTATTATTCCTTCAATTGATGTAGTTAATACTTCATCTGTATCAGATAATGTCGATGTAACATTAGTTAATAAATCAAGCAGCTCTGTGACTGCAAGTTTTGGAGTTTATCTGCAGATAGTGAGTTAATTTGTTTCTTAAAAGCAGAAATGAAATATTACAAATATTTATGATTATTTCTTAAGCAACCTTTTAGCATTACTAAGCGTGTTTATTACATCATCTAGTATTTCATCAGGTATAGCTATACCCCTTACAACAGTGTATGTTTCCTGCCTATTCTTTCTTTTGTCATGAATGCACACGAAGGTGCCTTCCTCGTTTTGGACCCTTCCAATAGTGTACTTGGCTCTAGGCGTATCAAAATCACCAAGCTGCTCTTCTTTTCCATAAGGATGGTAAACATCCATATTTCCATGAGATATCTTTCTGCATTGAGCAGTACTCTTAAGCATCTCCAAATGATGCCAAATTGTAGAAGGAGTTAATCCAATTGATTCCTTGATCTGAGAAATTGTAACGCCTTCAGGATTAATGTCTAATACCTTCTTTAATAGATTGTTGAGGTATTCCTCTTTTTCTTTTGCCGGCAAAGACTTAAGGGCGCTCCTTTCAAGAATATCCTTTGGTAAGTTTATTTTTGCCATAATTGCTATATTTGTTATATATGATTGATATTTTAATTTTCATAGATTATATAAAACTTTTGTTAAGAAATTTTCAAATTGGTCCAATAAAAACAGAAAAGTAAATAAACAAGTTGTCATAGTTATAGTTATTATGACTGTTACAACTATACCTATAAGTAGAAAATTTCATGACTGGCTTAAGACAAAAGGAATGAAAGGCGAAAGCTATGAAGAAGTAATCAAGAAGCTGCTTAGGCCAGAAGCTCAGCAAGAGCTTGAAGAATACCAGGGAACTTCTAGCTAAATACTCTTAATCGTTTAATCTTTAGTAATTCTAATTTATTGCTGCATATACTGGTTTAATCTCTTATCTAATAATACTTACATATTATGTATTACTATTTATATTATGTAATGTTTATCCATATAGTTGAAAATTGATAAATTAATCATAATTTACCTATATAATAATTGTTTTAACCTACATCATATATATTCATTTGATTAAACATTTGAAAGTTCATTCGAAAGAGCCTGTTTTAATAAATTGAAAGCAAGTTTGCTGTGAGTCCATAGGTAAACTATGCATTATCCCTAATAACTTTAAATCCCATTATTTAGGAGGTGTTTAAAGGAGTGTAATACTTATAATGGTCATAAAGGTTTAGATGAAGTTTAGGATTATGGTAATTAAATATAGAATTCCTATTATATAAACTATAGGTACTAAAGATTATTATAAAAAATATAAATTGTAGAATGATTGCACATTGTTTGATGAGGATAGATAGCAAATTTTTTATAAAGGTTATAATAGTTATAAATGAGGTTAGTTCTAATATAGATTAATCAGAATTTCCACTTTTTCTTTAATATTTTTATTCTTTTATCCTTTTATCAGACTACCTAGGTGACTAACTCTAACTTAAGATTTTGTACTTACAAATTATATATTTATACTGTTAAAATATATATTTATTTGAATAAACAATTGAATAGATATTTGAATGAGACCAGTTTCTAGTATTATTTGATTAAGGTGAAAAATAGTATGAATCGTAACAGCTTAATTGGTATCGTGCGGCAACTTATAAGGTAGACATAACAAGTTTTGCTACTTATGAGACATATGATAACTATAACTGTACCATCATTAAGATAGATCTCTCATATTATTAAGGACAATTTTTTATTATGTTAAGATAAAACAAGAGAAACATGGCTCCTGGAATTCTGTTTTTTTCACGAAAACGAAAACTTTAAATAGTTACTACTTACATAGTATGTTATAATGTTGAACTATAGATTAATTCAGAACATTGATTACTTACATAATATAGATATATTCAAAATATTAGATACTAAACTTGGATTTACAGTTCTATAGGCTACTTCTTGCTTGTAAATCTTGGGGAGTTTAGTGCATCGTATAAGGATTAATTAATCTGTAGAAAATCAAAATGAATGCAAGTTTTGGGTACTTAATCAATCATAATCAATACTTACATAGTATACTAAAATTTTACATATTATGTAATGATAAAGTTATTGCTTTTGTTAATACTTACATAATTAATATTAATACTTACATAATATCTATTAATACTTATATAATATATTATTCTACTTACATAATGTAATATGCCAATAAAAGAGGGAAAGGATATTGAAATAAAGCTTTTAGATACTTTAAGCTATCTCAAAGAGCAAGGCTTGAGTCCAGATGAAATTCTAAAATTAGTAGTCAAATCACTTAAAGTTGAAGCCAAGGGGGAAGTCAAAGTTCCTCTTTCTGTTTTCAAGAATGACCAATTAAGCTCTTTGGAAATAATTGTAAAATATCTAAGAGAAAACCTTCTTCTTACATACAAGCAAATAGCTGAATTAACCAACAGAAACGAAATTGCATTAGCTGTTACATACAGAAATTCAAAGAAAAAATTAGAAGCAAAATTCATTGAAGAAATTTCTCCTTATTCTATTCCTGTTTCAATTTTGAAGGACAGAAATCTAAGCGTTCTGGAAAATATTGTTTCTTACTTCAAAGACACTTTTGGGCTTACGTATCACAAAATTGCTGTGCTGCTTAACAGAAATGACAGGACGATCTGGACAGTTTACCAAAGAGCCAAGAAAAAGAAAAAATGACTGACGAATTTGAAATTAAAAAAGTTGGAGTGTTTTATTTAATTGCAATAATCACATTGCTCTTGATCTTAGCATCCTGCAATTCAAATAATAATGCATTAACAGGATTTGCAGTTAAAGAAAATAAAATCAAAGATAATGACAGTAAAACAAATAATGCTGATAATGCAACTGCTAACATCGTAAATGTTGTTGAAAACTCTGCAAACATCACAATTTCTGAAAATACAACTGTAATTAATGAAACTGTTATTGATGAATCTAAAAAAGAGGAAAAAGTGAAACCTGAAAAATCCAAAGAAGCAAATACACCTCCTGTATGGAAATCTGATGTAGAAGAATTTATCCTGAATGGAAAGACTTCTATAGACTTGGGCAATTACTTCATTGACGCAGAGAACGATTCGCTTGCCTACTTATTCACAACGCCAAATAGAATAGAAATTGGGATAGACAACAGCATAGTAACTCTTACTCCAACAGGTAATAATTTCACAGCAACAATATCATTTACAGCAACTGATGGTGATAAGTCAACAACAAAAGAAGTTAAGCTGATTGTGCCTGAAAAATCAATAGCAATCAGCCTTAACTATAAATCAGAAACTGCCTACGACAGAGACGATAATGGCATTGAGCCTTTGAGCGGAATCATAGACATGACAGTTGAAAATGCCAATTTCAACTGGGATGTTAAAAAAGAAAACTTATGCACCAGATGGGATACTTATTCCATTGATGACGAAAAAGTGACAAGCATATGCTACGGCAATTCCAAATGCTGCAATTATGTTGGATTAGTTCCAAAGAGAGACAACTGGAATGATGTATTTTATGCCACCTATGGCCAATATGGTACTTCGTTGAAAAATACTATAAGCTCGCAAATACTTTATGTTGACTACAGCTTAAATGCAGACGAGCCATTTGCTGAAATCTATTATTCGGCCTGGAAGAACTTAAGCGCAGATTTCTATTTTGAAATAATTGACTTCAGGAATGTTTGCGTTGAAACTTGCACACTGAGCGGCTTTAATTTGTCAACCTATAAATTAATTTTTGAGATAGAGAATGCGACATTGAATCTTGACACAATAACATACTCATTAATTGAGGAATTGCCAAAAGTTGCAGTAAATATTTCAATTATTGACAGCCAAGGCATGCAGTCCGGAAGCTATGCCATTTACAAAGACAATGTCAATGTAACAAGCGAAATATTAGACCCGGATTATTACAATGTTGAGATTACACCAGATGTTGATGTTATTGAGAAATTAACAATAGAAAATGCAAACTTGACAAAGCCGGTAATTGCTGGCATAGGCATTGATAATGTAACAAAAGAAATAAGCCTTGAGAATGTTAATGTAACAAAAAGATATGCAATAAATCTTGAAAATTTGGAGTTTGAAAAGGCAACTTTGACTGCGACTGCAACAGGAAATTCATTGTTTAAATGCAAGCTGTGGGATTATGAAAGGGAGGTTTGCTTCGGCTCTTGGGAGAAAATAAAAGACTTGACTATTGGGGAAAAATATGATATAACTTTGACTGCAAATGACCCGGGATTTATCGAGGGCAATTCAAATATAACATTAAATATAACGCAATTGAACTTAACTGCAAACATAACTGCCAATATTTCCTTGAATATAACCGAAAATATAACGCTAAATTTAACCCAAAATATAACTGAA
>JAHFQA010000053.1:7311-10035 GCA_023266475.1 Candidatus Woesearchaeota archaeon | reverse complement strand
GGTGCATGGATATGATTATCGGCGTGCCAAAAGAAATTAAGGACAAAGAAAGCAGAGTGTCATTGACTCCTGACGGTGCAAAAGCGCTTGTTGCAAATAGGCATAAGGTGTATGTTGAAAAAGATGCTGGAATTGGAAGTGGCTTTGCAGATTTTGAATATTCAAAAAATGGTGCTATAATTGTTGACGTAGAAAAAGTGTGGAATGCTGATACTATTGTAAAGGTTAAAGAGCCGTTGGAAAATGAATACAAATTTTTGAAAGGTCAGATTCTTTTTACGTATTTGCATCTAGCGGGCGTTCCAAAACCTTTAACACAAGCACTGCTTTCCAGCAACACAACCTCAATTGCTTATGAAACAGTTGAAGACAAATATTATAGATTGCCATTGCTTGCGCCAATGAGTGCTGTTGCAGGCAACATGGCAACACAAGTCGGCTCTTATTATCTTGCAAAATTCAACAATGGCAAGGGAATGATGCTTGGCGAGGTTCTGGGGCATTTCTATGGGAAGGTTGTTATTATTGGCGACGGAGTTGTTGGAAGGCATGCAGCCAAGACAGCATATGGGATGGGTGCAAATGTTTTTTTGTTTGGACGGCATGAAGAGAGAATGGATTTATTAAGAGATGCGATTGGAAGAAGATCTAATATAATGCTATCGACTTCAGAAAACATTACTGAACACGTCCAAGATGCAGACTTGGTTGTAGGTGCAGTTCTTGTTGCAGGAGCAAAGGCTCCTTATGTTGTTACCGAAGAAATGGTTAAAACAATGCAACCAGGTTCAGTAATTGTTGATGTCAGCATCGACCAAGGTGGCTGTATTGAAACATCTAGGCCAACGAAGCATTCTGATCCTGTTTTTGTAAAGCATGGAATAATACATTATTGTGTTACAAATATGCCAGGAGCTTATCCTAGAACATCGACGATTGCTTTAACCAATGCAACTTTCCCTTATTTATTAAAATTAGCAAATGATGGTTTTGAAAACGCAGTTAAGAATAATGAAGGATTTGCCAAGGGAGTTAATACACATAAGGGTTTTATAACTTACAAGCCAGTTGCAGAAGCTTTGAATTTAATGGATAAGTTTAAGGAGTTGAAAGACTTCGTTTGAATTGTTTTTGATTTGAGTATTGTAAATGAATATTATAAGCGTCCAATATTTCACTTTCTTGAAGTGTGGATCTTATCAAATGATTTATTGGTAATTCAAAATATTCTCCAATACAAACCTTATATACCTCTATTGGCCTTATATTTCTTTCTTGGTACCATCCAAGTATTATTCTTGCAGAACCTATCATCTCAATCAACAATATAGCTAAATTTACCTCACCTTCTGTTAAAATGGGTTCACATTCATTTTTAAAAAAATCCAAAATAGGCATTAGATGTGCCTCCCCTTAAATCAAAGCTTGTTGCATCATAAATTCTTACATTTATCTCGTCACCCAGCTTGAATTCTCCCTTTACGACAACGGGTTTATAACAATAATTTCTCCCGATCCATGAATCATTTTTTCCCTTTTCATCAACTAAAACTTTTCCTTGCCATCCAATCCATTTTTTGTTTGCCACAAGCGCTTGTTCCCGATGCAGCCTCGTAATAATTCTTGACCTATCTTTCAATTTGCTTGATGGCATTTGTTTCATTTTTGCCGCAATTGTGCCTTCCCTCACAGAATACCGCGAAATATTTAAAACATCCGGCTTAATTTTTTCAATTAAGTTTAAAGAATCTTCAAACTGTTGTTCAGTTTCCGATGGGAAACCAACAATTATGTCAGTCGAAATCGTAATTTCAGGAATTTCTTTTCTAAAGGATTCGACAACCCTAATAAAATCCTCAACTGAATACTTCCTGTTCATCATTTTCAGGATTTCGTCATTCCCAGATTGAACAGGAATGTGCAAGAATTTGAACATTTTATGATGCTTGTAAACTTTTATTAAGTCATCCATAATTGTTATTGTGTTTGCAGGATTCATCATTCCAACTCTAATTTTAAATTCTAAGGGAATTGATAAAACCTGCGCCAATAATTCCGCTAATTTTTGCTTTCCTCCTTGTTCAACCATATAAGCTCCAGTATCATTTGATGTTATCCAAATTTCCTTGCATCCTGATTTAAGGTGTTCTTTGGTATCCTGCCTTATTGCATCCATTGGGTATGAAAATAATTTTCCCTTTACTAGTTTTGTCGAGCAGAAAGTGCAGAAATAATTACAGCCATTTAATATAGGAACAATTCCTATAACTGGATTTTTCCTTATTGAGGGGAGATTGACTTTTCGTTCGTATTTTTTGTCAAGCAATTCCAAAACTGTGCCATTCAAGGAATTTTCCACAACTGCTGAAATTTTTCCAAAATTGTGGGTATTTACAAAACTAATATTCTTGTCAAGCTTTTTTATTTTCGGCACAATGCTTTCAGTAATGCAGCCTGCAACAACAAGCTTTTTTTCCGGAAATTGTTTTTGTAGTTTATTGATTTGACTTAATGCAGTCCTGTCACCTTTTACAGTGCATATGTTGACGACATTGATATCAGAATCAATTTCATCATTTACTACATCAAATCCTGAATTATCCAACAGGCCCATCATTATTTCCGATTCTCTTAAGTTGCTGCTGCATCCCTGAGTCTTGAAATGAACAGTTGGCATAGGATGAAAGAAACTCTATTTTATTTTAAATGTTTTTATTTCCTATT
>JAHFQA010000053.1:0-7211 GCA_023266475.1 Candidatus Woesearchaeota archaeon | reverse complement strand
TAAATAAATCATTTGAGGTGTTGACGTTCAAAACTACAATAATCGGCCCGTATCCGAGAGTCAGCTCAGAAAAAGGAGCTTTGCTAAGAGTAGAGTTAAATAAACTCATTGCTCATTTGGCTAAATCTGATATAATATACCACAGCGATTATGACACAGAGAAGATTAGAAAGCTTAAGTTAGGGCTAACAGAGGAAATTGTTAAAGAGTTGTCAAGCTTTGTTGATTTGCCAAATCACGGTTTGGTTGATGTTTATGATGAGTTAACATGGCCATTGGAAAATATTGATGGCGTAGAATTCACCGGCATAAAAAAGATCTTCCATACAAATACCCATTATAGGGGAATTCTGGTTAACGGTGAAATTGCAAGAAAAAAGCCAATTGTAAATAATTTGTATTTTGAAGCGTCTAAGTTTAACCCTAACGTTAAGCTGGAGCTTCCAGGGCCTTATACATTGGCTTTACATTCTGTCATAAGTAAAAATTCACCATATAGGAACGTTGAGGAATTGGCAAGAGCTTATGCTTTTTTGTACAGGCAAGAATTGGGCGCTCTTCCAATGATTCCTTTTGTGCAATTTAATGAGCCCTCGTTGGTGGCATTTGAAAGAAAGTGCCCAAAAATGAACAGCGTGCCTGAAATATATGCTGAGATGCTTAAAGGGCTAAAAGTTCAGACAGCTGTATGGACGTTTTATGGCACTTATTCGCAAGCAACCCTTGACGTTTTGTTAGCCATCCCTGTTGATTTTATTGGCTTTGATTTTGTCTGGAACGATAACCTTGAGTCATTGCTCAAGAAGATTAGTTTTGACAAAGGAATCGGGTTTGGAATACTTGACTCTGGCGATAGAGGCTCAATATTTGTTGAAGATGCAGCCAAAGTTGCAAGACGGCTAAATGGTTTGAAGGATTACATAGACTTTGAGCGAGCATTGATAGCACCAAATGCAACCTTGGAGCATCTTCCAAGAGATTACGCTAGAAGAAAACTTGAAGTCTTAGCTCAATTGAAGGGGGAGTTAAAATGAGCTTGCCTTTGCTTCCAATGACTGGAGTAGGCTCAAATCCAAAGCCGCATTATGTAATTGTAGAGAATGGCCGCTTAAATGAAACTAGTAAAAGAGCCATAAGTGATTATTTAAAATTTCAGGAAAGCGTAAGCATTGATGTTCTAGTTGATGGAGAGCCTTATGTACTGGATATGGCAACGGATTTTGCAGTTGCTTTAGGGCTTCCTCTTGAAGATTGGACAAGATCATATGACAACAGATTTTGGAGAAAGGGAATAGTTGATAGGCAATTGCAGAGAGCAGAGCCTATAAGACTTAAGCAATTTGAATATGCGCAAAGTCAGACTCACAAGCCAGTCAAGGCTATGCTGACAGGCCCAACCACACTTTCAAATTGGAATTTCAATAATCATTACAAAACAAGGGAAGAACTTGTTGTGGCATGGGCTAATGTCATAAGGCAGGAGGCGTTGGCTCTTGATAATACAGGTGCAAGATACATTCAGATTGACGAGCCTGCAATCGGCGAAAGGCATTGGGAAAAGGAATTATTTATTGAAGGGTTAAGAATTGTCACGAATGGACTAAAAGCATATACAATAACACACATTTGCTATGGAGATTTTCCATTAGTGTTTCAAAACCTAAAAAATCTGCCTGTAAACCAAATTGACATAGAGCTTTCCAGCGATCTTGAACTTGGATTAGAACGTTCGGATATTCTGCGAATGCTCAAAGAAGATCCTCTGACTAAATACAAAGATGTTGCAGTTGGCGTAATAGATATCAAAGCAAACATACCGGTTGAAAGCTTAGACACAGTAGTCAGAAGGATTTACACTGCGCTTGAGGTGCTTGCTCCAGATGATGGAGCATTACGAAGAATATGGATAGACGCTGACTGCGGCTTCAGGGCAACAAAGGATTCTTATATTGCAGAAGAAAAGCTCAGAGTTATGGCAAAAGCAGTCAAGAAAGTAAGGAAGGATTTGGAAAGTAGATAGAAATCATTTGAAATACTTTAACCTGGGCTTCTGCATTATCCAATCTGTTAGAACTCTAGTTTCATATTCATCAGGCGTATGGATGCTTTCGTGAATATCAACCATTCTTGCAGTTTTGCCGGTTAAATCTGCCCTTCTTCCCATGAAGTTTTCTCCGAGATATGTAAAACCCAAAACTCCGCCCATCATTGTCTCTGGCAATATATTGAGCCATTTAAGAGGAACTCTGTTTGTCATATCTTCCTTGCTGTTTATAAACTCCTGCAAATAACTCTTTAACTGCTGCTTGTAAGTAATTGACAGCCTTTCCTCAAAGTAATTTTCTTCATATGAAATCTTAATATTATAAGGGGCGACTTTGTCTTTTGCCTCTTTTTTATCAATAATTTCTGCAAAATGTACGTCTTTTTCATATTTTTTTATTTTAATATTTAATTTTTCCTCATCTTGGCTTTCTTCATAGTGAATCGAGACTGAAAATCCAGTTGATTTTGAATCATTATTTTTTTGTTTTACAAATGTCAATGAATAAACTATGTTGCTTGAAATTATTTCAGTTTTTTTGTTCAATTTTGTATTTTGATTTAAATTTCTTTGCAACATTGATTCTAACTCATTTATATCTTTAATATCAATTTTTGGTTTTTGATTATTAACAATCTTTTCAAGATTATTTGATTCTGCGCCTTTTGCTTGTATTTTATTGCCCACAAATGGTACAACATAGTTCAACAGCGTTGACAATAATCCTGATTCAATTCGTTCAATAAATTTATTTTTGTTCATTTGCTTTTTTAAATAATTCAACAGCTTCTTTCATCAATGTTTCGGCTTCATCCTTATTGTCAGAGTCGCAAATTACCCTAAAAATATTTGATTCTGTTTTTGACGCCCTAAACCAGACAAATGAGTTTTTCCCGGTTAGGATTTTCAAGCCACCTTTTATGCCCCCGGTTTCTTGCATTTTAAATCCCTTCTTCGAATAATAATTCCTGATAAATTTTTTTACGCTATTGTGCTTTGATGAATTAAATTCAACCTTTTTCTTTAAGTAATAATATTTTGGCATTTCTTCTATTAATTCATCCAGCTTCTTCTTTCTATTTGCAATTATAGATAAGACTTTCAGCAACGTCAAGATTCCGTCCCTGCATTTTGACGGCTGTATTATGACTCCTCCGCTTGAGCCTTCACCGCCCACAATAGACTTTGACTTAAGCATCTCCTTGACAACATTTGCCTCGCCAACCTCAACCTCCTTTATTTTTGCACCATGCTTTCTTACAATATGCCTAACAATGCTTGAAGTCGCATCATTAACAACTATTGTTTGATTTTGCGGATTTTTGCTACTTGATAATATATCATCAGCAATTACAGCAAGTATGTAATTTCCTGATAATAGCATTCCATTATCTAATAAAATTTCAACCCGGTCCGCGTCACAATCAAATCCTGCAGCAAAATTTGCATTGCCCTCATCGATAACATTTTTCAGATAAATAAGCGAGTCCTCGGTTGGCTCAACCAGCCTGCTGAATTGCCCGTAATTCATATTTACTCCAATAACATTCAGTCCAGCCTGCTCAAGAATATTCTCCGCAACAATTCCTGCGCCACCATTAGGGTCAATGACTATTCTTTGTTTTGATTTTTTAATATTTTCTATGTTTTGCCTTCCGATAATTTCAAAGATAAATTCAGCGTATTTATTCAAAGCCTCGGAATTCTTTTCCAGAATTTTTCTGTCTTGGATTTTGTGAAAGTTTTTCAAAGACTTGAAACTATTTATCAAAGAATTCATGTCCTTTTCGGTAAGTATTGACCCATCACTATTAAGGAACTTGAACCCATTCCAGTATGGTTCATTATGGGAAGCTGTGATTATTATGCCGCCGTCCGCGTTAAAATGCCTTACAGCAAACTCAATTGCAGGCGTTGGCAAAATCCCGACATCGATAAAATTGCTGTCAACTATCCACACGACAGCGTCCCTCATCCTTAATCCAGAAGGTCTTGTGTCAGTCCCAATAACAATTGTCACATTGCTTTTTTTTGTTTTTTTCCTCAAAAAAGTAGTATAGGCATAAGCATATTTAATTGCAATGCTTTCTGTCAAGTCCTTGCCATAAATTCCCCGAATTCCTGAAAATGATTCTACCAATGCCATATGATTTATAGTTTAGGAATGATATTTATATTATTATCCCTATTCTAAATCAAAATGTATATATACATGATAAGTTTGAGGCATTAGTGATATGTATGGAGAAGGATAGCCAAAATCTGGGAGCTAATATAGAATTATCCGGATTTAGGGACATAGATAGCTCTTCAATGGTCGTAGTACGGAAGATTATAGCAAATCATTTACGAAGAATAGGTGAGCTTTCAAGAAAGATGGAAAAGCTGCATATTACGCTTAAGCCAGTTCACGAGAGGGAAAAAAGCGAAAAATATGAAGTTCATGCTAAACTTCTTAATAATGGAAAAGTGTTCGTCTCTGAAATAACAAATAGGAATCTGTTTGTAGCTGTTGATTCTGTATTACAGAAGTTAACAAATGAGTTGGATTAGAATTTTAATTTGAAATTTTTATTGATTGAGAAATTGCTTTAAAGAGAAAAACTTGCCTATTCCTGCGTCTGTTCTTCTGCCTTTTGGCCCATTTTCTGCTTTAAGCTAATTATTTGTATTAATTTAAGAGCATTAATTTCCTGCTTCAATTCTTCAACTTGGTCTTTTAATTCGTAAATTAGCTCATAATTATGCTGTATGTTATCTGCATTTTCGTTTACAGCCTCTGGAAGCTCTGAAAATTCAGAAAATTCCCTTCGTATCTGCTTTATCCATGAATCCACATTGTCCCTGAAAATTTCAAGTTCTGGTTCCATTTTTTGCCTCAAATGAGGGGACTGGGCAAAACTGACAAGTAAGCTTTTGACCAGCGTAAAGCTAGCTTTTAGTTACTCATATGCCATTGTTTTGCCGCTGCCTCTAATGGTTTCAAAAAAGAGGCAGTTTCTTCAAAGGCTTCAAGCGAGATTGTTTACTTTGAAAATGCTTTTGGCATTTTCAAGGTTCCCAAAATGCTTTAAAGCATTTTTAGGACTTTGCCTTCCAAGCGATTGTAAGAGTAAATCTTACAGCTTGCCTCTTTTTTGATACACTAGTATATCCTTATTGTGCATAGATATACTAGTATACTATTTTGTATATTACTTATTTATATATCTTTCGGTTTTAATATATTCTTCAGTATATATGTGTTGTAAAAAAGTTTTTAATTGTATAATTAATCATTCAATTGAAGTACTCCAGGAAGTATGAAAAATTAAGAGGGGATATCCCGCAATCTTTAAATACGCTCATTAAATTTCTTGTTTCATGCAAGAAGAAGTTAAGCAAAGCTACATTAAAGCTGGTAGGATTAGCGCAGAAGTTCTTGAATTCGGAAAGGAATTGATTATTAAAGGAAATTCCTTGTTGGATGCTACTGAAAAAATTGAAAAAAAGATTTTTGAGCTTGGAGGAAAACCAGCCTTTCCTGTGCAAATCGCATTAGATGAAACTGCAGCACATTTCTGCCCATTGGAAGATGATAAAACAACTTTTGACAGCCAAATTGTAAGCCTTGATTTAGGTGTTCATGTTAATGGTGCAATAGGCGATAATGCATATACAATTGACTTATCAGGAAATTATAATGATTTAGTTAAGGCAGCACAGCACGCACTGGCCGAGGCCTTGAAAATAGTTAATGTCGGAACAGAATTAAGGCAGATTGGAAAAATCATTAATGATACAATCCAGAGTTATGGTTATAGGCCTGTTAGAAACTTGTCTGGCCATGGATTAGATGTTTTTAATATTCACACAAAGCCAACAATTCCCAACATTGACAATGGAGATAAAACCAAATTGACTAAGGGAATGGCTTTTGCCATTGAGCCGTTTGCAACAACTGGTGATGGTATTGTCGGCGAAAAAGGCCATCCGACAGTTTTCATGTTGGAGCGCAAAAGACCTGTACGAAGCCCGATAACAAGGGAAGTTTTGAAAGAAATTGAATCATTTGAAGGATTGCCATTTGCTGAAAGGTGGCTGACAAAAAAATTCGGAGCAAAGGCAAATTTTGCTTTAAGGGAATTGGGCCAGCTTGGGATAATTCATAAATTCCCCCCTTTAGTGGAGTTAAGCAGCGGGATTGTAACTCAGGCAGAGCATTCGGTTTTGATTGATGATGAAGGAGAAGTTGTTGTATTGACAAAAGTTTAAAACCCTCAATCGGCACCGTTCAAAAAGTCCAATAAAAACAAAAAAATATTGTGGGCGATCGCTCTACAATACATTTCTGCCCTTTGGGCAGAAAACTTAACAGAGCTTACGCTGCTTCCAAATTTTCTTTTGACAGCAGAAAACACAGATTCAATCATCTCCCTCCTATGATAAATTCTTTGGTTAAATAGTTTATTTGATATTTTTCTAAAGCTTTTTCCTCGATAAATCTTCTTAGTCCCATAATCCCTCATAGGAATTATAGCTTGTATTGACAAGTTGTGGCAATATCTATGTAGCCACTCAGCGTCATATCCTTTGTCTGCAACTAATTTCATCGGTTTCTCTTGAAGTCTTTTTAGCAAATATTTTGCATCTTTAATGTCATGGGAGATCTTAGCTTTTAGCCTTAAGGCTAAGATTTTCTTGGTTTTTGTATCTATAACAATAGAAATCTTAAGGGGAATGTCTACGGGATAGGGCTTATCAATCCTTCTGTAATAGTATGGGCTTGGCAATGGTCTGCTCATTCCAGAGCCGTCAATTGCTGCAATGTAAGGATTGGACGCTGTTGCTTTTAGCAATCTCTGCCATAACTCAAGGGGCATTTTGTGAAAGCTCATGCATAGTGCAGACGGGCATGGAACTTCCATGCCGAGACCCCGCATAAGCCAAGTCACACGACGATAACCGAGCCTGCATTCTTGCTTTATAATGTAAGCCAGACTATGTTGCCACAACTCATATTTCTTCCGACCATAGTGATGAAGAAATCTTGGAAGTCCTGCTTTCCTTATCAAACGCTTAACTTTATTTACTAACTTTTTTTCCTTTTCCATGGTGGGGCTATACTCCCCACCCCCAGCAGCCTAACGGCTTGCTGGGTTATATATTTTTAGATTTTGAACGGTGC
>JAHFQA010000007.1 GCA_023266475.1 Candidatus Woesearchaeota archaeon | reverse complement strand
CATTTCGCTTGCTTCTGCATTGTTGGGGGTAATCAAAGTTACATTTGCATATAAGTTTCTGTGCTTTGGCTTTGGATCAACAATTATCGGCTTGTTTTCCTCTCTTGATATCTGAATCAGCTTGCTTGTTATATTTTCCGTTATAACACCCTTTGCATAATCAGAAATAATAACTATATCAACATCGGGTACTTTTTCCTCTAGAAACTTGATTATGAAATGCTCAATATTTTGGTGCACATGCTCTTTCTTTTCGTAATCAACTCTTAAAAGCTGTTGGCTTTTTCCTATGATCCTGACTTTTTGGGTTGTTGGCTTGTCTTTGTCAAGGAAAATACCGTCGGTGTTTATTCTTTTTTTCTTCAATTCATTAAGCAGTATATTTTTTGCCTCATCGTTTCCTGCAATTCCAACCATAAATGCCTTTCCGCTTAACGCAGACACATTGTTTGCCACATTTGCAGCCCCGCCGGCTTCGTAAGTCTCTCTAATCACATTTACAACCTGGACAGGAGCTTCCGGGCTTATCCTTGAAACCTCGCCCCATATATACTTGTCAAGCATTATATCACCTATAACAAGAATTTTTTTATTTCTGAATTTTCCTAATATTTTTAATAATCTCTGCTTCATATTATTTTCTAGTAAGTTTGAATTTTATTATATTGGATATTTTTATTGTGGATTTTTGAATGTATTTTTTATTATCGAGTTCTAGTTAATGCTATATTTTAATGTTTCCAGTTCTTCTTGTCCTTAACATAATAGACACTCTCAATAATTTTTTATTAAAAATAAATAACGCTAAAATTAAATCATTTCAATTATTTTTCTATGTAACGTTGGAATTGTATCTTCATGCTTTCCAATTATTATAAATCCCCTTCCGCCCAATGACGTTGGCCTGTTGACGACATTTTCCCTTGGCCTGTAATGATCTATCATGTCAATGTTTGCAGCTGTTATGTGCTCAACTTTACAGCTAATATTTCTTGCAATTGTCAAGGCTTTCAAAAAAACTTCTGGAAGTATGACGGCGCAACCGACGTTCAAAATAACCCCGCCTTCAAGCTTGGTGACACTCTCAGCAAAAATCTTGAAATCATGGTACGATGTCTGTCCAAGAGCCGCTCCGTCACAGCTTGGATGCTGGTGAATTATGTCTGTTCCAATTGCAACATGGATAGTAGCTGGGATTTTTAATTTGTAAGCATTGTATAGAATGCTGTATTCCTTGTTTGGGAGATTCAAGTCATTTATTCTTTTTCCAATTGAATAACCCATACCGTTGTTGTTATTTGCGCCTTCTTTGATTGCTTCATTAAGTATGCTTCCAGTCTCTTCAATCATTCCAAAAGTCCCGTCTTCAATTGTTTTTTCAACATACTCGGATGTTTCCCCAACCAAAGCAAGCTCAAAATCATGAATAGGGCCAGCTCCGTTCATTGCTATGTGATTTATAATTCCTTTTTTCAACAAGTCTATAATCAGCAAGCTCATGCCAGTTTTTATAACATGTGCACCCATCATCAGGATAATCTGTTTCTTATTTTTATGGGTGTTAACTATTTTATCTATTAATTCATCAAAATCTTTTGATTTAATAAGTAATTTAGAATTCTCAGGCTTAATCAAGTTACTTAACTTTACCTTGTTCTTTCTCTGCTTGATGGAGATTGTTTTTATTTTAGTGAAATCGAGCATTTTCATCACTTGGAATTCTATTCTTCGATTAATCTTCTTGCGGGGCGCAACTTTACATTATCCCCGTCTTCTGTTGTTGATATTTCCATAACGGTGCTTTTAGGTGCCAGTGATTTAAAAGTATGGACAACTTTTGGCTTCAATCTGAATTTATCCCCGTCATTTAAAATTATTGTCTGGGCAGGTGCGCCTAATTTATTCGCATATGTAAGCGAAACTTGCCCTTGAATAATCACAAATGTCTCATCCTTGTGCTCATGATAATGCCAGCTTGATTCAAATCCCTTATTCAAAATCAGCAGCTTGTTGCAGTATTTTTCATTATTCTCAACCCATAGCTCATATCCCCAGACATGGTCGTGCCTCTCGCCTTTGAATTCTGCTAAAAGCTGAACATTGTCTTCTTTGAATTTTTCCTCTTCTGACATTTTTATCACTATAGTATGAACTTTTCATACCTTATTTATAAGCTTTTCGCTTTCAATTATATATTGAAGTATATAAATATATATAAAGTAATACTTTTCACTACTTATTCATACCATGCCAAAATCAAAGATTGCAATATCTGTAGATAACTCATTGTTGAAACTGGTAGATTCAAAAGTGGACGGTTCAGTGATAAGGAGCAGGTCGCAGGCAATTGAATATTTTTTAAGAAAAGGGCTGCAGGAGCAGTCTGCAAGCGCTGCTGTTTTATTATTGAAAGGGGAGCACCAGGAAAATGCTTTGAATGAAGTTAGGGGAATGCCCTTAATAAAGCAGCAGATTGAGTTTTTTGCAAATCATGGAGTGAAACAGCTGTATGTCATAACGCAGCATACAAGAAATATCACTAAGCTGCTGGACGGGATTTCTGGTGCAAATATCAGCGTAGAAATTGTTGAAAAACAAGCCAGAGGCAATGCAGAAGCATTGAAAGCGATGAAGGATAAGATAAATAGCAGCTTTATAGTAATGTCAGGAGACACTTATAACAATTTTGATTTGTTGAAAATGATAAAAAAGCACCTCGAATCAGATAAGCTTGCCACAATGGGCTTGATGACAAGGGAAAAAACAAGCAGCTATGGGACAGCAATTCTTGACGGAGATTTAGTTGTTGATTTTCAGGAAAAGCCAAGGCACTATTCAACTAATATTGTCAATGCAGGCATTTATATCTTCAAGCCCGAGATTTTTGAAATGTTCGAGAATTCAGTTTCGCTGGAAAAGGACTTGTTTCCAAGGCTTGCAAAAATAAAACAGCTTGTTGGGTTTTTCACGTATGGAGAGTATGTGCATGTAGGCGATTAAACCAACTTTTCCACTTCCTTCAAAACATCATCGACGCTTATATTCTTCATACATTTCTGATAATCGTTGCTGTTTCTTGGGTATAGGCAATCTGGAACTTGGCCTTTATGCACATTAATGCATGGGCTGAATTCGCAGTTGTAACCCTTATATAATCCAATGTTCCCTTTTCCATAGGGCCCAAATCTCAAGGGCAAATTTGGACCAAACAATCCAAGCGTCTTAATACCTTGCGCAGCTGCAATGTGCATAGGTCCTGCATCATTGCCAATGAATAATTTGCATTTAATTATCAAATAAAATAATTGATTTAGGCTTATTTTGCCAGCTGTATTTATTGTTTTATCTTTTTGCTCCATACTTCTCAGCACATTCTCTATTAATTCATTCTCGCTCAAGATGCCTACAAAGATTATTTTTGCATTGTACTTTGCAATTATCTCGTCGCATAGTTCAGCAAACCTATCAAATGGCCACATTCTTGCCTTTGCGGACTCTGCAGCCCCGGGAGCAATGCAGACAACAAAATCGCCTTTTTTAATTTTATTTTCTTTCAAAATCTTGTCAACGAAATTCCTGTCATTTTTTGAATAATTTAATCCTGGCAATTTGTCAGCATCATAAGAAATGCCTAATAATCTTACCAAATCAAGAAAAGTTTGTACAGAATGCTGCTTGTCGTTGTACCTTGCCTTTTCTGAATATAATTTAGCCCTTGAATTATGTGAATATCCAAAAGTTTTCCTGGCAACGAAGAAAGAAATTATTGCTGAAATATTAAGATACTCTTCCATATCTATAGCTAACTCATATTTTTTTATGTTTTTAAAAATAAATCCAAGAACAGAAAATGGAGTGAGTTTTAATGCAATGATTTTGTTTATATTTTTGTTCTCAAAAAAAACATCTTTGTTTCTTGAAGTGGCCAAAACATTTATTTCACCATCGGGAAATTTTTTTCTCAATGCTTCAATTGCAGGCAAGGTCAAAATCGTTTCTCCAACGCCCCAAAGCTGGACTACAAGGATTTTGCGGCATTCAACATGGCTGACTTTTGCTGTTTTATTAAAAAATCCGAGAAAGTTGCACAGCAAGCTGACTATATATTTGTCAATAATTTTTATTATGAATACCATGTTTGAAGTGATATTACGTGCTATTTAAATATATACATAGTATTTTAACAGAAAAACTACTTCCTTTTTCCCTTCTTTATTGCTAGCTCCCTTACAATTGTCTCAACCTGATTTTGGGATTTCCTTATTACTGTATAAATATAAAACATCGAAATAATCAAAAATAAGAACCCACTTATAATAAGCAAGTCAAGAGTCCTGAAAAAGCCGAATGTTTTTACAATTGGATCCAAGACAAAAGGAAACAAAGTTACTATTATAAAAATGACCCAAAGAACAATCCAAAATGTAAACTCCTTGGCTGTGAACTCTTTTCTTTTGTAGTTTAGGAAAGAGTAATAAATCATGAATAGCCCGAACAAAAAACCAGCAATTTGAATTCCGAGCACCATCTTTCACCTACAACTTGTTTCCATTTGCCAATTTCCACCACAGCATGTTCAAGACAATTTTTATTCCGTCTATTACTGTAGTGCCCTTGTATTTGTCTGAGTAGATTGTTTCAATTGGAATCTGCGCATATTTTAATCTTTGCTTTCCAACCCTTGATATCATCTCAGATTCCATAGAATAATCTGATGCGTTCCACCTTATTTTTTTGTAGGCCTCTTTTGTAAATGCACGAAATCCACATTGTGTATCTTTAAGATTTATACCGTATAGAAACTTTGCAGCACTTGATATAAACCAGTTTCCAAACCTAAGTACAAGAGGCATCTTACCGCTCAATTTTCTATAACTAAAGACAATGTCATTATTTTCCAATTTCTCTCCAAGCCTTGGTATGTCATCTGGATTATGCTGCGCGTCAGCATCAAGCACAATAATGAATTTTGCACCATTTTTAACTGCAAAGTCACAGCCGGTTTTCAACGCTGAACCCTTTCCTAAGTTGACTATATGCCTTAAGACAATGGCGCCTGCAACTTTTCCATATTTGGCTGATTTGTCTCTGCTTCCGTCGTCAACAAGCACTACATTGCCTACATATTTTTTTGCCTTTTTAATTATGCTAGCGATATTTCGCTCTTCATTATAGGCCGGAATTACAGCCCAAATCTCTTTTATTTTCATTTAAGAAATATTTACAGTTTTATTTGTCTTGTTATTTCCCATATTGTCTGGCATTAAATTTGCCGTAATTTCATTGGATGTTTGCTCCAATTTTTCTGCATTAATTGTTTTTTTTACATAATCGTCCACAATAGTTGCATTCTTGCCTTCCCAATCAATCTTATATGTATAAATATTTGTTTCTATTGACGAGCCTGGAAATATTCGCTGGTGGTTAAATAATTTGAAATACTTTAAGCCATGGCCTTGCATAAAAAACATTCTGGTAAACATGCTGCCTGTTAATTCCCTGCTTGACAAAACAACATTAAGCTCATTTTCATTTCTTGGTATTATTGTCATCCCATACCCTATTGTGGTTCCATTGAAATTTTTAAAAAATAGCCCGTCATCAGTTGTGAACGCAGCCATACTTGGCCTTATCGTATTTTGCTGCATTAACGCAATAACATCATAGTTGCTAAGGTTAATTTGAAATCTAGCAATTACATCCCTGCCACTATTGTCTCTTCCAACACTTATCGGCTGGCATAGGTATGTTCCATTGCCTTCCTTATTGCAGTTCATTGTTCCCCCGTAGCCTGGCCATGGAGCAATCCATGCATTTGCTCTCGAATCCCTTACATTTGCGTCAGGCTCATTGATGATGTCCTGTATTTCAGAGTAATAATTATCAGCCTGTTCTTTTGTATAGTTAAATTTTTTAATCATGTAATTGACAGCGTCTTCTTGTCCCATACCTCTTGTATTTTGCCATATATCTGCCCTCTCAAAGCTCCAGCTTCCAAAATGAGCCCAGACTCCGCTCTTGCCTATCATGTCATTCGACGCAATGTAGAATGCTTCAGGAGGATTGCAATGAGTGTATGTAAGAACAACATCACTTTGCTTTGAGCTTAATCCATAATCTTGAAGTTTTTTTTGTGCTTGCCCTTTTTTAAGCAGAACGATTTCATTTATTATTTTTAGTGATAGGTGTGTGTCATTATTTATCTTAATTAATTCAGAATTGGCGTTATCACCGCCGCAGTCTAACATTCTTAAAATACCTATAGCTTGTAATTCATTATTGATCATAGTCAACTTACCCACCCAATGAGCCGGCCACCTAGTTTGCGTTGTCCCATCAAATGTTACAGGACGATCAGCCAAAACCTTAAAATGATGCCCAAAGTCCCACCATGAAGTTATGATTGCATTTTCACTTGAATTCTGCTTTATCGCAGCCATAGCAGCGTACCACGCGTCATTAACTATGGGTATGTCAGAACTCGCAGATGAAATAGCACCTTTTATTGGATTAACATAAATCAATAACAACAAAATGATCAAAACGCTGCTTCCAACTAACTTATGTATCTTTAACTCTTTTGTCATGAATTTTAAAAGGAAATTGTAGATTTTTCCAAGTGCAACTCCAAATGCCACGCTGAATGCAGGAGCCAGCAATAATGTAAACCTGATGCCTTTAATGCTTGCAAAAATAGTTGAAACAAACCAAAGAGAAAGCAGTATAGACAGCCGGTAATCGTGAGTGTGGTCCTTTTTAACTATAGAAATACCCATACCAATAAAAATCGGAATAATCATTAAAAAAAGCAAAGTGTTTATTTTAAAACTTTGATATAGCTGTGGAATAATCTTAAGTGGCAAATATAAGGCTGCAAATAAAAGAATAGACCCTAAGATATAAACATAGTCAAATTTTTTTGCGCCTTCTGTTCTCGACACGGCTAAAACAATACCAACCAATGAAATGAAGAATAGGTAAATGCCGCCTACAGAATTAATAATCTGGTTCATGGAGCCTTCGTTAAGCTCAGCAACTGTTGTCAGGACATTTGGCCAAAATGATGCGCTTGTAGGAGCTTTAATAGACGGAAAACTTAATGGCCCTAGAAAACTACCACTAAAAGTATCCCATCCTGAAAATAAGGTCACAAAGATTGCAGTTGAGATGAAATAGACAAAGCCCACTGCAATGATGTTTCTTATGTACAAATTAGAAAAAATTGAAAATATATTTCTTTTAATGTCTTTAAGATTTATTAATACAAGATATACAAACGTCAGTCCTATAGTTGCAAGCAAAAAGTCAAAAATATACCACCATCCGCTCCATGCGGTTGGATAAACGCCTGTAAAAAATCCTGCAATTGTTGTTATAATCGCGATTTTTATTAAACTCTTTGAGTCAATTGTTGTAACAAATAGCCAAGTAATCAGCAACGGAAAGAACACAACCCATGCATCGCTGTCAGCATGCCCGAACAATGTCCTTCCCAAAAATGCAAAATTTATAGACATCATGAGTCCGGCTAAAAGACCGCCAAAATTACCCGCAATCTTTCTTGCAATCAAGAACACAAGCAATACACATAATGCTGAAACAAAAACAGGATAATAAAACAATGAACGCATTAGGCTCAAATCAGGGGCAAAAAAATGGAGGAACTTGTAAAAATATGCCAAGAAATAAGAATGGAATTTATCAGCAAAAACATACCTTCCAACAGGAGCAAGCTGATGATTGTCATAAGGCAATCCATCTTTAAGAGTGTCGCCTGGATGCCCATGTTCCACGATATTTTTTGCATACCTAAACCAATAGTATGGATCGATGTCAGGCATGTAATTCTTTCCTTGTTCGTCTTGAAAAAATGACTTAATGTATGCTGACGTTGCGAATATACGCTGGTCAATCTGTGCCCTGTTTTGATCGACTGCCTTTTGAAATTCCCTGTTGACAATTTCGTTTTTGTTAGACTCAGGCAAATTTGGATATGATTTTTCAACGCCAGAGGCAATTTGAGCTCTCATTTCGTTCATTACTGAAGCACTTGCCCAACTGTCGGCAAAGGGCAAAAGCCCTGCTTGCATTCTTACATAGATTGAAAGTATAATTGGTATCAGCACTATTAAGACAACACCATATTTCTTGAGAAAACGGACTATGCTGTCAAAATTGACAGATATTTCTTGATCTGATGATGTTTCTTTCTCTTTGGATTTGAAAAATTTTTTTAACTTTCCAAAATCAAAGGACAATTCATCATCTGATTTTTTCTCTTCAGCTGCTTGAAATTGCTTTTCCTTGTGCTCTTTCTCATCTTTTCCATCACTTTTGAAGAATTTCTTGAATTTGCTGAAGTCTATATTTAGATCTTCTTCTTTACTATCGGATGCAGGCTCTTTTGCGTGCTCCTCTAGCCTTTTCTCTTCTTTCTTTTCGCTTTTGAAAAAACCTTTTATTCTGGTAAAATCGATAGAGATATCATCATCTTCCTTTGGATCCATTAGTTGTAACCACCATTTTCGTGGTATAGATATTCTTTTAAAAAGCTTTTGTTGAATTTTGAATTTGTTCTATGCAAACAACATTCTTGAGAATAGTAGAAACCTGGGCTCTTTAAGCAAGAGATTTGCAACCAAAGGTATTGGAGTGTCCCTATCATACTTTTTCAATATCTTTCTAACTTTTTCTTTGCCCATAAGGCTTAACAATTTATCGTAATCCTTATCTAAGAATTTGTTTAATAAATTCCTTATCCTTAGGTGCAAAAGAAGCTCCCTTCCTGATTGCTTTTTGAATACCCTATTGTAGTTTTTGTTGTTTATAATACAGTCGCTTAAAGTCTGCGCTGCCTTAAGAGAAGGAATTATCCCGCCTCCTGTAGTGGCTTTTACTTGAGTTGCAGCATCTCCAATTAAGTAAACATTATCTTTTTGTATTATTTTTTTTGGGTTGTATAATGGAATCAATCCAGATTCCCAGCATAAAATATCTTTTTTTCCTGTTCTGCTTTTCAGAAATTTGTAAAAATGCTCCTGCGTGTTTTCGAAACACCCAATTCCTAGCCTCACAGTGTCCTCAGATTCTGGAACGCACCAGCCGAAAAAGTTTGGAAAATCACTTCCGAAATGAGTTTCAAATGAGCTTGTGTCCATATTCAGCTTTACTTTTGCCTGCATTCCGATGTAATTCACAGGTTTTGAATTTGAGTTCATTCCAGCAGATTTTGCAACAGTTGAGTAAGGCCCATCTGCGCCTACAATGATATCTGACTTTATGTCCTTTATTTTATTATTTTTTTTGTCTTTGATTTTTATTGAGTTTTTTCCGTTAAAGCCCAAGAATTGGTGATTAACAAATAATTTGGCTCCTGCAGCTTGCGCCATTTCGGCAACAAACTGGTCAAATTTATTGCGCCACATGACTATTTCATCTACGTTCACTGTTATTCTTCTGTTCTTGCTTATCACAATAACTTTGTCCAGCCTTTTTGCTATGACTTCTTTTTTCAGCTTGAAGAACTTCTCGATGGAATGAGTTATGATTCCTGTGCATTGGACAGGAGAGCCAACTATCTCGTGCTCCTCAAACACTGAAACTTCTTTGCCCTGCTTTGCCAGCAAAAAGGCAAGATAGCTACCAGCAGGGCCTGCGCCTATTATACTTATCATGGGTTTTGGTAGTTTTGCGCGATTTATATATATACTGCAAAGTATATTGCTGTACAAGTTCATAGTATACCATGATTTGTATCTACTGTCCAATAACGAAAAGTTTAAAAATGGCTGCGTATTCCCAGCTTTAAGAGTATGATTAATACTATGGAGTTGGGGGTAAATGAATAAAAAGATTATTGCTTTAATGTCATTTTTGATGATTTTTGGGGTTTTGATTAGCAGCTATGCCAATGCAGGCAGTTCCTCATTTGGCTCTTCAGGCTCATTTGATGTGTCAGTAGACAGGGTAAGGGCAAATGGTAGAGTGCTCGCAGATTCAAGCACGAATCTTGTGCCAGATGCTGATGTATTCTCTTTAATAGTGGATTTTACTGCACTTGAGACATTGGAAAATGCACATATACAAGCTGTTTTGAGGGGCAGGTCAAGTGGCGATGTTGTATCGGATTCCACAAATATTTTTGACTTAGCAAAAAATCAAAGCTCTTCAGCAACTTTAACTTTGGCTTTGATTGATAGCTTGAAGAGAGAAACTGATTTTGATTTAACAATTAAGATCATAGATGCAGAGGGAAGGTCTGAGCAAAAGAGCTATGGCATTACTACAAAGCGCTCTGCATTCATTTCAAGAGGATTACTTGATGTTTCAATAGACAGGGTTAAAGCGAATGGCAAAGTAGTTGCTGAGTCAAGGTCTAATTTTATTGATAAAAGCAATGATTTTGATGTTTTAGTTGAATTTACAGCTCTAGAGGATTTGGTGGATGCTCATGTTGACGCAGTTATTAAAGACCTAAACAGCGGCAATGTTGTAGCAGATGCCTCTACAAATTTTGATTTACTTCAAGATTCAAGCTCCTCAAAGTTATTAACTCTTGAGCTGCTGGATAATATGAAGCATAGCGATTCTTTTGAATTGACAGTTAAAATAATAGATGCAGAAGGGCATTCTGTGCAGAAAGTTTATGGCCTTAGAATGCAAAGAGGAAGTTTGCCTGGAATCGGATTTGGCAGAACTCTTGATATTTCAATTGACAGCGTTGAGGCAGACAAGAAGACTCTTGCAGAAAATGAAAATAATTTTGTTATTATAAGCGAAAACGAAAAAGAACTTGATGTTAGGGTAAGCTTGACTTCGCTTGAAGATGTCAAAGATGCTCATGTCGATGTAGTTTTGGCTTTTGAAAATGGCGATGTGGTATCTGATGCTACTTCAACCTTTGACATTAATAGAGACATACATCTTTCAAAAGTTCTTAAACTGCCGCTGATAAGCAGGTTTGAGCAGAACAACTTTAAGCTTAAAGTAAGGATTGTCGACGCAGACGGCAATTCCGAGGAAAAATCATACGGCTTGAAAATAAGCCAGAATAAATTCCCGTTTGTGATAAGCAGCATTTCATTGAGCCCGGAAAACAGCGTTGAGGCAGGAAAAAATCTAATTGCAAGATTAAGATTCAAGAATTCAGGAGTTATTCCTCTTGATGGAATAACTGCAAGAGTCAGCATTCCAGAGCTTGGAGTTTCGTCTACAAAGTTTATTGACCAAATAAAAAACAGCCAGCTTCCTGAGGTTAGCGAGGAGTTTATACTAAACGTATTAGACGGTGCGGCAACAGGAACTTACACCGTCAGGTCAGAAATAACCTCTCAGTTTAGCGGTGAGACAGAAGCTAAGGAAATTCCTGTATTTATTGTTGGCAAGGCCGAACAGCCTCAAGAATTAGTCAATGACAAGCTTATAATTAGTATTCCGATAGCAAAGCAGGATGTGTTTGATGACAGGGAAGTTATATACCCGATTACTTTAAAAAATGAAGGACCTGATTCAAACAGCTATACATTGCTGCTTGACGGCGGAAACTGGGCAAATTTGAGATTAAGCGAATCAAACACGTTTGTATTGAAGACTAAAGAGTCCGTGACACTTAACATTTATACTTCTGCAAAAACCAAAACTTTAGGTGATCAAATATTCATAGTTACAGTCAAGTCAGATGACAGTGTATTGAAGCAGATTCCATTGAAAGGAAATGTAGTCGCTTCTGGAAAAAGCACATTGGCTGCAACTCTCAAGAGTATTCTGGAAGTTATTTTAATAGGAGCTGCTGTTTTCCTTGCAGCAGTTGGGCTGTTTTTTGGCATTAAGCGGTACATTCAAGGTGGAAAAGGTGAAAGCGAACCAATTGGCGAAGAAATTCCAGACCAAGCAGAAGGGGAAGCTTATTATTGATAAGTTTCTGTAGAACTCTTTGTTTTTTTGATTTATTATATTGGATACGCATTCAATGCTAATCGTTAATGGATTTTTATTTTGAAGTTATCCTTTAGCTTATTCTATAAGTTCTTCTTGCCGTGAACATTAATGGCAACCCAATAACGAAAATTTCAACAATAATTTTTAATTAATAAATTTCTTAAAATAAAAAAATAAATAATAACAAAAAAGTGGGGACGTAGGGAATTTCGTCAGCTACAAGCTGTTTCGAACCCTAATTTCGGCTTTTAGTAATTTCTTACCAAAATCCACCGGTATCACCTTTAGTAATTCATCGTCTTTAAGACTCATCGCTCCAATGCTGGAGCCGGTGATAATAACCAGGCTGTACGGATTGCTCCATTATACGACGTCCCCGATAAGGAATAGTTTTTATTCTCGTTATTTAAAGATTGTTGTTTTTTTGAATTTACAATAATTTTAAATATAACAATATAATCTTAATTTTCATGGACACGATATTCATTGGCATAAAAAATTTTCTCAAGCCGACTTTTTTCAAGATTTTTGTATTTATATCTGTTGGAATAGTCTACCTCTATTTAGCAAAGGAAAGCGTGTCTGCTGCTGGATTTAATTTTGCGTTTTATTACAGTGCTTATGGATTTCCACTCCAATACTTTATCACTGGGGATACTGATAAAATACAAAGCATGATGAAGGATTTATTTCTCGGAGAATATTTCATAAAATACGGGAATGTTTTGCTTAATCCAGCGGCATTGATTCTTAATGCAATTTTAATTTATATATTCTCGTGTCTTATGGCAATTTTGTTCAACAAATTCAATGCCAATAGCAAAAGCTACTAGAAGGATATTTTATCGCCTATTCTTGTATTTGTATTTTTTATTGCTGCTAAAGGAAGTTCGATAGCATATTTTGACCTTTTTCTTGATGTGTAAAAGGAAAATGGCTTGAAATTTTCTTTTATATCAACGACAATCTTTTTTTTGTCCAAGAATAAAACATCAATCGGATAAAAAACAAAAAACATGTGCAATGAAATTTTTTCTTCTCTCTTAAACGTAAGAATCAAAGATAATTTTCCTCTTCTTGATAACATTAAGCCAGTGACTTTTGAGAAAATATCGCCGCAAAATTTTACATTATCCGAAATTAATAGGTTTCTTGTTATGTTTTTTATCATCATCTTGACATAAATCGGCTAAAATTCATCTATTTCCTAACAAATAACGAAAAGTTTAAATATTTTATAATTTTTGGATTTTGGAAAGTGGGTTTGGAATTAAATTTTTGGAATTGTTAAATTGTTTGAAAGTAAATTTATTATATTGTAAATCAAAAGATTTAAATATATGCTATCAATCAATAATCTTTAATTTGCCACATATATCCATAAATAAAGAGGAGTGATAATGGAAAAAGAGGGTTTTGCCGATTTATTTAATTCTAAAGACGGAAAGTTAAACATAATGCTGTTATTTTCATTATTCTTAATTTTCATCCTCGGCGCATTTTTTGTTGATGCTGTTTCAATCAGGTTGGCTGCGCCGACGAATTATTCATTGAATGCTTCCAGAAAGCTTAATTTTAGCTTTTATGCAAATTGGACTGACGATTCAGAGACTGTTGCTGGTGCTAACTGCTCAGTGTGGACAAATGAAACAGGCACTTGGGTGCAAGCAACAACAAACTCATCAACATCAGGAAATGTAACAAATGCCACAGCACCAGGCAGCACTACTGGCTTGAGCTATATAAATTATACAGTTGGTAAGGATGGTAATATTTCATTTGCCATCGGCTGTGGAAATAAGGGAGGAGTAGGAGCTGGATATAATTTCACAAACTTTACTCTTTATGTTGATAATTCGACTCCGGTAATTGAAACAATAACTCCAGTAGGGGTATTTACAGATGGTGGATTTTTAAACATCACATCTTATGTCGGAGCCACTATTTATGTAAATATTACTGACAATAACACGAATTATACTTATATTACCATGAATAGTTTTTCTTCTATAATCTCATCAGGCAACACAAACGAGACAGTCAATAGGACAATGACGTTGAATTCTACTCTCGTGAATGGTAAAAAAGTATACTATTTTAATATTTCATCGATTTTAGATTTCGCCAGCAATTTTACTGGGCCTGGCGCTCATAGCGTCATATTCTGTGCCAGTGATGTGTTGGGTGCTCTTTCATGCAGCCCTCAGAGAGATATTGTCATCATGGGGGGAAATGTAACTCAAATCGAAAAAGCATTCTCATCAATTACTTTCAATGACGGCCCAGGCAATTCCGGGACATTATTTAGTTTCCCTGGCATGGATTTCAGGTATGGGAATGGCACTGACATACCGGAAAGCACATTTTTTAACCCAATAGCAGGCAACTTTTCATTCATTCTAAACTTCAGCGGAAACAATTCCGTATATATAGTAGGCGCTAAAATTGACGAGGGACAGTTCAGCAATGCCTCAAGGACTAATTATTCAAACGACGCGAATACGCCGGAATCTAGGTCAGCTGCAGGAGGATCAGGATATAAGTCAAACTTTACTTGGGTTGATGTGGCACAATTCATACCAAGTGCAGTTCGTTATGAATTTGGTATAATTCAAATGCCAGGCACATTCGGCAAGAATATGTACTGTAATGGAACTTCATCTTCCAATCCCAACTGTTTCAAAATCAATCAATGTAATGCAACAGTTTTCAGCTTGGGCAATTCAACAAGCGTTATACCAGTTAATAGTGCATGCTGGCTTACAGGAGGCTCTTGGGGATGGTCAGCAGTAGAATCAGCATTAGCAACTGGATATACATATATCTTTGTTGACCACTTTTCAGGTGGTTTAGGTGCAAATGACTTTGGCCAGCCAAATATAACCTTAAGCAGCCCAACTGGCAGCAGAAACAGTTCAAGTCCTATAACAAACCTGCTCATAAATTTCAGTGTCAATGATATTAATTCAACAGGTATTAACTTGACTGCAAATGGTACAGTAAATGTAAGCATTTGGCTTGGTGGCACGCTTGTAGCATACTTCAATTATACAAATGACAGTTCAACAAGATTAACTTGTGACACAACTGATAATGTAAGTAGGCAAAATACAACTTCCGTATTATGTAATGTTACATACTCATTTAGTTCAAACGGAACTTATACAGTAAATATTTCAGCTAGTGATACAAGCAATAACAGCAATCCATTAAATGTAACTGGAAGCGCCTTTAATATTACAATAGATATGGTTCCTCCACTTCAAGGTTACTTTAACATCACGAATGGAACTTCTCCTGTTAATGTGACTGGAGATAATAATTCTATTCAGCTTGGTGTCCTAAATGGAACTGGAAATCCTCAGACAGCAGGAGGTGGAACATGGGCGCAAAATAAAACATTTTATGCATTTGCAAATTGGAGTGATAATTTAACGGTACCTTTCATGGCTGATTTGCAGGTTTTCAACTTCTCTACAGGACAATGGTTTACCGTAAATACAACTCAAGTGACACCAAATGCAACCGGTGGCTGGAGTAATATGACATTTACAGTGCCTCCTGGACACAATATGTTTGAAGGACAGAATATATCATTTAGATTTGTTCTTAACGATACATTAGGCAATAGAAACCTAAATTCAAGAAATATGACCATTAGGATAAATGATTCAACAGTGCCAGAGATAACAATTAATGGAACAGCTGCGATAAATGGTTCAAACTTATCTGCCACAACATTCTTGGCAAGCTGGTCGATAATTGAAGGAAGTGGCTTGTCCCATATCAATATTAGTATAGATACAACTGATGCTGCCAATGAATCTACAGGTCTATGTGTCAAGTTCAAGCAATTTGCTGGAGTACCATCTTCAGGTACTGCTTCTGATCCAAATGCAAACAGAAATGGCTCATTTTCAATAGCAACGACATTAGGCTGCCCATTAGCCAATGGTACACACGTAATAGTTGTGACTGCAAGAGATACTTTCAATAATACAGCGCAACTGCTCAATACATTTACAATCCAGAGTGGAAGCGTGCCTGGCTTGATATTCGTAAACATTACAACTTCAAGTTCCACCATTACAGGAATTGCAACAATCAATTACACTAATATTACCTCCTCAATGGGGCTTACTTTTGGCGGCGTGGATGGAACAATAAATGTTGCCAATCTTACTTATGTTTCAAGCTGTAATACAAGCAGAACAGTTGTATTTCCAAATTCAACAACAGTATTCCCATTTAATGAATCCAACTGCAACACAGCCTCGGCTAACCGGACCTTAACTGTTACTGTTACAGATACAGCAGGTAATTCAAACACGACAGTGATTCCATTTACAGTTGATAATGTCGCACCATCTATTGTGGTACATACACCAGCTGATGGCTCACAGTTTACTGGTTTTACTGTGCTTAATGTTTCTGTATTTGACAGCGAAAGCATCATAGATTCCATTGGCTATTTCTTGGATGGAAGCCCTACCCTTCTTGATTTAAGATTTGCATCAACAAACCTTTCATGGATATCAGATAATCCTGGAGAGAATATTACTTTTATTAATAGGACAGTTAATTTCACCCCTGGAACACATACTGTAAAAATATTTGTAAATGACACCCTGGGCAATGCAAGAAATAGTAGCTTAATAGCCTTTACTCAAACTGGAATTGTTAATTTCGGAAATGTCAACAGCAGCATCAATCAATACATGGCTATTGCGCTTGGGACTAATTTGACAAATGTTAGCATCAAAGTTTTCAGGTCAAACGATGGCTATGTTCAATTCAATGGCACAAATGAAACTGATGGAAATACATTTGAAATATTGTATAATATGAATAACAGTATAAATATAACCCTAAGTGACATTAATGGTACAGCTGCCAATTGGAATAAGATAAACTTCACTCCGTATATCAATGAAACTGATAAAACAGTTACTTTTAAAACTCAAATTAATAATAACTGGACTAACACAATATTGAAATCAGTGTACTTCAATACTTCAATCAATGAGTTTATCGGCAATAATAATTCATATTATGGATCAGTGACTTTCTTACTAAACAATTCTAATGGTACTCGTTCAGGTCCGGAATTCTGGTGGGTGCCTGATATCAATACTTTGACAACAAGGACAAATATAAGCGCGTGCACAAGTGCATTTACCAGAACAACCACGACTCCATGCTGGAACTACACTTCAAACGGAAGGACTATTGTTTTTGTCCCTCACTTTAGTATAGTATTAGTAACTAATGATACAAGTATTCCAACGGCAAATTCAACCACACCTGGAACAAATAATCAAACAGTTGGCATGTTTGTTCCAAATATTACAGTTTCCTCAGATGCACTATCATGCGTATATATAACAAATGGCTCTACTTCGTCAGGAGTAAATAGAACAATGACCAAAAATGGAAATGTATGCATTGGACAGACTGAAAGGTTTAAGAATCTTGCATCTAACGATCCTTACTCAATCAACTTTACAGTTACAGATGCTAATGGAAATGCAAACTTATATGTGTTGCTGCTGAATGTTTCTGATAAAACAGCGCCAAAAAATGGGGAAGTTACATCCTCTGTAAGCACTACAACAGCAACTGTTACAATTACAGGCTCAAATGAGTCAGTTAATGCTACAATCAGCTACGGAACTTCAAACACATCATTGACTTCATCAGCTTCAGAGACTGATTTTAATATTACCCAGGTGGTTAGCCTTACAGGTTTAACAGCAGGTACGACATATTACTTTAATGTAACCGTTTGTGACTTCAATGAAAACTGCTACATGAACGTAACAGTATTCAGCTTCGCAACAAGCGCTGCAGCCAGTAGCACAACTACAACTTCCTCAAGTAGCAGCAGTGGTGGCAGTGCAACAACAACAACTACGACAACAGCAAATGTTCAGGCAACAGCAGGAAGAGTATGGGATACTTTGGCAGCAGGCTCAACAGGCACTTTAACTATAAATAACGCTGACATCGCAGTTACTAATGTAGCCATAGACGTCAAGAATACTGTTACAAGCCCTTCACTAAATGTTGACAGCCTAAAATCAAATCCATTGTCAGCCTCAGCCTCAGCCAAAGTTTATCAATACTTGCAGATAACAAAGAGCAATTTAGCTGATGCAGATGCTTCAAAGATTGCAATTAAATTCAAAGTTCCAAAGTCATGGCTTTCAACTAATGGTGTTGCTGATTCCAATGTGGCGTTGTGGAGATACAGTGGAGATAAATGGAATCAATTAGAGACTAAAATGGTAAGCAGCGATGGCAATAATGCATATTATGAAGCAACAACACCAGGATTGAGCTATTTCGCAATTGGCAATAAAGTGGCAGGAACAAGTGCATTTGCAATAATAGACATGATAAGAGACTTTTACGCTGGAACATCTACTAAAACAGCATTTGATATAATAGATGCCATTAGAACTTTTTACGGTGGTTAAACATGAAAAAACTAATAGTATTATTTGTGGTTTTGATTTTAATGGCTACTTCGGCTTTTGCAGGAAGCGTTAGCAGAAATATGCCCTCAAGAATACAGCCTGGCCAGACTTTGACAGTTACGTTGTCTATAGGCGGTACAACAGCAGGTAAATTGTTTACATTAGAAGATGTAATTCCTGCCGGATTAAAAATTAAAGAATGGATAGTTACAGGAGCGCAGGAATCTAAGGACGCAATATCAGTAAGGGAAAAAGAAAACAGATTTGGATGGTCATTTACACCAACATCAGCCAGCGCAACTGTTGAATATAAGATTGATATTCCAAATAATGAGGCTTCTTATACATTTGGTAAGATTGTATGGTTTGATCCTAGTGGTCAGGGCACTGAAGGCAGTCCTGCTGGCTTAACTGTAGCTGCAATTAGATGCGGTGATGGCATATGTGAAGGCACAGAAAATTCAGATAATTGCGTACAAGATTGCCCTAGGCCTGCGCCTGCTCCAGCACCTGCGCCTGCTCCAGCACCACAACCTCAAGCTAAGAAGGGGTTAAGCACAACAGCAATAGCATGGATTGTAGTGTTGATAATTGCTGTTGTGGCAGCTATTGGCTATTTCATGATGAAGAAGAAATCAGAGTAAAGAATTTTATTATCTATTTGTTTTTTTAATTTATTTTTTGTGTAATTTCTAAATTTTTATACAAAAATGTAATTATTATTTATAATGATTGAGAAGATAAGAATTATAAAATTAGGTTAAGGTATTCTTTATTCTGTTAAGGGCAATCTGAATATCTTTGTAGTCTTATTTAAAACTACCATATTTTGCTTGTAAACAATCCTAGAACGACCTTTTACAGCATAGTGCTAAAGGTAACCCGTTTGTATTAGGGTATGCAGATGTATGAGGGGCACACATTTATCTGTTACAGTGCATGGTAGATGAACGCGAGTGTGCTTCAACGCGATGAGTTCTCACACACATCTCTCGTATTATTGTATAGTGAAGGTGTATACTTAAGAAGCTTACTTTACATTAACAAAAACTATAAAAGAATTTAAAAAAAAGAAATAATGGGCTTATTCAACCCTAGCTGTCAGTTGTCCCAAATTCTTATGTGACAGGCTAGTATCAACTATTGTATAGCTGACATTTAACTGCTTATTATATTTCGAAGTAGCAGCAGCTATCGTTTGTTCAGCAATGCCTCCACCAACACAGTTAACTAAAAAGGTTGCCTGTGCCCCATTTGCCATTGAAACGCCTGAGCCTGAATTTCCGCAATCTCCAGCACCAACAACAACTGAGCTTAAATCAAATCCAAGCGAGTTTTGGAGTACAACTGTGACCAATCCGGCATTTCCCGTACCTGCAGGAGCTGCTTGTACTTTATGGTCTATGCATGCCAATCCTGACTGTAAAGTGCATTTGCTCGGCAGGAACTTGTCTGGGCTTAAGACTCCAAAATAAGCCAAGGCTCCAACTGCTACTAAAACAACAAGTATTGCCCAGCCATAGGTCATTATAAATTCCAAGGCTGCCTGTGATTTTTTATTCACGAAAAGTTTCTTTAGATTTTCCTTTGATATCATTAACTTCACCTCATTTTTTAAATAATTTTTACTATGATTATTCAATTTTTGTATTTAAATTACCATATACAGTCTTGGTAAGATTTGTGTCCTTTTCCGTATATCCCATGGTGATATCAGCTTTAAACTTTTCTTTTGCAACGCCATTGCTGCAGGAGCCCCCTATAACGAAAGTATGGTCCACTCCACTTATCATTGACTCTGTAAACGTTCCGCTGCATCCACCTACATCAATGCTGTTTACGATTATAGTTCTTCCCAAGCCATTAGATATCACAAGAGTTACTTTGGCAGGCTCTACTTTGTGGCTTACACATGCAATTCCAGGCTGTAAAATACACTTCTCTGGCAAAAATTTCTCAGGGCTTAAAACACCAAAGTACGCCAGAGCTGCAATGGCAGCAAGAACAACAAGTATTGCCCAGCCATAAGTCATCAAGAATTCCATAGCCGCTTGAGATTTTTTGAATCGAGAAAGACTATTCATTAACTTCACCTCATTTTTAAAATCATTTTTTATCTAAATGTTAACTTTAAATATTAATTGAATAACTAATATTTAAATCTTTCCAAGATTTTTCTCGGAATGGATACTATTTAATCATTTCAAATATGGAATACTGTGAAATAAGTGCAATCGTCTAATTTTAATTACTACTTATATTTATTAGAATTCACTTAAAGAATTCCCCAATAAGTTTTCCTGCCAAGGTCTGACCAATAAAATAGAGTGTAATAGATATGAAAATGAAGATTGGAATGTATTTTACGCCTGATTTTACACTTCCCTTTTTTATGATTGCAATCATCATTGCGGAAAAAAAAGATGTTATCGCCAAAGAGGATACCGCAAAAATCTTAAAGTCTGACGGTGTAACGCCAGAGCCTGAAAATGTTAATGGTATTCCTGCGCTTGCAGCTGCATTTGTGGTTGAGCCAAGCGAACTGCCTAAGTTTTGCACTACATCAATTAAGACACCCGACAAAGAGAACAAAAACGGGGCAGCAACAATTGTGGCGAATGATATAAATATGACATAAGTTGTGACGTTTGCAGCCATCTCTCTAAGCATAGCTTTTTGCTCCTGTATGTCAATGGATATTCTGTTAAGCAATTCTCCGATTTGTCCGCCTGCAGCTATTCCTTCATTGAGCATGCTTATGGATCTTTTCAAAATAATTGAATCGTATCTTGCTGCAAATCTTTCCAATGCCTCCTTTAAATCAGCGCCGCTCATCGTTTCCTTTGCTATTGATTCAATTTCTTTTGCCAAGACTCCAAACCTTGGCCTTACTGCAAACCATAAAGCCCTGTCTATTGTCATGCCAGCATTTATATTTGAAGCAGTTAATTGAAGAAAATCCGGCAGAACATCCTCTATGTCAAGCTTTCTTTTGAATATCTTCAAGTCAACAGCAATATAAAACATAATCCAAAGCAAGAATATCAAAAGCACAAAAATAAGCACCCAGAGCACAATCATCGAAGCGACTACAGTGCCCCAAGTAATGCCGTATGTGACCGAGAAATAATAAATTAAATAAGCCGAGATTGCAAGATTTATTAGCACAGAAAGGTTAAAGAAGATCTTGGATATTCTTTGAGGGTTAATGTCAATACCAGCCCTGTCTAGGTAGTTTTTAATTCTTTGCCGTCTGGCCTGCGCCTTTATATCTTTTTGCTGCGCCTTTTTGAGCTTTTTTTTAAAGAACTCTATTCTTTTTTCCGGCTGAGCGGAACTTTCCTTTTTTTTAAAAAGCCCTTTAATTTTATCAAAAAATCTAACTTTTATCTGCGTAGCAGGAGTAGGAATGCCTATTTTTCCAGATGCATCCATATGCACTTTTTTCTTAAAAATATTCTTAAAGAAATCAAATCTATTTTTTTGTTTATCGATTATTTTATTTGGATTTGTTGGTTCAGTTTTTTTATTGAATTCGCCTTTAATGCTGAGCATGGTTAAAATTCAATTGCTGGTCGAGAAAATTTCACTAATGAAATGAACATAAACTGCAAAAATCCAAGAAAGCCGGCTATAGCAAGCAGAATTGTCAGGCTCAACTGGAATTTTATGAAAGAAGATAGTATTATCATCATTGTCATGCCTAAAGACGGAAGAATAACGGCTATTATCATATAAAACATTGCAAGAGGATTAAGCTTTTTGCCGTACTTGTATACCTCGGTTATCTGCTCCTTGGTTATCTGGTCAACCACAGAATAAAGCGACCTGGCTACATTTGATCCTGTTCTCATTGAATTAATTATTTGCCAAAGTATCTTCCTTAAGTCATCTGATGGAATCAGTTCTGCCGCTTCATTTAATGCATCTTCCATGCTTGTGCCTAAGTCTATTTTGTCAGTTATTTCCTTAAAATACCTACCAACAATATTAAAATTTTTTGAAACATTGACCATTGCATTGTACAATGGAACCCCAGATTCAATCTCTATAATAATAAATCTGCCTGCAAAAACAATCTCCTTGCCTATTTCTTTCTCTCGTCTTGATATTCTAAGATCAGGAAGCCTTATCATGTAAAAGAACATTACGATGAATATGAATGGAACAATCAGGAACAAAATACCCTTAAGCAGGTTTAATTTTGCAAGAATAAAAAACAGGAAAATGACTATGCCGGTTGTCATATAAAATGCAGAGAGAAAAGTTTTTTTAATGAAGTCTTCGGGCTTGTCGTCAATACCGGCTTGTTTAAGCTTAATCTTAAGCATGGGCGAAGCTTTCGCAATTCGCTGGAATAATGAGCTTAAAAAACGTCCTTTAATCTTAATCACCCAGTAGCTTATTTTTTTTGACTGTGCTCATTAAGTTGGCTTTGTTTGTGTAGTATTCAGCCATTACCCTTCCAACACTGTCTACAGTGTTTATATTTTTCTTGGCCATCCATTTCAAAATTATTTCTTTTTCCTTTGTAGACCTGTTTATTTCGCTTCTTGTCAACCCAGTGAACAGCTCAATTGTTGCCATAAGTGATTTTGAATTTGCAACTTTTTTCAAGACACCTTTTCTTATGTCAAGCTGTATAAGCACGTTTGGATCTGAGTCAGGCAAAATTTCTGCTATTTGGAAAGTTTTTCTTACACCTGTTCTTCTATTCCTGTACTGCACGACAATCATTGATATGGCTGGCAGCATTGATTTTGGAATCTCAATGGGCGGATTAGTGAGCCTTGTTATGGTTTCAGCAGCATCGTTCGCGTGCACTGTTGCATAAACTGAATGGCCAGTATGAATTGCCTCGAACAAAACTTCAGCTTCTCTTTTTCTTCTTATTTCGCCAACAATTATTCTGTCAGGCCTCATTCTTAATGAATTGACAAGCAGGTCAAGCATTGAAACTTCACCTTTGCCTTCTGGGTTTGGCAGCCTTGTAATCATTGGCACCCAATGCAGGAATTTTGGCAGCTGGATTTCCCTTGTGTCCTCTATGCTTATAATTCTCTGATTTGGCGGAAAAAAGTTTGCAACAACATTCAGCATTGAGGTTTTTCCAGTTGCTGTTCCTCCGGATATCAAAGTTGATAATTCGTATTGCACCCCTAGCCAAATCAATGAAGCAGCTTCTGTAGAGATTGAGCTTGCGCTTATGAAATCTGTTATTGTCCAAGGCTTTGCTGCAAATTTTCTTAATGTAATCGTATTGCCGGCTATGGATATAGGCTCAAGTGTTGCATTTACCCTATCTCCTCCTTTTAGATTAGCATCCATTAATGGCTCAAGAATTGTAAGCTGCCTTCCAACCCTTCTTCCTATCATTGTTGCATAGTGCCTTGTCTGGTCTTCGCTCTGCATCATTATGTTTGTTTTCAGCCAGCCAAATTTTACATGATAAACCCAAACAGGATCTTCAGAATCATTTATTGCTATTTCCTCAAGGTTCACATCGTCCATTAGAATCTCTATGCTTCCGAGCCCAAGGCTTCTCTGTATAAGGTATGATTTAAGAAAATTTGTTGTCCGTTCGTCGGCATCAGGAAAATGCTTGTTAATTAAAGTTGTTATTGTATCTATAAAGCTCTTCTCAATTATTCCAGTGTCCTTTGTAGTAAGGATGTCAACCATCCCTAAGCTGACTTGTGCTGTCAATTCCTCTCTTATTTTTTCAAGAATTATTTCAGTATTTTTGCTGATGCTCGATATTGAGACATCGTAAATGGGTACGAATTCACCTTTTTTATTATATATTATAATTGTGATCGGAATACCATCAGATGTGAAATTATATGTTGCAACAACGCTGATAACTTCTTTATTGACAGAAACAGAACTTAAACCGAATTTTTTTTGCTTTATCTCTTGGCTTTGAGATAGTGATGACAAACCCAAAACATTAACATCACTTTCTTGGCTGCTTTTGCTGGGATGCAGAGATGCAACTACCTTAGACTTTTTATGGCTAAATCTCTCTAACAAAATACACACCTCTTTTTTTAAATTAAAATATATTTCGACGAAAAACTAATCATTGTGCAAATTCTTTATTTTTATTTTCATCAGCTTTTGAAAAATGAAGTGAATTTCTTTAGCTCCTCCTCAAATATGCCTTTCTTTTTGTTAACTTCGCCGAATTTTTTCTCAAGCTCCAGCATATCTTTGCCAACATCACCAGTTTTAGCTGTTAACTGGAAAGATTTTGCCTTTCTTATCAGCTCGGTAAGGCTTTTTTCCAATTCGTCCCTGTCTTTATTTACTTTATCAACCAAATTAACAACTGCCAATTTCTTGTCAAAAAAATCCTTGACTTTTTTTGTTATGTCTTTCACATTTGAAACATCTTTTTGCTTTTGTCCTATTTTTTTTACGATTTTGTCCTGCAATTCCATAACTTTTTTACCTTGCTCTTTGCTTTTCTCTACCAAAGGCCTTAAAATTGACTTTTCCTCGTCAGCCCGCTGCCTTATTTCTTCTGCAAGCTGGCCTAGCCTTGTAATGTGCGATTCTGAATTTTTAATTGATGAATCTTCGTCCGAAACCTTTTTTTCAATTTGGCTTATCAAATCTTTTAGGTCTGCCAGTTTTTTATTCAGTATTTTTTCGCTCTCCTCGATCGACTGAGCTTCAGATTTTTCCCTTATTAATTCATCCTGCTCTTTTTTTAGGTTGTCTAATAATTCCTCGTATTTTTTCTCTTCCCTTATAATTTCCCTTGTAAGCTCCTCTACCCTTGATTTAGCCTCGTTCTTTTGCTCTTCAACCTGCTTTTGCAATTCCTCCTTAAGCTGCTGGTATTTTTCAAGTTCCTGCAAATCGTCCTTTACTGTATCAAGCTCAAAACCAAGCTCGTTCTTAAGCTTGTCAAACTCCTCCTTGACTTTTTTCAAGTCGTCTGCCTGCTTTTCAAGAAAACTCAAACTTACTTCTGCTTTTCTGATAAATACTTCTTTCTTGCTACTAAATTCTTTTGCCTTTGACTCAACTTCTTTTTTAGTTAATTTCCTATCTATAAGATAAGGCTTTGTGAGCTTGTACTCAACGCTTATAATCCCTTCATCCTCGAGAAAATCCACCCACTCTTGAATTACTGTTGTGCTTACTCCAAGCTCTGATGCGGCATCGCTCAATGCAATTCTTCCTCTTTCTTTAATAAGATTAACTAATTTGTCTACACCAGTTTCTATAAAACTGCTTTGTGATTCCATCTTGATTATTTTTTGTTATTCTTTATTTAAAAATGTTATGTTTTTTAATTTTTATATAGTTATGTTTCTAACCTGATAAATATTCAAATGGCCCTCATCAATCTTAAACCATTCTGGTGTGTTGTTAATTCTGTAATTCACGGTATTTCCAGTCCCGAAATATATGTAGTCAACAATGCTCCTGTCCTTTATTGACAAGCCTTGCTGCTGGAGCTTGTTCAGGTTTACAAGGCTCTCTATTCCGAATGTTGAGTTTGTTAGATTTCCCTGTATTCTCATCAGAAAGCTCGGCGAGTCATTGTGGCTGATATAATAAGAATTATTTGTGTGGACTAAAAGGTTTTTGACGTCTCCATTAACAACAAAATCAGTTATGTTTGATATTATTATTGGATTTGTGATTCTGCCATTGGTGTTAATTACGTAAAGCGGGTCTTCAAAACCAGCTATGCTTATTCGGGTAATCAAGTACCTTTCTCTTATCCAATAGCTTGTATTTCTAACATCCCCTATGTCTAAGCTCAAATTTAATCCAATATCTACTGTCCATGGATCACTTTGATTTAGCTTGACGTCATTTACTGAAAGGTTGAATTTAATGTCTACCTTGCTGGCTTCTGCAGAAATTCTGCTTGTCCAATCAGTGAAGGTAGAACCTTGCATTAAGCTTAATGGCATCTGCTTGATTGTCCCATTTAGAAAAGCTTCCTTAAACCTAAGGTTTACATCGTCTATGTATGTTCCATTGGATGTTATGTATTGATTGAAACTTAAGAGGGTTCTGAATCCTGCTATATAAGCTCCTTTATTAAGGTCTTTTTCAACATCTTTAATGAAAAAGTTAACAGTATCAATTCGGGTCTGTATTACGTCCATTTTGTCGCTTAGCTTATATGTGGTGTATGCGCTGAATGTAACTATTATCACTATTGTTAGTGCAATTGCAGCTGTTGTATAAAAAATTGCTTTTTTTGGCATATTAACCCCATACCCTTATTTCAATTATTGCAGGGCCCCAAAGAGAAGGAACTTTGGATATGCTAAATGCATTGATATTAAGATTTTTTTCTTCAATGTTCACATCCAGTTTGCCGTCTTTGTCTATATCGAGGTTTCTAAACAACTGATAAGCTGCATTGTCCAGGGCGTCATTTGCGTCAAATGTCTTGGCTGCATAGCTGCATATGTCTGCTCCGCTGTAATCAGGAGGGACTTTTATTGATGAAGATGATTCATCTTCAAAAGACACAGTCCAACTGCAGCCTTCTGATTTTGCAACAACAGCGCTGTAGTCAGCATATCCATTTACCAATAAAGTGTATAAAGCCCTGCTGTCATTTGAGCCACCTGTGGGGCTTGTTGAGTTAAGCCCTGTGCTTATAGTGATTGTGTTGCTTCCTTCGTTTATTAGGCTAGTTGGCAAATTAACGATAAATGGATCACCTAATATTAGATAGTTCGAATTGTAGACATTCAGGCTGTATACATTATTCCCATTGACTACCAAATTGTCTGTCCATTTGTTGCCTGAATAAGAAGTTACTTTTGCATCTAAAACCGAGGTATTTGGATATATGTACAGTGTTCCAGTCGATATATTATTATTAAACCGGTCTGTTTCAAAAGACAATGGTATTTTATTAAAAGAAGGCTGTAAAATAGAATAATTTAACTCAATGAAAGAGTCGGGAAAAAGCGTTGTTTTCTGAATATTGCCTCCGGTAATATTTATTGATTGTGACGAAAATCCGATATTAATAATTGACTGGGCAATCTCGGTGTAAATATCAAGCAAACTAGCTGAATCATTACTTGTATAAAAGTGCGAGCAATCGTCACAGCAAGCCGTTTGGTTTAATGTCCTGACAGCATTGCTGTTAGTGGTATCACCAAATAACACAGCAAAAATATTAATTCCATATAAGTCATGGGCTTCACAAGCCTTTGCAACAGTCTCATTTCTTGCTCCAGCAGAATCAAGACCTGCTCCATCTCCAATTTTTGTGTTTGCCTCGCCGTCGCTCATAACGAGCATTGATTTAAATCTGTCGTATAAACTTCCTTCGTCAGAAGTAATAATGCTCAAATTTACGTTTCTAAATTTCCACTGGTCATTTGTTCCAGAAGTTCTCTTGCATCCGGAAGTAGTGCCGCCTGTTATATTTATTTGATTCTTGCCATTACTTATCCACACTGCAGGCACATCAAAAAGCACCTTCTGCCATAGGTTTGTGCCGTTCCATTTTTGATAATCTACCCTGCCGACATAATTTCCATTTATATAAACACAATCAAAATAACTTGGATCAACATCAATGGCTTCAAACTCTATTGTGGCAGATTTAATTTTAGTGACATTGCTTATGATGCTTAGGTTGACTGAAGCTATGTTTGGGTTTGGAGAGTCTCCTACTGTGGTGTTGGTGGCATTTGAAAAATTATACGTCAAACTCACTGCAGAATTTTTGGTCTGCCAAGTTGTTATTTTCACATCCTTAAAATCCCAGTTATCATTTGTGCCTGAAGTAGCATTGCATCCACTTGTGGTGCCGCCTGTTATTGTGATATTATTGGTACTTGAATTACTAAACCAGTCTGGCTTTAAAGGGAAAGAGCAAGTATGCCAATCAGATATGCTGTCGCACATTCTTCCAATATACTTATTATTCAAATATACACATTGCAGATAACCATTATCAACATTAACACTCCTGCCAAGAATTGTCAGTCTGGATTTTATGAATTTTGTTTTGTCCACTGCAATAGGAAGAGTTTCTTTTACAGAAACAGGATTTGGGGGGTCGCCAACTGTACGTTGTGTTGTATTCTTAAACGACGTTTGATTTAACCCATATAATGTTTGTTGTTCAGTTAAAAGCTCTGTTGCATCTAAAATTCCGCAAGAGATGCAGGTGTATCCGCAAAATGCATTTGAGTAATTGCTAACTTGATATTTTAATGATGCATTATCAGAACTTAAATCATGAAAATCGCAGTAAGGCTGAAGGCTTTGACCAAACCCAACTAATCCAACATTATTTCCTGATAAGCTCAAAACTGTATCTATGAATTTTTTGTCAGATTTTATTGCAACATTGTCCCTTCTGTCATGACAGCCTCCAGCAGAATCAGAATCGCAAAGCCCGGATGTACAATTCACAGTGATGTCACAACTGTCCATGCTTCCTGTCCTGTCTGTTATCAAAACAGCGTCTGCTTTTGTCCCTTGGCCTCCGTAAGTTAAGACTTTTAATCCCATTCTTAGTGGAACTGTCTTGTCAGCTAATGCGCTATAGTCCAGCATGCCTGACAAATTTGAAGTATTAATTGAAATTTGCTGCTCTCCTGCTGAGCCATTGCTCTCAAAAACTGTTGTATTTCCTATTGTAAGGTAAAGTTGGTAGGGACTTAAGTAGTGAAGAAAAATTCCCATATTATTCAATCCTAAAGGGGAATAAAAGGAGGAGTAAAGATTTATGACGCCATCAATTCCAGGAAGATACTCTTTGGTGTATCCAGGAGTTTGGGTATCGTTATAAGAAGATGTAATGTAAGTTACCCTTAAGAATCCACCAGCAATGCTGTTGCTTACATTGCCAGTAAAGTTTATAATTATAGTATTGGCGCCTGAAACAAAATTTTGAATATAATTATTGCTGATATTCCACTTATCGGCGAGCATATTGCCACCGCCACCAGAACCTTTTGCATAAGTGCCGGAAAAGATATTGTTAATATACAGGTTAAAATTTGAGGCGGCATCAACTTCCAGATATGAGCTATTAATAGAAATGACATCATTCGGCAGGATTAGTTTCTTTGTTAAATTACCATCACCTTCATACCCTCCAAAATAAACATAAGCATTTGTTTTCTTGCTTTTGATTCCATTTAATAAGACTCTTCCTGTAAAGCCTTGAGTAGGCTTGGCCTTTGCAATTCCGCTCACAAGTTTTCTGGAGGAAACCAATGCCCTAATTGAAGGAGTGTTCCTTGAATATATTTCCTCACCATTAACAAGAATGCTGAAACCAAAAATGCCTGGTATAATATCCTCTGTCAGGTTTCTTGTAAAATTTTTTGCCAGATCTGCATTTCCATCTGCCCAGAACTCGCCAATTTGCTCGATTATAGTATTGTTTACATTCGCAATAAGGCCGCTTGAAATAAGGGAATTGATGTAGTCATTATTTACCTGCCCAACTACCATGGTTGAAAATACCCTTACAATATCCTGAGAAGCGTAATTTAGATTGGATTTTTGCTGCTCTACAGAATAAAAATTTGCCACAAGCAGTACAGCAACTATTATAATTCCTGATGCTAGCACACTGTCAATTGTAAAAAACACAGCTTTTTTCATGTTATAAATACATAAACTTTTTTTGCTTAAATTAATTTTTCTATCTATTACTGCCATAAGTATAATATCATTTTGGTCAGCCTTGAATTGTAGCTTAGATAGCGCACAGTCCTCACAAGTTTTTTCAGCCCTGTGCTTGAGACATTAATTGGCTGACAAGTTCCTCCCACAAGACCTGCTGCGCCATCCTCAATAAGTTTAGTGAAATTCCCATTAGAATAAATGGCATCAAAGCCGCCGAAAAAATAAATTGTTCCATTGCCATATTTCCATTTTGCGATTGCCTTGTCGTCAGTCTGATTGAATGTTGCCAGCGCTTTAAAGTTAGAAGCTGATGCGTTTTCAACATAATTATATTCATTAAATACAAGGATTTGGCCAGCTGTAATATGCAGATAAGAGTCTGTGCCATTAACGATTGCTGTCCTTTGGCTTTGTGACTGGCCTGTTTTTTTCTGGAAATTCGCTCCAACCATATTGTTTGGAGGAGAACTTGCTAATTCCCCGCTTATTATCAATAGTCCGCCATTAGATGAGTAATTTTCCAAACTACTTTTGTAATTGTTGAATTCAATAGAACTTAATAATGGATTTTCTAACATAACTAGGCTATATTTGCTTAAATTGCTTGAAAGCATGTTGATATCGTCAAAATAAATGTCGGAATTAAAAGCATTAATCATATAATTCTTTAACAAGGAATTAGCAGGGTCATTGTAATAATATGCACTCTTTACGTTATAAGAAGTGCTTACCATAGGGCTTCCAACTCCACATATACCCATAATGTTTTGGACTTCATCCTTGCTGTTAACAAAAAAAACAAAATAATCAAATGTTGTTCCAAAATATTTTTTCGTTCTTGAATAGTTAAGCTCCTTAAAATACCTAAGTTTTGTTAAGTTAAGTGTTTGGTCGTCAGCTATCCCTATTCTTACAACTGTTGAATTGTCCCAATTGCTTGGGTAGCCGCTTAAAACCAGAGAAGATGAAATTGCCTTTGAATCAGACTGGATAATATTCAAATCTCCTTTGTCCTCTTTATTAAAGTTATCAATATAGCTATAGTAAACGACCAATGTAATTACGAACAACATCAAAGCTATTGCAAAGTCCATGAAAAAGGCTTGGGCCTTAGTTGATATGGACAACACCCCCGGTCTTATTGATTAAATTTGAGCCTTTATTCAAATTGCCTAAAACTGCTGGAATGGCTGCAATGTAGATGCTATTTTTTGATTGGACTGTAAGCGTTGAATTTTGAAGAGTTAAAGAATAGTTTATGTTGTCGAGCGCATCAGGAATAATAAAGGTTCTTACATAGCCATCTTCAACAACCGCTGCTGTAAGCAGTTCTTTCTGAATTTTTATTGCTACATCTTTTATTGCTTCATTTTCCTTTTGCAGCCTGAAATCATTCAGCTGATCTAAAGATATGAACTCAAAGGACAGCGCTATCAGGAATGCCAACCCTAAAAAAATAATAAATTCAGCACTTATTTGTGCTTTAGAATCCATAATCCACCTCTTTTTTAATTTGATGTTATCTGAACAAAGCCATTTTGAGCTTGAATTGTTATGATATGTATTCCTGGTGAAGTTGGCAAGTTTCCTGTAATATTGACAGAGGAAATTTGAATCACGTCAGTAACTCCAGCCTCTACTTTTACCTTGAAGACAACTTCCTTGCTTGAAAGGTTGGCTGAGTAGATTCCATCAGGGAAATTAAGCTTTAAAGTAGTTTGGGACGGCTGGCCTAGATAATACACTGATTCTGCTGAGTCAACTATTTTTCTGGCAATCTGAAGCGCTTGGCTTGTTGCAACAGAGTCTCTTGCGCTGGAGGAATATTCAAAATAAAGAATTAATAATGGTATTGCCATCACGGTTACAAATCCCATTATAAGCATATACTCAATACTGACCTGTGATTTTAATTGCATTTTAACTCTTTTTTTTCTGCAATTTTAGCGGTTTAGAATTTGTAGCTTTTTCTTTTACAATCTCTGCTATTTTTCTTCCATCTTCCTTGAATCCGAATTCAGTGCTTATTTTTGTAACCCTGAAAGATGCTATAATAAACGCTATGTAAGCGAAAATCAGGAATATATATTCTGGATAGGTTATAAATTCTGATACATTTATGTCAATGCCTAGAAGGCTCCTTATAGTCTGCCACACTGAAAAAATTACAATGAAAGCAAGGCATACGGCAAAATTGTCCATATACCTTCTTATTGAGCCTTGGCTCAGTCTGTTCCTTGCTTTTGAAATCAAAACCAAAGAAGCAACGCCGAAAATTATGGTTGAGAATCCAATTAGAATAAGCGTACTGACCATTATTGTTCACCTCCAATGTTTATGCGGGCGTCAGCAAATTGAGTCAGCTCATCCATCAAAGACATGTCTGTTTCTTTCTCAAGCGTTAAAATAATGCCCATTATTTTCCACTCCCTCATCTTAGAAGTCAAAAAATAAATAAATCTGGCCACTGTAGCTGGCTTGTTGAAAATAGCAAGCGTATTTAATGAATCAAAAATGAGGAATTTTTTTTCTGTTGGGAGCGCCTTAATTGCCTGGTCCATTGCAACTGACAAGTCGCTTAATTTTTCTGGGTTTCCAATGTACAAGCAATTTTCAACCTTTTTTGCACCTTCTTGCCTAGAGGTGGCATCAATAAAGATAACCAACCTTGGATCAATATTGCTGCTTAAAAGATTTCTGAGCATAATCTCATATGGCTTGTTTAGTGTCACGTAAACTCCAGGAATGTGCTGATCGCTGACAAGAAACTTAAGCACGTCAATGCTTGTCTTTTGATAATTTTTCGCATCAACTGCCAATAGAATTATGTAGTCCTGCAGGCTTTTAATCTCTTTTTTGAAACTTTCTTTTAATTCCAGCATCTTCACCACTTTTTTGATTAATAATTCTATTACTATGAATATAAACTTTTCGTATTAAAGCGTTAAAAACATAAATCTTTTATATGAGTATAAGTTAAATGAGTTAGAATTCCACCAAATCTATGATTGGTGGCAAACTAGTGGTGGATAATCTCACTACGTTCGTGAGTTTCACATTGCGAAACATTCGCTGAATCAGATGTCAAAAATCACAGATTTTTGAGCACTCCGAAAATTCAACAATTTTTCGAAGAACTACCGATAAAGTAACAAATACATAAATATAACATGCCACTCATCTCTGATGGATGGTTTTTGACAATAATAAAAAGGGTGATTTTTTTTGGCAATTGAGCGTATAAAGACTGGAGTACCGGGATTGGACCATGTTCTTAAGGGTGGCCTAAGAAGGAATTCTTCTGTTTTGATCACAGGAGCGCCTGGCACAGGCAAAACGCTGCTTGCATTGGAGTTTGTATATTTCGGAGCAAAAGATTGCAACGAAAATGGAATATTTATTAGCACAGAAGAAAGCCTTGACGTATTAGAGCAGAGTGCAAGCAACCTTGGAATGGACATTCGGTCCATGATTGACAAAGGAAAAATAATTCTTGCACAAAAGCCATTAGCAACATTAAAAGGAGGGATTGCATCCTTAAAGGGGCTTCTTGATACTATAAAGAGAAACAGCATTAAAAGGGTTGCTCTTGACTCATTAACATTTTTTGAGTATTTGTACCCCAGATTAGATGGAAATAGCATGGAATTTAGGAGGCAAGTTCTTATTTTCATACAGCAAATGAGAGGAGCTGGAGTTACATTTATGGTAGTATCTGAAAGGCCTGTCAGCGATTTTGACAGGTTAACTTATGACATGATGGATTTTGTTTTTGAAGGAATTATTATGCTTTCAAGAATCAGAAAGGGATCTTATTTTGAAAGGGTGCTGACAGTTGCAAAGCTCAGGGGGCAAGACCACAGCTTGGATGTCTATCCAATTACAATTGGTCCAGATGGATTAAAGGTATTATACGACCAGACTCCATTTTCACTTATTGAGAAGGAAGAAGCTGTGTTTAAGTAAAAATTTTGAATAATTTTAACTTTTGATTCAATCCGTTGCTTCGCAACATTATTTAGTGCTCGGTTTGCTCCTATTGCCAATTCGCTCGCCTATTACTTAAAAATTTTCAAGTTCCCAAATGTCAAATATCAAAGATTTTTGAGCACACTCGTAAATTTTTAATTTACTATGAATCTTTGATTTTTGTGATATTCAATAAAAAAATCAAAAGCAGTTACTTTTAGCAATTTGCAGCCTAAAGTTGCTCTCGATTTGTTAATTTTGCTTCGTTATGATTTATTAGTTTTATTTTTTATTGCTTTGATTATTCTAAAAAATTAAGTGCCCTCTTCCCAACTATTTAGATATTTAATCTGTTCTTCATCTAATTCATCTATTTTAACGCCATAGGCTTCCAACTTAAGCTCTGCAATAGTATTATCTATTACCTCCGGAAGCTGAATTACTTCTGGCTTCATTTTTCCTTTATTTTTTGTTGCATATTCGCAAGCTAATGCTTGTCCGCAAAATGAAGTATCCATAACTTCGCTAGGATGCCCTTCGCCAAGGGACAAATTAACTAACCGCCCTTGTGCAAGACAAGTTATTTTGTGTCCATTCTTTAATGTAAATTCTTCAACTAATGGTCTTACTTCTTTTACACTCTTAGCTATTGCTTTCAATCCTTTGTAATCAATCTCCACGTCAAAGTGGCCGGAGTTGCAGATGATTACTCCATCTTTCATTTTTTCCATGTGTCTTGTCTTTATAACATTAATATCTCCAGTTACGGTTATAAAGATATCTCCGATTTTTGCTGCATCATCCATTTTCATGACTTGATAGCCATCATATAATGCCTGTAAAGCTCTAAATGGATCAACTTCAGTTACAATAATATTAGCGCCCATGCCTTTTGCTCTCAGCGAAACTCCTTTTCCGCAAGAGCCATACCCGGCCACAACAACATTTTTGCCAGCTACAAGTACATTAGTTCCCCTTTTAATACCATCCCAAGTTGATTCACCTGTTCCTATATAATTATCCAACAAATGCTTTGTTTTGTTGTCGTTGACAGCAATCATTGGATATTTTAGCGCATTATCCCTTTCCATAGCCTTTAATCTTATGATTCCTGTTGTTGTCTCTTCGCAGCCTGCAATCATGTCCTTGATCAAATGCTGATGTTTCTTGTGAATTTCACTAACTAAATCACAGCCGTCGTCAATTGTAATGTTTGGCTTGAAGGCAATTACATTATTTATGTACATGTAATAGTCGTCTTTTGATTCCCCTTTGTATGCCCAAACTTTTATTCCTTCTTGTGCAAGCGCTGCTGCTACATCATCTTGTGTGCTTAATGGATTGCAGCCAGTGATTGCAACTTCTGCACCTCCTGCAATTAACGTTCTTACAAGAATGCCAGTTTCTTTTGTAACATGCAATGCCATTCCAATTCTTGTTCCTTTTAGAGGCTTTTCTGCCTTAAATCTTTGGCAGACCTTCATCAGTGCCTGCATTCTTGATTCAGCAATCTCGAGGTTTAATTTTCCCTGCTCTGCCAATTTTAAATCTTTTACTTCATAATTAGCGCCTTTGTCCATAAGAATCACCAAGCAAACGTTAATAGTAGATATTTATATATTTTTTTCATAAAATATTAGAAAATTTCCATAATTTTTTATAAAAACTGGACAAAAATAGAAAAATTTAAATATTAGCTGGAAAATTACTAAAATTGTTAGGGGCTCCCGTGCAATAACTTCCCCCTATATTGAGTTCTAACTGCAGGGAGCCTTTAAGACCCTATGGAGATTGACAACAAAGACGAGAAAATAATAGAAATTCTTAAGGAAGATTCTAGGGAACCCATAAGGGAAATAGCAAAAAAAACCAAGATAAGGCCCAGCACTGTCCATCAAAGAATCAGGAAATTAATTGAAGACAAAGTAATAGAAAAATTTACGATAAAGCTGGACAACAAAGCTGTAGGCGAAAATTTTATTGTTTTCATGCTTGTCAAAGGAGGAACAACTGAATATATTGACAACAAAATTCTGCAAAATAAGCATGTGAAGGAAGTTTTTGGAGTGACTGGAGAATATGATATGCTTATAAAGCTGAAATTCGAGAATGTCGATGAGTTTCATGAGTTTGTTTTGAATTTCAGGAAAGACAAAAAAGAAATACAATCTACATTAACAATGGTTGTTACTGCAAATTTAAAGGAAGAGATTTAACAAAATAATTTTATACGTAAA